>JAJKHX010000202.1 GCA_021154785.1 Nocardiopsis sp.
AAGGCGGGCGCCGTCATCCGGCGTTTACCCGCGGTCGTTACTTTCCCGTTATGCCGGAGAAGCCAGCTAGCACACGGCCCCCGCGCTCGTCGATGTCGCGCCGCCAGGTGCTGGCCGGGGCGGGCGGTACGGGCCTGCTAGCCGCCGCCAGACCCGCGCGGGCGGCGACGCGGGCACGCCGCCCGCGGGCCGCGGTCAGCGACGGCACCCCCGAGCAGATCCACCTGGCCTGGGGCGATAATCCCGCCACGAGCGTGGTGGTGTCGTGGGCCTCGCCCGGTCAGGCGATCCGGGCCCGGGTCCGGATCGGGCAGCGCGTCATCGGGGCCGAATCCCGCCCCTATACCGACGGGATCAGCGGCGAGACGGTGTGGACCTACCACGCCCGCGTCGGCGGCCTGCGGCCCGGTGCTACCTACGCCTACGCGGTGACCGCGGACAACGACGCCGACGCCGCCGGCCCGTTCAGCGCCACCTTCCGCACCGCCCCGGCTGGCCGGACGCCGTTTCGCTTCACCAGCTTCGGTGACCTGGCCACCCCGAACACCGCCTGGGTGCTCTCGTACGGCCAGAGCGCCTACGCGGTCGAGGCGGTCGAGTCCTTCCAGCCCCTGTTCCACCTGCTCAACGGCGACCTGTGCTACGGCAACCTTAACCCCGCGGCCCAGCCGCAGGTGTGGCGCGACTTCGGCAACAACAACCAGGGCTCGGCCGCCAGCCGCCCGTGGATGCCCTGCCCGGGCAACCACGAGATCGAGTTCTGCAACGGGCCGCAGGGGCTCACGTCCTACCTGGCCCGCTACACCCTGCCGGACAACCGCGTGCCCGGCTTCGGCGGGCGCTGGTACTCATTCCGCGTCGGCTCGGTCCTGTTCGTCTCGGTCGACGCCGACGACGTCGTCTACCAGGACGCGGCCGCCTTCGTCGCGGGTCCCGCCGCGCTGACGCCGGCCGCGAGCACCGGCCACCCGCCGATCCAGCCGGGCACGTCCTTCTACATCAGGGGTTACTCCGGCGGCGCGCAGACCAGCTGGCTGGAGCGGACGCTGGCGGCCGGCCGCCGGGACGAGTCGGTGGACTGGATCGTCGTCCAGATGCACCAGTGCGCCGCCTCCTCCTCCGCCACCGGCAACGGCTCCGACCTCGGCATCCGCCAGGAGTGGCTGCCGCTGTTCGACCGGTACCAGGTGGACCTGGTGCTCAACGGCCACGACCACGACTACGAACGTTCCTTCCCGGTGCGCGGCGCCGATACCGACGCGGGCCGCGAGGCCGCCACCGGGGCCGTGGTCAACACCCTGCGGCCGCGCCCGGTGACGACCACCGACAGCGGGGTGTTCGACACCAGCCAGGGCACCGTGCACCTCATCCTCGGCTGCGGCGGCACCGATGCTCCGCTGGACGAGTACGGCACCGACACCGGCGACGGCCAGCGACAGGCCAGGGTGTTCACTCGGGCCGGCCCGCCGGTCCTGACCGCCACGCCCGGCGTCTACACGCGCGCGGCCGCCGACGCGGTGGAGAACGCTACCTGGTCCGCGCGGCGCGACACCTCCACCGGGTACGGCATCGCGGTCTTCGACGTCGACCCCGGCTCCGGCTCCGGCGCGGGCTCGGGCGAGATGCCCAGCATCAAGGTCACGCATTACCATGCGGTGGGCGCGGACCCGGTGAACCCGGGTACCGGCGCCACCGGGACGCCGACGCCGGACTACACCGAATTCGAGACGTTTACCCTGGTCCGCCTGCGCTAGGTCGCGCGCGGGGCAGCACGCTCGGCCAAACATGTTCGCGCGTCCCAATCACGGGGTATTCCTGAAATGTCAGTCTTGACATCGCCAGCGGCGTGAGCTAGGGGGGCACCTATGCACGACGGCGGCGGAGGGCACATGGGCGGCGGGCACATGGGCGGCGGGCACATGGGCGGAAATGTCGGGGGGCATTCGGCAAACCCGGCGCACCACCATCACGGATCGCCCGGCCCGGCCCCGGTCAGCCCCGGTTACATGGCTAACGGGGAACAGACCGGGCACAGCGGCCTGGTGGCGGCGGCCGGCCAGCGGTTCACGCCAGTGTTCGTGCTGGTCGGCGTGGCGGTCATCATCGCCATCGTGATGCTCGTCATCTGACGGCCGGCCGGCTGGCTCCCGCCCGGGCGGGAGGCACGGGATACGGTCGGCTCATGGATGTTCTCGTAATCGGGGCCGGGGCAGCCGGCCTCACCACGGCGATCAGCCTCGCTGAGGCCGGGCTCAGCGTGACGGTCAGGACGGCGGAGCTACCGGGGCAGACCACGTCGGTGGCGGCCGGGGCGGTCTGGGGCGCGGTGAAAGTCGGCCCGCCCGAGCGCGCCCTCGCCTGGGGCCGGACCGGGCTCGAGGTGCTGTCCAAGCTCGCCGCCGAACCCGGTACCGGGGTGCGGATGGCGGCGGGCCGGGAGATCTCCCGGGCCCCGTTCGAGCCGTACTACTGGATGCGGCTCCTGCCGGACCTGCGACCCTGCGAGCCATCGGAACTGCCCGGTGGCTTCAGCGCCGGCTGGTTCTACACCGCGCCGCTGGTGACCATGCCGGTCTACCTCGAGTACCTGCGCGACCGGTTCGAGCGGGCCGGCGGCTCGCTCGAGGTGTCCGCGGTCACCTCGCTGACCGGGCTGGCCGGCGCGGCGCCGGTGATCGTCAACTGCTCCGGTGCCGCCGCCTTCGACCTGGTGCCCGACCCCGCGGTGGTGCCGGTGCGCGGGCAGGTGGTGATCGCCGCCAACCCCGGTATCGAGGAGTTCCTGGTCAACCGGGACCCCGAGCCGCCCTGGATCGTGTACATGTTCCCGCATGGCAGCACCATCTTGCTCGGCGGCACGAACGAAGAGGGGAACTGGGACCGCGAGCCCAGGGCCGAGGTGGCCGACCGGATCATGACCGGCTGCATCGCGGTCGAGCCTCGCCTGCGCGGCGCGGAGATCCTCGGTCATCGCGTCGGCCTGCGGCCGGGCCGGCCCGAAGTACGGCTGGAAGCAGAGCCGCTCGGCGACGGCGTGCTGTGGCACAACTACGGCCACGGCGGCGCTGGCATCTCGATGTCGTGGGGCTGCGCCGCTGAGATCACCCAGGCGGTACTGGGCTAATCGTCTAGCTGCGCGACCAGCCGGGCGGGCGCGACCACGCGGTAGGCGTCCTGGCACAGCTCGGCGATCTCGGCCCAGTCGGTGCCGCGGTCGAGGCGGATGCCGATCCAGCCGCGGCCGCCGACATAGGGCGGCCGGAAGAAGCGCTCCGGGTCGGCCGCGGTGAGCTCGGCCTGGGCTCCGGGCGGCGCCGCGCACCACAGGTGCGGGAACTGGTTGGCGTGATGGCCGTCGGCCCACAGGGTCACGAAGGAACTCTTGTCCCTGACGAACCAGGTCGGCGCGCCATGGCTGGGCCGCTCGGTGACCTCCGGCAGGGCCAGGCAGATCACCCGGAGGCGGTCGGCCAGACTGGCGTTCGTATCGTCCACCAGAACGATTGTGGCACAGCGCCCCCGATACGCTGATGCGATGAAATTCGCGATCGCGATCCCGCAGTTTTACGCCGACGGCGAGTTCGACCCCGCGGCCTTCCGGGAGTACCTGGCGCGCGCCGAGGAACTCGGGTTCGAGAGCGCCTGGACCCAGGAGGGCACGCTCAACGTCGGACCGCAGATCAGCCCGGTCGAGGCGATGACCTACGCGGCCGCGTGCACCGAACGGATCCGGCTGGGATGCGTCGTGTTCGTCTCCACCCTGCACAGCCCGGTGCACCTGGCCAAGAGCCTGGCCTCGCTCGATCAGCTCAGCCGGGGCCGGGTCGAGGCCGGCGTCGGCACCGGCGGCCCGGGGCGCCCGTTCGCCGCCTTCGGCATGGACTCGTCCCGGTACGTGGCGCGGTTTACCGAGGGAATCACACTGATGAAGGCGCTGTGGACCGAGCCTCGCGTCACCTTCGAGGGCGAGTTCTGGCAGCTCGAGGACGCGCCGATGGAGCCCAAGCCGTTCCAGAAGCCATATCCGCCGCTGTGGTTCGGCGGCGCCAGCGAGCCCGCGCTGCGCCGGGCCGTGCGGCTGGGCACCGGCTTCTTCGGTGCCGGGTCCTCCCCCACCACCGCATTCGCGGACCAGGTCCGGATCGTGCGGGCGGCGGTGGCCGAGGCGGGCCGGGCCGCCTCGGACTTTCCCATCGCCAAGCGCGTCTACATCGGGATCGACGACGACGCCGAGCGCGCCCGGGACCGGATGAACACGGCCCTGGCCGGGATCTACGGGCACCGGGTGCCGGCCATCGAGGCCGCCGCGGTCACCGGCACGGCGGCCGACTGCGTCCGCCAGGCCAGCGAGGTAGCGGCGGCCGGGGCGGAGCTCATCCTGTTCACCGCGCTATTCGACCAGCGCGAGCAGATGGAACGGCTAGCGGCCGCGGTGCTCCCCCAGCTCGGCTAGCCGCCGCGAGGCCCGCGCGGCACTGAACGCCCAGGCCCCCGCCACCATGACCGCGAGGGCGAACATGACCAGCGCAAGGCGGTGGACCCGCTCGCCGGAGTTACCGCCGACGGCGACGATCGCGACGATGGAGATGGCGATGCCGATCGCGATGCCCCGCAGCAGCGTGCGCCGGCTGTCCCCGCCGGCTGGTACCGGTGGCCGGCGGGGCGTCTCCGCGTAGCGGGGCACCTCCGCCAGGCGGGCCTCCACCCGGGCGGTGATCTCCTCTTCGACCCGGTCCAGGAACGACGCCACGACTGCGTCGCTGTACTCGGGACCCAGTTCCTCGTGAGCCGCCGCCGCGGCGCGGATCTCGACGAGGACCTGGCGGCGCGCGGTGGCGTACGGCTCACCCGTGCGCGCCATCCGCTCGCGGGTCGCGGCCTTGATCTTGTCGTGTGTCATCGGATCCCCAAACCGGTGGCTCCGCCCGGCGCCCGCCACCGTCGTGGTCACGATGCAGGAAGAAGGCGATGTCACGCGAGGGCTGGGCCGCTCTTGTCCTCGTGCGCTGCGATCGGCGCCGGGCCGTCGCAACTCGGATCGGGCAGGCGTGGCTGCCTGCGGCCAGGATAACACCGCCGCCCTCGGGCGGGGCCTTCGGCTAGTGTCCTGTCGGGTTGGAGCGCTCGCTATCTGCTAAGGGGACGACCGTGGCCCGCACGCTCGCTCAGGTGTACCGGCACTTCGGTGAGGCCGACGCCGCCGGGACATCGCCGCTATACGAACACGTCGCCGTCGCCCTGAGCGAGTCCGGCGAGGCGCTGCGCGCCATCGAGACGGCACCGGCCCGCAAGCGGCAACCCGCGGTGATCCTCGCCGCGCTGCACGACCTCGCCCTGGCCGGGCGCGCCCCGGCGCTCGCCGCGGCCTATGCCGCCCGGGACGGCGACGCGGCAGCGGACGCGGCGATCGGGGTGCTGCTGCGGATGACCGATTCGGTCGTGGCCATCGCCGTGCGCCGGCCGGTGCGGGCCGCCGAGACCGGACGCGGCGCCGTGCTGTACCCGGCCATCGCCGAGGCGGCGCGCCGGGCCGGCGCGCAGGCGGTCGGCCTGATCGACGTGGGCTGCTCGGCCGGGCTCAATCTCACTGTCGACCGGGTTGGCATCACGTACAGCAACGGGCAGTCGCTCGGTGACCCGTCATCTCCAGTGCAGCTGGCGGCCTCGATCGTGGGAGGCCGGCCCGTTCCCGGCCGGGCGGTACCTGAGGTCGTCGCCCGGGTCGGCATCGACCTCGATCCGGTCGACGTGACCGACGGCGATGACGCCCGGTGGCTGCGTGCCTGCCTGGAGCCGGATCAG
>JAJKHX010000203.1 GCA_021154785.1 Nocardiopsis sp.
CTCAAGGCGATTCGGTGCTCGTTCCGGGAGCGTCGGCCAGGGTATGAACGTCAGCCAGAGGGCACAGGTCGAGCCAGGGACAGAGAAGGAGATCCCGGAGGACTGGGGGAAACTGATTCATGTTCACCAGATACGACAGCTTCGTGATACTCGCCGAGTCGCTGCAGTGGGACGAGGCGACTATCGATTTCGCGCCCGACAAGGCGGCGTGGTCGGCGCTCGACGACACCGAGAACGCCCAGGTCCTCGGATTGATCGCGGGCTTCTGCATCGCCGAGTCGGCGGTGTCCAGATACCTCGGTTCCTTCCGGGCCGCAGCCTCCGACGACTGGGTGGCGGCGTGCTTCCGCGCGCAAGCCCGTGATGAGTACCGCCACGCCCGCTTCTTCGACCGTGTCGCGGCCGAGGTCGCAGCCATCCCCGGGGCCGACATTGCGGCTCGGCAGGACGTTCTTCGCACCCTCGTCAGTCCCGAGCTCGTCGCCCTGTTCGAGGAGCGCCTCCCGGCCACTGCCCTGCGCCTCGTCGAGGACCGCGAGGGACTGACCGCCGCGGTCGGGTTGTACCACATGGTGCTCGAGGGTGTGGTCCTCCTGGCTGGGCAGAATGCGATGCTTGACACGCTCGACCGCCTGTCCGTCGGGCTTCCGGGCGTTCGTAGGGGAGTGGAGTTGGTCCTCCGTGACGAGCGCTGGCACATCGGGTTCGGCACACGCCTCGTTCAGGGAGCCGGGCTCGGCCACGACGAGGTAGAGGCGCTCCTGGCACTAGGGCAGGCGGCCGCAGGAGCGTGGGGTGACCTCGTCTCACCCGACGCAGCCGAGAAGGCAGCGCGCATTCACCGGACCCGGCTTCGGGCCCTCGACATCAAGTTCTTTTGATCCCAGGAAGAACCGCTCACGCATTGGCCCTCACCTGCAAGACGACACGCGCGCGTCGGGCGGCGCCCAGAACACGCTGGCCTCCGCCATCAGGCGCATGTTTGGCCGGGCTCACGAGGAACGCATCATCCGCACCAACCCGGCGCTCGAACTGAGCCTCCAGGTGGGGGGCGGTTGGCTGGCCAGGTTGTCAAGGTCAGGATCGCAGAACCCGGCTCCATGATCGTTGTTCTGGCAATCGACGATCGCGTTCCGGGCCGTGGCGGCACCGGTAGGCCGGCTTGCCGTTGGACCAGGCTGACTCCAGCCTGCGCCCGCACCGCTCGCACTCCAGCAGCCCGGCCAGCAGGTGCCGTCGCACCGCCGGGCCGGCCTGGCCGCGCGGCGCGGCCGTGTCCTAGGCGGCGATGAAATCCGCCTCGCTGACCAGCGCCGTATGTGCCGGATACTTGGAGATCACCCAGCCTCGGGCAGGTTCCACCGCTGCATCTGCCGATGCCCCAAGGTGCTGTTAGCCGGGTCGGCCAGGTCGAAGTCAGCCCGCCGCCGGTTCCGCACCTGCCGGCCCGTGTAGCGGGGTTCGCCAGGATCGCGGCGACGGTCCGCAGCGTCCACGCGGCACCCGTGCGGTGCGGATCCGGCCCGGGTCCGCTGCGGACGGGCACGGCACCCGGGCATCGTTCAAAAGCGCGGGTGATCCGGGCGGCGCTGTGCCCGGCCAACCGCTGCGCGAACATTCACGTGACGACCGGCGCGGTGGCCGGGTCCGGTTCCAGCTTGTGCGCACGGCGGCCCCACGCCGCGTGCGCCTTGTTCGGGTGCGGCTGGCATCACCCAGCCGGTACCCGTACGCAGCGGGTGCACCAGGTGCGGGTCGAAGACGTAGTCCTCGAGCAGCCCGACGAGCCAGCCCCAGCCGAACGCGGCCTCGAACGCCACCGGCGTCCCCGCGGGCAGATCCCCGATCAGCCGCAGCATCGGCTCGGAGCCGTTGACCACGTTCTTGTTGAGCTCGACCGTGCCGTCCTCGGCGACCACCGCCACCTGGGACCGCTTGCGATGCACGTCGATTCCCACGTACACAGACATTGCCGGGTCTCCCTTCCCGAGCTCGGAATCTCTCACCCGGAGCGTCCCGCTACCGGGCTGAGCTGGAAAGGGGCCCGGTCCTCATAGGGTCATGTGAGTGAGTTAGCGCCCCGCGTGGGGCCTGAGCGTCTCGATCCTGCTAGCTGGTAGCGGCCTTGAACTTGACGATCAGGTCAGCGGGTACCCGGCCGCGGTCTTTACCTCGACGCCTTGCGCCTTGGCCCACTCGCGGACCTCGGCGGCGTTCAGATCGCCCGTATCTTCTGAGCCACGGCCGCCCGGGTCCTCTCACTGGACTTCAGCGGGACATGTGACCGGGCGCGCCCAGGCTTGGCTAGAACACTATCGCGTACCGTCACTTGGCCTGAGCATCCGGGCGTTAGCGTTGCTAACGAGATCGCGGGGAGCCTAACGGGGAGCCAACGACGCCAGATCCAGGGCTACATCAGGCCACATCCAGCCGCTGCCGGTACGGCCAGACGGCACGTCAGGCGACACCTGGCACTGCCGGGCCACACTTCGAAAATGCCTCCTAAGCAGTAGGTCCCGCGTTCGAGTCGCGGTCGGGGCGCAGAAGATACTGGTAGATATCGATATCCGAACCAAGATTGTTCGATTGAGGTACTGCTCGCAGGCAGTCACTCTCATCTGAGATGCTGCTGGGTGGATGCGCGCTCACCAGGGTGAATCGTGGCACTGGATACGGACCGCACGCTGGTTCGCCATGGGGGAGCCAAACGGGGAGCCTTCGGCATCCGTTAATCTGGTGTCGCGGCTGCTCTCTCCTGCCCCGGTCGTGACCTGACCGACGCAGGGCGGAGGAACGCGAACCCTCGCTTCGCCATGAAGGACGCGCCCGGTTTCTTCTGTGATGAGCGGACTCGGCTTATCTGGTCCAGATAATTGCAGTCTTCCTGCCGATTATTTGCTCATTGGTTAGAGCGGCTGCGAGGCTGCTTCCGCGCTCAGATCATCCTTTCTCGTGCGCCTGCTATTATTTCTGCATCCCGCAGCCGGTGAGAAGGCCCCTGGGAACGGAATGGGAGCCTGGCCAAGAGCCAGGCTGGTTCAGTCAGGCGGCTGGAACATACGTCGGCTTACTGCCTGCACGTCGCGTTAACTACCGGAGGGACGAGGCGTTGGTGCTGGAATAGGCCCCCGGCAGGCCAGTCTCGCGGCCAGCGTGCAGCGCGGGGCAGCCAGGCGAGAGAACGCCTGGCTGCCCCGCGGCTGGGTGCTTAGGACGCGGCCGAAGGCTGCTCCTCGAGCAGGTCGGGCTCGGGGGCGGACCGGCGGCTGAGCTTGCTGGGCCACCAGACCCAGTGGCCGAGGTCCAGGTTGAGGGCGGTGACCAGTACGGATCTGACTACGATGGTGTCCAGCAGCACGCCGAACGCCACCGCGAAGCCGAGTTCGGCGAGGAAGGTGACGGGCAGGGTGGCGAGCGCGGCGAAGGTACCGGCCAGCACGGCGCCGGCCGAGGTGATGACCCCTCCGGTCGCCGACAGCCCGGTCAGCGCGCCGCGTCGCGGGCCGTACTTGCCCGTCTCCTCGCGTACCCGGGTCATCAGGAAGATGTTGTAGTCGATCCCCAGGGCGACGAGGAACACGAAGACGAACAGCGGGAAAGAGGTGTCGGCGCCGCCGAAGTTGAACACGTGGTCGAACATCAGCGCGCTCACGCCCAGCGCCGCCGCGAACGACAGCACCACGGTGGCGATCAGCATGATCGGCGCGACCAGCGCCCGCAGCAGCAGCCCCAGGATGAGGAAGACCACGACCAGGATGACCGGGATGATCACAGCGCGGTCGTGCGCGGACGCGCGGTTGATGTCCAGGGTAACCGCCGTGTTGCCGCCGACCAGCGCGTTCGCGCCGGGCTCCGCGTGCACGGCGGTGCGGACCCGGTCGATGGTATTGAATGCCGCCTGGCTGTCCGGTGCGCTGATGAGCGTGCCCTGCAGGACGGCGTGGCCGGCCGCGCTGAACGGGCCGGCGACGCCGGTGATTCCCGGCGTGGACCGCAGTGCCGAGGCCAGCTGCGCCGCCTGCGGCTGGTTGCCGATCACGACCACCGGCTGTCCGGCGCCGGCCGGGAAGTGCTGGTCCACGACCGTCTGTCCGACCACCGAGTCCGGGGTATGCCGGAACCCCTGCGCGGTGGTCAGGCCGCCGGCTTTCAGGCCGAGCAGGCCCGTCGCCATCGCGCCGAGGATCAGCGCCGTGACCACCCAGACCACCCGGGGCCTGACCGCGATGCGTCGGCCCACCCGGGCCCAGAATCCCCTGGTTGTGGGCTCTTCGGTACCGTACGCGGGCTTGACCGGCCAGAACAGCCAGCGGCCGAAGATCACGAGCAGGGCGGGCAGCAGGGTCATCATGGCCAGCAGCGCTACGGCGACGCCGATCGCCAGCACGGGTCCCAGGCTCTTGGTGGAGTTCAGCTCCGCGATGGTCAGCGTCAGCAGGCTGATGATCACCGTGCCGGCGCTGGCGACGATGGCCGGCCCGGCCCGCCGCAGCGCGACGGCCATCGCCTCGTGCCTGTCCTCGTGGCGGCGCAGCTCCTCACGGTACCTGGCGGTCAGCAGCAGCGCGTAGTCGGTTCCCGCGCCGAAGACCAGCACCAGCAGGATGCCGGCGCTCTGCGCGTTGACGGTCAGGCCGTGCTTGGCCAGCAGGTAGATCAGTCCCTGGGCGGTGGCCAGCGCGACGCCGGCCGAGATCACCGGCATGAGCCACAGCACCGGGCTGCGGTAGGTGATCAGCAGCAGGATGATGACGACGGCCAGGGTGGCGACCAGCAAGATGCCGTCGATGCCCTTGAACGCGCTGGCCGAGTCGGCGGCGTTGCCCAGCGGGCCGGCGACGTGAATGGCCAGGCCGTTCGCGTTGCCGTGGGCGATGGTGCGCAGCGTGGTCACGGCGTCGGTGGCGCCATTCCAGCCCTTCGAGCCGAGGTTGACCGGGACGATGGTCTCTATGGCCTTGCCATCGCGAGAGACGAACGGGCCAGCCACCTGGCTGTGCACCACGCTGGGCACGCCGCGGAACCGGAGGGCATCAGCGGCCGCCTTCGCCTTATCCGTGCTGGTCAGGCCCGACTGGCGGTAATACACCAGGACCGCGGGGAAGATGTTGGGCGACTGGAACCGCGACTGCACGTCCAGGACCTTGGTCGACTCGGCCGCGGGTGGCAGCCAGGACGACGCATCGTTCTTCTCCGCCCCGGTGAGCTTGCCCGCCAGCGAGCCAAGCACGGCCACGATGATCAGCCAGAAGACCAAGACGGCCCACTTGGTCCGGCGTCCGCTAGGGATGGCTACGATCGCGCGGGCTCGGTTCATGATGATCCCCCAGGATGGTCGGCCTGCTGGCTGCCGGTAGTTGCACTATCGAACAACCGGGCCCGCAAAGTCAAGTCATATCTCGTCTTCCGGGCCCCTTTCCGGCCGCCTCCGTCATCGGCCGCCGGAGGGATCGTGGTTTCGCTGTTCATGATGGTCCCCGTTTCGTAGTAGGACAGCACCGCGCTGCGCTGTCTAGTTAGACAGGACGGCGGGATAGCCGAAAATTCATCGGATCGCTGACTGTGGCCCGTGGTCTTCCTCGTCGAGTTAATCCCTTTCAGCAAGTCGGCAAGGTTCAACCGATCGCGTCTTCGACACCTGCGATCAAGCGTAGATGGCGCCCATCACGGTGTTAGGTGCTGCCGCGAGGGTCATAGACGGCTGCAGAGGCAGCATGGCCAGTCTTCGGAAGACCACGATGAAGGCGGCGGCTATGCGCGCCACCGTTGGCCATGCCGGGCAGTCGATGGCGTCCAGATCGGCGGTTCAAGTGCGCGTTGTGGCCGTGGGCTGGCGTGCCCGGTGCCTTGAGTCAGACGAGGGCGGGGCCTGTCAGTTCACTTGTCTTCCGCCTGGCACGGAGGTGAGGCCGGTCACGAGCCGGTCGATGTCGTCTTCGTGGTTGTAGAAGTGGACCGCGAGCCGCAGGTTGCCGTCCCGCGCCGAGCAGATGACACCGTGCCCGTGCAGTGCGCTCAGAAGCGGTGCTGCCTCGTGGCCGCCGAGCGGGACGCTGACGATCGTGCTGTGGTTCTGTCCGGGCAGGCCGGCCGGGTCCCACCCGGCGCCGGCCAGCGCGGCCCGGAGGCTGGCGGTGAGCTCGCGGTTGCGGGCGTAGATGGCGGCGGCCCCGAAGTCATCGAAGACGGCCAGCGCGGCCTGGTTGCCGATCGCGGCGAGCCAGCTGATGGAGCTGTCGAACCGCGACGCCGTGGCCGACAGGTTCATGGCGGGGCCGAAGAAACTGTCCGACGGGACAGCGCCCGCCCGCCAGCCCGCGCTGACCGGCGTGAACCTGGCCTGCGCGGCCGGTGACAGGTAGCAGTAGCCCATGCCCCGGCCCGCGTTGAGCAGGAACTTATGATCTGGTGCCACCAGCACGTCGACGTGCCGCAGGTCACCGGCCACCGGGATCGCCCCGACCAGCTGCGAGCCGTCGACGAATACGATCGCCCCGGCCGCGCGGGCCACACCGCTGATCGCGGCGATGTCGGACCGGTGGCCGGTCGCTGACTGCACGCCGCTGAAGGCGACCAGCCGGGTGCCGCCGTCGACCAGCCGGGCGATGTCGTCAGGCTCGAGGCCGCCGTTGCGGAAGGGCACCTGGCGGACGTCGTAACCCCGGCCGGCCAGCAGCCGCCAGGGGTAATGATTCGAGCTGTACTCCCGCTGCCCGATCACGATGCTCTCACCCGGGCCGGCCGGCCCGAACTGGGCGGCCACCAGCCCCGCAGCCGCCGACACCGAAGGAATCAGCGCGATGTCGGCCGCGTCGGCACCGATCAGCCTGGCCACTGCCGATCGCGCCTCGCCAGCCGCCCGCTCCCCGCGGGTGTAGTCCAGGCCATCAGCCGCCCACTCACCGATGAACGCGCGGTAGGTTTCCGCCAGCCGGCTGCTCGCCAGGCCGACCGCGGCTGTGTTGAAGTACGCCCGGCCCGCCGTCGCCGGGAACAGGCCACGGGCATCACCGATGCCGGGAGCCTGCGCCACTGGTACCGGGCCGGACACAACCTCAACCTACCCTGCGGCATCCGTACCCGGCCGGGCGCCTGACACGCCCAGCCGGCGTCCCGGGAGCCCGGGACCGCGGGGACGCCTAGCGCGGCACAATGGCCACAGCCCAGATCATGCTCTGCCTCATCTGCCTGGTTGATCATCGCATGGCCGCGGCACATGCGCTACGCGCGGCAGATGCGCGCGCTCTCCGTGCGGGGCTCTACGTATAAATATTCAGGCCGGGCGGCTGCATGTTGAGCCGGCCGCGGGCCTGCTGGAGTGCCGGTGTAGCGGGCGCCTCGGTCCGGCCGGCGCTCACCGCGCGTGCCGTCGCCTGGACGGTTCAGCGACCGGGGAGGCGTCTCAACCGGGGATCGTCTAGCGGTTCTCCGCCACGAACTGGCTGGCGGTGAAGGACGCGCCAGCCGGGTCGGCAAGGACGGCGAATCGCACCCATGGCGCATTCTGCGGCTCGGCCAGGACCGAGCCTCCGAGCTCACGCGCTCGCGCAGCTATCGCGTCCACGTCGTCGACGGCGAAGGTCACGCTCCAGCGCGCTGGGGCGCCCTCGCGGGGCAAGATCGTCGCTACGACGTCCTCGAAACCCTCGGGTGCGCCCATCTGCTTCATCCCCGCGCGCAGGCCGGGGTTGAGCTCCTCCAGATGATCGCCGTAGCCCGGCAGAGCCCACATCGGCGAGCCGACGGCGATCGTCGTCCAGCCGAACACGGCCCCGTAGAAGGCCCGCGCCGTCTCGATATCGTCGGTGTGCAGGTTGTTGAAGTTCACCGCGCCATGCTCGTTGACTGCCGCCGAGCCGCGGTGCGATCCGGGCTGCCACACGCAAAAGACCGCGCCCTCGGGATCGGCGAACACGCCC
>JAJKHX010000204.1 GCA_021154785.1 Nocardiopsis sp.
CCTACATCGACCCGCGCCTGATCGTCCGCTACGAATCCGACGGTCATCTGGCTGCCATCCCGCCGGAGGCGATCGGCCTCCCCGCCAGCCCGGAAGCCGAGACCGCCGTCGCCGCCCTGCTAGCCGGTGAAAACCAGTGAGGCCGTCCGCGGCTGACTGGGCGGCGTTGCCAGGAGCGATCGCCGGCGAGGTGGTGCGGCCGGGGTCGCCTGACTACGAGCAGGCACGCAGGCCGGCTATCGCCCGGTTTCATGACAGCCGACCGGAGGCGGTGGTGTTCTGCGCGACCGACGGCGACGTGAGCGAGGCGATTTCGGCGGCGCGCCGGTTCGGGCTGGCGGCGGTGGCGCGCAGTGGCGGCCATTGTTTCGCGGGGACTTCGTCTACGGCGGGGATGGTCATCGATGTCACGCCGATGCGGTCGGTGGAGGTGGCGGGCGGGGTGGCCACGATCGGAGCCGGGGCGCGGCTCGGTGCGGTGTACGAGGCGCTGGATGAGGAGGGCCTGACCATTCCGGCTGGGTGCGGGCCGGATGTCGGGATCGCCGGGCTGACGCTCGGCGGCGGGCTGGGGATCCTGGGGCGCCGGTACGGGCTGACCTGTGACGGGCTGCTGGCCGCCCGGGTCGTTCTAGCGGACGGCCGGGTGATCGAGTGCGATGGCGATCACGCCAGCGACTTGTTCTGGGCGCTGCGGGGGGCGGGCACGGGGACGTTCGGCGTGGTGACCTCGCTGTCCTTCCGGGCCGTGACGGCTCCGGCGGCGGCGGCCTTCCACCTGGCCTGGCCGTACGACCACGCGGGCCGGGTGGTCCGGGCCTGGCAGGAGTGGGCGCCGACCGCGCCGGACGAACTTGCCGCCAGCCTGCTGATCACTGCCAAGGGGACCGGGGCGCCGGTGGTCAACGTGTTCGGGGCCTGGCACGGCGGCGAGGGTGATGCTCAGGAGCTGCTCGGTGCACTGGTCACGGCGGCGGGCACGGATCCGATGTCGGTCAGCATCCAGGCCATGACGTACCGGCAGGCCAAGTGTTACCTGGCCGAACTGGGTGATCAGATGGCGGGGACGGGTGAGCGGGGGGAAGAAGGCCACTCGTTTGGTAAGTCTGAGTTCTTTTGCGGGCCGTTGCCGGATGATGCGGTCACGGGGCTCGTGGCGGGACTCGGCCGGGACCGGCCGGCCGGGCAGGCGCGGGAGCTTGACTTCACGCCGTGGGATGGCGCCTACAACCGGGTGGCGGCGGGGGCTACGGCGTTTCCGCACCGGGATGCGTTGTTCCTGCTCAAGCAGTCGGTGACGGTGAGTCCGGGTGCCCCGGCCGGCGAGGTGGCCGCGGCGCGGGGCTGGCTCGACGGGTCGTGGGCGGCGGTGCATCCGTGGGGCTCGGGCGGGGTGTACCCGAACTTCCCCGATCCGGACCTGGAAGACCCGGGCCGCGCCTACTACCTGGGCAACTATGACCGGCTGCGGGAGGTCAAGGCGCGATACGACCCGGGAGGCTTCTTCCGTGATCTCGGCCGGTGACCGTCACCAGAGCGCGGCGGGACGGTAGTCGCAGGTGAGGTCGCCGGTCAGGTCGAGCGGAACTGATACCGGCAGGACGTAGACGGCGCCGTCCAGGTCGGCGGTGCGCTTGATTCCGTCGGGCGTCATGGCGGAGGTGGGGCCCTGCCACTGCTGCCAGCCCCGGGCGGTGTAAAGCAGGGCGCCTTCGGGGCTCGCGCCGAGGGCGCCGAGGTGGTAGGCGGACTGGATGATGCGCTCGAGTCCGGCCATGACAGTGCCGCCGTGCCCCTGGCGGCGGTGGCCGGCGTGAACCGCGACGCCCTCGACGTAGCCGGTGCGCAGGGCACGGCCGCCGTGCAGCAGGCGCCGCTGGACCACGCTGCCGTGCGCGATCAGCTCGCCGTCCTCGAACAGGAGCGCGTGCAGGCCGCCGAGCGTGTTGTCGAAGGTGTCGTCGGAGACGCCGTCGAAAACGGCGTTCATCAGGTCCCGGATGGCTGAGGTGGTGCTGGCGCCGAGATCGGCGGTGTGGGCGGTGCGCAGCTCGGTCACGCTGGGCATCGTCTCAAACGGGCACGATGCCCGCGCCGCCGGGACAGCCGGCGCGGACATCGTGCGGGCCGCTCAGGCGCGGGCTACGTCGATCGCGACGGGGACCGGGTTGCTGACGATGTCCCGGACGGGCGAGAAGCGGGTGAGGCTTTCGAGTTCGGCCAGCTGGCCGTCGTCGAAGTCGCCGGCCGCCTTGATGGTGACCCGGATCTGCTCGTAACCGGGGCGGACGTTGCTGTCGAGTCCAAGGAAACCGTACAGGTCCAGGTCGCCCTCGAGCGTGCACTCCAGGCCGTCGAGTGCGATGCCACGGGCGGCCGCGTGGTAGGCGATCGTGCCGGTCAGGCACGACGCGAGGGCGTGGAGGAGGTGTTCGCCGGCGTTGGGGGCCAGGTTCTGGCCGAGCAGGACCGGCGGCTCGTCGCTGTCCACCGTGAACGGGTCGGTGCGGGTGGCGTCTTCCTGGCCGGCGCCGTAGAAGCCCTGGATCGTCGTACGGCTGTGGCCGCCGTCGATCCAGCGGTTGCCGGCCCGGAACTGGAAGCGCGCCAGCGCGGGATCGGCGGTGACGGCGGCGATCGTCTGGGACAGGCGTTCGAGATCGACGCCGTTGATGATGCTGGTGACGGGCATGGTGGAGCTCCTTGCGGGTTGACGTGGGTGATTCTCTGAGCTGCCTGCCTCGCAGGCCGCTACTGAATTAGCACGATCGTTCGTGCTAATTCGGACAGTACGACCGATCGTGCTATGTTGTCAACATGACGACCGGCACGACGAACCAGCGCAGCCGTCCGCAGCGGCAGCCGCGGGCCGACGGGGAACGGACCCGCGGCACGATCCTGCGCGCGGCCGCGTCGCTGGCCACCGTCGACGGGCTGGAGGGCCTGTCGATCGGGAACCTGGCCGCGGCGATCGGCATGAGCAAGAGCGGCCTCTACGCGCACTTCGGCACCAAGCTGGAGCTCCAGCTGGCCACCGTGGGCGAGGCCGAGCGGATCCTCGCCGAAGAAGTCGTCCAGCCCGCGCTCGCGGCCCGGCCGGGGCTGGGCCAGCTGGCGGCGGTGTGCGAGGCGTTCTTCAGCTACGTGGAGCGCCGCGTGTTTCCCGGTGGCTGCTTCTTCGCGGCGACCGCGCTGGAGATGGGCGCCCGGCCGGGGCCGGTGCGGGACCGGGTTGCCGCCATCCAGACCGATTTCACGGCGCTGGTCGAGTCCTTCGCGGCGACCGCGCTGGAGCAGCACGAGCTTCCCGCCCGCGAGGATCCGGCCGGGCTTGCCTTCGAGCTGCACTCGATCCTGCTGGGGGCCGACACCAAGTTCGTGCTGAACGACGACCCGGCCGTCCTGGACCTGGCCCGCCGGGTCGTCCGGCAGCGGCTAGGACTGGACAACGCCTAGGACTGGATAACAACAGGAGCGCCGGCGAAAGCTGACGCCGCCGGTAGCCATTCGGGTCAGTTCCCGGGCGCGTCTTGCTGGTAGACGGCCTCGTTGTCTTCGACGCCGGTGTAGGCGAAGCCGGCCTTTTCCAGGACGCGGCGGCTGGGCATGTTGTCGGTCAGCGTGGTGGCGCGGATCCGGCGGACCTCGGGCTGGGTCAGCAGCCATTCGGTGATCGCCGCCACCGCCTCGCTGCCGTAGCCCTGGCCGCGGGACGCCGCGGCCAGGCCGTAGCCGATCTCGATGTTTCCCGCCTCGTCCACCGGCCCGTGGGTGCCGGCATCGCCGATGACCGCGTCGCCGGCCACGATGAGCCAGCCGCCCGGGACCCCGGTTTTGGCCGGCATCGTCAGGCCGTCGACGGTGTCGTCGTGCGGCCAGCCTTCGGCGGCGGTCAGGCCGGCGGCGGCCAGGACGGACAGGTCACCGGCGACGACGCCGCGCGCCATTTCCGTGGTCACCGGCTCCAGGCGTAGCCGGGCGGTCAGCAGGGGGGCGAAATCCACGCGGCTCAGCATGGCAGCGGGGCTGAGGGATGGCAAGTGATTAGGGCCGGGGCCCGGTTGCGCGGGCCGTGGCGGTTACCACAGGGTCCTGTTCGGCTCCAACCACCCGGCCTGGCCGGCCCAGGACTGCCTCAAGGACCTCTCCAGCCTCGGTCTCGACAACGAAGCCAACGACCTGTTCCTGCACGGCAACGCCGAACGCGTCTTCGGCCTTTGATAAGGCGACCTGCGCCGGGACGTCTCTGAAATTCAGTGGTTGTGGCACCCTACCGAGTAGGGAGGGTAGAACGCTACAACCACTGAATCGGAATGGTGCGCAGGGGGCCGTGAGGTTGATGGTGGGTCATAGCGATAAGCAGCCCGCCCGGCGTTTCGGCGCGGGATTGCGGCCGGCGGGAATCTACCGGAGTTATCCGGGGAGCAACGATTCCCGCCGGCCGCCCGGCCCGGTGGTCAGCTGAGTTGCAGCTGGCCCAGGGTCAGGTTCAGGGTGTTACCCGGTCCGGGAATGGTCAGGTTGAGGAGCACGGTATTGAGCCCGCAGTGCCGGAACAACGGGATGGTGTAGCGGCCCGAGAGGGGGCCGCCGCCGCCGACGGTGAAGCCGGCCCCAGAGGTGAGGGTGACTGAGAACGGGGAGGTCTGGCAGCTGCTGCCGACCGGGACGGACAGGCCGCCGATCTTCAGCGCGGTGATCTTGAGGGTCACGCTGGCGGTGCTGGTGATCGTGTTGGCGTTCAGGTCGACGGTCCCGGTGGCCGGGCCGTTCTGGATCAGTTCGGTGGTGGCGGCGACCGGGACCACGCCGAGTTCCCTCACCGAAGCGGTGGCGGGCGGCAGGCTGAGCGTGGACGAGGACGCGCCGGTGTCGAGATCCACGGTGGCGGCGAGGGTGCCGGCGCCGAGGTTCACGGTCGTGTTGAGCTTCTTGATGAAGGTGGTGCCGGTCAGCGCGTAGTGCGCGTTGATCGTGGTGTCGGCGGACGCACTTCCCGCGGTCGCCGCGACCGCGGCGGCGGCTAGCAAGCCGGCGCCGGCGGCTAGGACAGATATGCGTCTGGCGAGCGATCTTCCGGGCATTCGTGACACGATGCGGACCCCTTCCGCGTCGACGGAGCCAATGAGGTTACTCGCGAGTAATCCGGTACGTTACTCATAGGTAACATCGTTGGCAAGGCCCTTCCGCGGATCGGCTCGGCCCACCCGCCTGACGCAATTGCGCCGCACGGCCGCTACTTGGCACTATGTCGGTTTGTGTCCGTGTTTGCGAATATGTGACTACCGTATTCACATGCGTGACAGTGAGTTGGCTGCGGCCATTGCGGCGGGCGATTCCGCCGGGCTGGCCGAGGCGTACGACCGGTACGCCGGCCCGCTATATCACTTCTGCCGGGCCATGCTGCGCGAGCCGGCCGACGCCGCCGACGTGGTACAGGACACGTTCGTCATCGCCGCGCCCCGGCTATCCGCGCTGCGCGACCCGCGGCGGCTGCGGTCCTGGCTGTACACGGTGGCCCGCAACGAGTGCCTGCGGCGGCTGCGCGGGCTCAGCCTCCAGGCGCGGCTGGAGGACGCGCCGGAGGTAACCGACGAGGCGGCGGACGTCGCCGCGGACCTGGAAAAGGCCGAGCTGCGGGCCCTGGTGCGCGAGGCGCTGCCCGGGGTGGGGCCGGCCGAGCAGGAGGTGCTCGACCTGCAGCTCCGTCACGGCCTGGCCGGCAGCGAGGTGGC
>JAJKHX010000205.1 GCA_021154785.1 Nocardiopsis sp.
CGCCTCGGCCAGGATCAGCTCGGGCGGAGCGGCCGCGGCGGCGTCGCGGAGCGGCTGGGCCTTGGCGAACGTCACGTTGCCCGCGAACGACATCACGTAGCCCGCCTCGGCGCACTGCCTGGCCATCGCCACGTCGCCGGAGAAGCAGTGGAACACCACCCGGTCCGGCGGCCCTTCCTCGGCCAGGATGCGCAGCACGTCGGCGTGCGCCTCCCGGTCGTGGATCATCAGCGCCTGGCCGGCCCGCTTGGCGATCTTGATGTGCTCGCGGAACCACCAGCGCTGCACCTCGGGCTCGGCGTGCTGACGGTAGTAGTCCAGGCCGGTCTCGCCCACGGCGACGACGCGCGGCGTACCCGCCAGCGCCTCGATCCCGGCCAGCACCTCGTCGGCGGCCGGGCTGCCGGGGGCCGGGGCGCCCGCGCCGACCTCGGCCGAGACGGCCTGGGTCTCGTTGGGGTGGATGGCCACCGCGGCGTACACCCCGTCGTGCTCCCCGGCGCACCGCGCCGACCAGCGGGAGGTCTCCAGGTCGGTGCCGACGGTGACGATCCGCGCGATCCCGGCCGCCCGGGCCGCCGCCACCACCTGGGCTATCCGGCCCTGCTCAGGGAAGCGTCCCCCCGGGCCGCCGGCGAAGTCGATCATGTCCA
This sequence comes from Nocardiopsis sp., assembly GCA_021154785.1. Lineage (GTDB taxonomy): Bacteria > Actinomycetota > Actinomycetes > Streptosporangiales > Streptosporangiaceae > Palsa-504. Next base: position 654 of record JAJKHX010000205.1, read on the forward strand.
GGTGGGTATGGCTGTCGACCGCCGGCCGGGGCAGCGGAGAAGGCTGAACCGGGGCGGTCACCATGCCCCGTTCGGCCCGAACGAGGTCATGCTCCGCCTAGCCGGGCAAGTTCCTCGTCCACCACTGAGGTGTCCAGCTTGGTGAACAGCGGCTTGGGTGCCGCCAGCGGCGTGCCGGTGCGCAGCGGCACCGAGGCCCACCGGGCCGCCCCGTCGTAGGTGCCGGTGATCACCGGGTAGGACGGGCCGCCCTCCTCGTCGACCTCCTCCACGCGCGGCATGTCCGACCAGGTGCCGGAGCCGCCCAGCAGCTCGTGGACCTGCTGGGACGAGCGGGGCAGGAACGGGGTGAGCATCGTCTTGGCGTCGTCGACCAGCTGCAGGGCGACGTGCAGCACGGTGCGCATCCGGTCCGGGTCGGACTCGCGCAGCTTCCACGGCGCCTGCTCGGAGAAGTACTTGTTCGCCTCGCCCACCGTCCGCATCGCCTCGTTGATCGCGAACTTGAACCGGGACGCGCCCAGGTGGTCCCCGACCGGGCCGAAGGCCTGCCGGGACCGGGCCAGCAGGTCCTGGTCGAGGTCGGTGAGCTGGCCCGCCGCCGGGATCGACCCGATGTTCTTGGCCGCGAACGAGACCGCCCGGTTCACCAAGTTGCCCCAGGTCGCGACCAGCTCGTCGTTGTTGCGGCGGACGAACTCGCTCCAGGTGAAGTCGGTGTCCTGGGTCTCCGGGCCGGCCACGGCCACGTAGTACCGCAGCGCGTCCACGTCGTAGCGCTCGAGGAAGTCCCGGACGTAGATGACCACCGAGCGGGAGGAGGAGAACTTGCGGCCCTCCATCGTCAGGTACTCGCTGGAGACCACTTCGGTCGGCAGGTTCAGCGTGCCCAGCGGCCCGGGCGTGCCGCCCTTGCTGCCCTGGCCGTCGTAGCCGAGCAGCATGGCCGGCCAGATCTCGGAGTGGAAGACGATGTTGTCCTTGCCCATGAAGTAGTACGCCTCGGCGGACGGGTCGTTCCACCAGGCGCGCCAGGCGTCCGGGTCACCGCTGCGCCGGGCCCACTCGACCGACGCGGACAGGTACCCGATCACCGCGTCGAACCAGACGTAGATCCGCTTGTCCGGCCGGTCCCGCCAGCCGTCGAGCGGGACGGGCACGCCCCAGTCCAGGTCCCTGGTGATGGCCCGCGGCTGCAGGTCATCGAGGAGGTTGAGGGAGAACTTGAGCACGTTCGGCCGCCAGCGGCCCGCCTTGGCCTGCAGCCAGCTGCCCAGCACCTCGGCGAACGCCGGCAGGTCCAGGAAGTAGTGCTCGGTCTCGGTGAAGACCGGCGTCTCGCCGTTGATCCGGGACCGGGGGCTGATCAGGTCGGCCGGGTCGAGCTGGTTCCCGCAGTTGTCGCACTGGTCGCCGCGGGCGCTGTCGTAGCCGCAGATGGGGCAGGTGCCCTCGATGTAGCGGTCGGGCAGCGTCCGGCCGGTGGACGGCGAGATCGCGCCCAGCGTGGTCTTGGGGAAGATGTAGCCGTTCTTCAGCAGCCCGGTGAAGATCTCCTGGGTGACCGCGTGGTGGTTCCGCGTGGTCGTCCGGGTGAACAGGTCATAGGTCATGCCCAGGCTGGTCAGGTCGTTGACGATGACCCGGTTGTAGCGGTCGGCCAGTTCCCGCGCGGTGACGCCCTCGGCGTCGGCCTGGACCTGGATCGGGGTGCCGTGCTCGTCGGTGCCGCTGACCATCAGCACCCGGTTGCCCGCCATCCGCTGGTACCGGCTGAACATGTCGCAGGGCAGCCCGAAGCCGGAGACATGCCCGATGTGACGAGGGCCGTTCGCATACGGCCAGGCCGGAGCCGACAAGATGGTACGCATGGCTAAAGCCTAGGGGCAGCCGCGGACTGCTTGACGGTGCTGGGCTCACCGTCGCCCGGCACCGGGGCGGGCGGCGCGGTCACCGGGTGGCGGGTGTGCTTGATGCCCAGGATGGACAAAAAGAACGTACCCAGGACGATCTGGAAGCTCACGATCAGCGCGGTGACCGACGGGATCATCAGGCGCAGCGCGTGCTCGTAGTTCAGGTGGCTGAACTTCATGCCGTTCCAGTAGAGCAGCGAGAAGATCAGGCCGGCCAGGCCGGCCAGGCCGATGAGGCCGCCCAGCACCAGTCCTCGTTCCAGGCTCAGCTTCTCCAGCACCCGCTGGACCGTCGGCTCCTCCGGCAAGAAGCCCTCCGAGCCGGCGTACACCTGCGTGAACAGCCAGAACAGCACGGCCTGGAAGCCGATCACGACCATCGCCGAGGCCGCCACCAGGGTGTCGACGTCGAAGGTCACGCTGCCGATGCTGAACGGGTGCGGCGCGACGATGGCGCCGATGATCAGGCCCGCGATGAGCACCGCCAGGCCGGGCAGGAAGAACAGCCAGCGCGGGCTGAACAGCAGCAGGAACCGCAGGTGGCGCCAGCCGTCCCGCCAGGTGTGCAGGTGCGGCGGATGGCTCCGGCCGTCCTTGGCCAGCGTGGTCGGCACCTCGGTCACGCGCTGGCCGTACAGCGCGGCCTTGACGACCAGCTCGCTGGCGAACTCCATCCCGGTCGCCTGCAGGTTGAGCGCCATCACGCTGTCCCGCCTGAACCCGCGCAGGCCGCAGTGGAAGTCGCCGATCTTGCTGCGGAAGAACAAGCGCCCGATGAAGCTGAGCACCGGGTTGCCGAGGTAACGGTGCAGCGGCGGCATCGCGCCCGGCGCGATCCCGCCCTTGAACCGGTTGCCCATCACCAGGTCCGCGCCCTGGCGCAGCTCGTTAACAAAGGGCATCAGGTTGGTGAAATCATAGGAGTCGTCGGAGTCGCCCATGATGACGAATGTGCCGTTGGCGGCGATAATGCCGCCCATCAGTGCGTTGCCGTATCCCTTGTCGCTGATGGGAACCACGCGGGCACCTGCCTCTTCAGCCAGCTGCTGGCTGCCGTCCGTGCTGCCGTTATCGGCCACCAGGACCTCGCCGTCGATACCGCTCTCGGCGAGGAATCCCATAGCCTTGCGGACGCACGTCGCCACGGTCTCTGCCTCGTTGAGACAGGGCATGACCACGGTCAGCTCCACGTTTGGTCTCCTTTGAATAGCGTCAGCGGATCTGCCCGCATGGCCCTGTGCTGGTCGCGCAGCGTATTACCGTAGGCGAGGGACGAACGCACCGAACCGGCCGCGATTTCATCGTTCAGGGTTCATCAGCCCAGCACAGGAGGGTACGGCTTGAGGGTAATGCCTGCGGCCCCGTCGCGTGAGCCATCCGCACGGCGAGGCTGGTCAGTCCGCTCGGTGAAGCCCAGCTGGTCCGGCCTGCGCGCGCGGGCCGCCCGGACGTGGTCGGGGAACCGCCTGTTCATCATCGTGCTCACTCCCGCCGTCCTGCTCCGGCTCGACGCCGAGCTCGGCTACCAGTGGCAGGCCTGGTTCAACGACTCGTTCGAGTACGTGCAGAACACGGTCAAGCTCGACCTCGACCCCACCAGGGTCTCCGGGTACTCGCTCTGGCTGAAGCTGTTCCAGGTATTTCACACCTACGCCATCATAACGATCCTGCAACATCTGATGGCGCTGGGGATCGCGGTCATGTTCTACGCGCTGGCCCGGCGCCGGTTCCGCACGCCGGCCTGGCTGGCCACGCTGGCCACCGTGCCGTTGCTTTACGACGGGTTCGGGATCCAGCTCGAGCACCTGATCCTGTCCGACATCCCGTTCCTGTTCGTGGTCGCGCTGGCCGTCACGGTGCTGCTGTGGGACCCGGAGCCGTCCATGCGGCGCTGCCTGATCGCCGGCGCGCTGCTCGGCATCGGCGAGATCCTGCGCTCGGTCGGCCTGCCGCTGCTGGCCGTGTTCGCCGTTTACATGATCATCAGGCGGGTCAGCTGGAAGCGGATCGGCGCCGCCATCGCGGTGTGCCTGCTCCCGGTGGTGGCCTACGCCGGGGCGTTCGAGATTCAGCACGGCCAGTTCGCGATGACCGACAGCACCGGCGTGTTCCTGTACTCACGGGTGATGACGTTCGCCGACTGCGCCAAGATGAAGCTGCCGCCCAGCGAGCTGTTCCTGTGCACCACCGTGCCGCCGGCCAAGCGGCCGATCGCGCAGGCCTACATCTGGACCTCGGAGTCCCCGCTGAACCGGATGCCGTCGACGAAGTTCTCGCCGGCGCCCAACCAGCTGGCGGAGAAGTTCGCCATCGAGGCCATCAAGACCCAGCCGCTGAGCTACGCCAAGGCCGTCTTCGACGACACCTGGCGGGTATTCACCTGGAAGCGGTCCGTCTTCCCGCAGGCCGCGACGTACGACGAGTACCTCTTCGGCTACCACTCGCTGGCCGTCCCGGCCTGGAACGAGGCTCCCCTCGGGCCGCACGACTCCTACGCCGCGGCCTACGTCCACGGTGACCCGCTCACCCACGTGGTGGCGCCGTTCGCGACCGTCATCCGCGGTTACCAGCGGTACGTGTGGCTCCCGGGGACGGTGTACGGGCTCATCCTGCTGGCCGGCCTGGGCGGCATGGTGCTGGCCTGGCGGCGGCTCGGCGGCGAGGCGCTGCTGCCGTGGACGATCTCGCTCGCGCTGATCGTGATCCCCGCGGCCACCGCCGAGTTCGACTACCGGTACGTGCTGGTGGCGGTGCCGTTCGCCTGCCTCGCGGCGGCCCTGGCGTTCAGCCCGGGCACCGCGGGCGGCGACCTGGCCCGCCGGCTGAGGGCACGCCTAGCGGGACGGAAGCGGGGGCAGGACGGGCCCGCCGGGGGCGCCGAGGATGCCGAGGTCTTCCCGATCGCGGACCGGGCGTCGGCTGGCGCGCGCGGCGCCGGCCACGACCAGGGTGATCTCGCCGCGGACGGCACCTGACGGCTTCTTGCGGCCGGCCCCCTTGCGGCCGGTTCCCTTGCCCTGCGCAGCCTCCCGCGGGTCCGCCCCGCTGACCAGGGCCGCCCACTCGGCCAGCTCGGCGAGCGGGCCGCGCCTGATCTCCTCGTGCGTCTTGGTCAGCTCCCGGCACACCACGGCGGGCCGGTCCGCGCCGTGCGAGGCGGCCAGCTCGGCCAGCGTCGACGCCAGCCGGCGGCCGGACTCGAAGAAGACCTGGGTCCGGCGGTCCCCGGCCAGCTCGGCGAACCGCCGGGCGCGCTGGCCCGGGCCGCGCGGCGGGAACCCCTCGAAGCTGAACCGGTCGGTGGGCAGCCCGGAGACGGCCAGCGCGGTGGTCACCGCCGACGGGCCCGGCAGCGCGGTCACCCGCAGCCCGGCCTCGGCGGCCGCCGTGACCAGCCGGTAGCCGGGATCGCTGATGCCCGGGGTGCCCGCGTCGGTGACCAGCAGGACGTCCTGGCCGCCCTGGAGCACGTCGAGCAGCTCGGCCGTGCGGCGCGCCTCGACCGCGTCGTAGTAGGAGACCACGCGCGCCCTGAGCTCGATGTTCAGGCTCGACGCGAGCCAGCGCACCCGGCGGGTGTCCTCGGCCGCGATCACGCTGGCCCGGGCCAGCTCGGCCACCAGCCGGGCCGACGCGTCGTCGGCCCGGCCGATGGGAACCGCGGCCAGGATCAGCACGCCGCCCTCCGCGCCGGTCCCGGGCAGCACCTCGTCCGGATCTTCGCCCGACGGGCCGCGGCCGGGCCAGTTCTCGGTAATGGGGTCCTCCGCGGTCGGTCTCGCCCGGCATCTCCGGCTAGCCGGACTTTACCGTCACCAGTAGCATGTGGCCGATGACGGCAACCGAGGCTGACATGCCCGCCGCGCCCGCGGCCGACGAGTCCGGCCGGCTCGCGGTGCTGCGGGCCCGGCTGGTGTCCCCGCTGCCCGATGACCGGCCGTGGGGATGGCTGGGGCCGCTGCTGGTGACCGCGTTCGGCGCGTTCTTGCGGTTCAGCCGGCTGCGGGTACCGC
>JAJKHX010000206.1 GCA_021154785.1 Nocardiopsis sp.
CGTGGTGGCGGTTGGCGGCGGCGATGTTCCGCTACTGCAAACCGGCGTAGGTTTTCGTGCTCACCCGCAGCAGGCGCTGCTAGAGGCGGGTTCGCCTGCGCTGGCGGCTTGCGGGCCTCCGCAGCATTGAGTGGCCTGCCCAGCGGGTACGCCGTCGAGTTCGGCCTGGATGGCGTCCGAGCGCTGTTCGTCGTCCGGTCCCCAGAAGGTGGCGCTGTCTTCCAGGACGGTGTAGATTTCCCACCGCTCGCCGCCGGGGGCGCCAGTGACCCAGAACTTGTCCTGCCGGGCGTAGCAGCAGGTGGTGTCCCGCTCGTCGACCGCGGCGAGGCCGGCCTGGGCGAGCCGGGCTTGCTCGGCGTCGACCGCGTCGGCGTCAGCGACTTCGACGCCGAGGTGATTCAGGGTGCCGCCCTGGCCGGGGTTCTCCAGCAGGACGAGCTTGAGCGGCGGCTCGGCGATGGCGAAGTTGGCGTAGCCGGGCTTGCGCTTGGCTGGCCCGGTGCCGAACAGGGCGGTGTAGAAGGTGACGGCCTCGTCGATGTCGTTGACGTTCAGCGCGAGCTGCACCCGGGACATGTGACCTCCGGTAGATATTGACGACTATCTATCTCTTCTGCGGCCGAGCTTGCCACAGGACATCGACTCCTGTCAATATAGACGTGTGTCGATTCCATTGACGGTGATCAGCCCGGCCGAGACGGCCGCGTGCTGCGCCCCGCTGACCGCGCAGCCGCTGAGCGTGGAGCAGGCCGAGCAGGTCGCGCCGCTACTGAAGGCGCTGGCCGACCCGGTCCGGCTGCGGCTGCTGTCCCTCGTCGCTTCGCGCCAGGGCGGGGAGGCGTGCATCTGCGACCTGAACGAGGCGTTCGACCTGTCCCAGCCGACGATCAGCCATCACATGAAAGTGCTGCACGAGGCTGGACTGGTGGATCGGGACAAGCGCGGCGTGTGGGTGTACTACCGGGTCCGCCCGCAGGCGCTGTCCGCCCTAGCCGCCCTGATCGGCTGCCCCGTCCCGTAGCCGGCAGGCGCGACAGCGCCGAACCAGGGCTTCCCTCCATGCCCGTTCATCGTCTATCGTCGATTAACGATGAATGATATGGAGCCGCTGGACCGGCAGACTGCGGAGATGTATGCGACCTGGTTCAAGGCGCTGGCTGACGGTACCCGGGTGCAGATCGTCTCACTGCTGGCCCGGGCCGGGCGTCCGCTGACGGTCAAGGAGATCGTCGCGGCCGTGCCGGTGGGCCAGTCGACGGTGTCGGAGCACCTGCGGCAGCTGGCCGCAGTCCGGTTCGTGCTGGCCGAGGACCATGGCACCTCGCGGCTGTACCGGATCAACGACACCTGCGTGACCTGCTTCCCCACCGCCGCCGACCTGGTGATGGGCAAGCCCTCACCCGTCCCGCTGGGAGGATGACCATGGTTTCGATGAGTCGTGACGAGATCCGGGCGGCGATCGCCGCCCGGTACGCGGGCCTGGCCCGCGCGGCCCAATCCGGAGACGTAATCACCGACGGCGACCCGGCCGTAGCGGCTGAGGGGAGCTGCTGCGCCACTCCCGCGTATCCGGATACCGGCGGCCTGCCCGAAGCGGCGGTGCGCGCCAGCCTGGGCTGTGGCAATCCGGTCGCGGTCGCGGACCTGCGGCCCGGTGAGACCGTGCTGGACCTGGGCTCGGGCGGTGGCATCGACGTGCTGCTGTCCGCCCGCCGGGTCGGCCCGGCGGGGAAGGCATACGGGCTCGACATGACCGAGGAGATGCTCGGCCTGGCGCGGGCTAACGCCCGCGCCGCCGGGGCGGAGAACGTCGAGTTCCTGCTTGGCCAGATCGAGGCGATCCCGCTACCGGACGCCTCGGTCGACGTGATCATCTCCAACTGCGTGATCAACCTGTCCACCGACCGGCCCGCGGTCTTCGCCGAGAGCTTCCGCGTCCTGCGGTCCGGCGGCCGCCTGGGCATCTCCGACATCCTCGCCGAGGACCACCTCTCCCCCGGCCAGCAGGCCGAACGCGGGGCTCGGGTGGGCTGCATCGCTGGATCGCCCTCCTTTACCGAGTACCGTGGCGGGCTGACCAGCGCCGGGTTCACCGGCATCACCATCACACCGACCCACCAGGTCGCCGACGGCGTGCACTCAGCGATCATCCAAGCGGTCAGGCCTTGACCGTGCCAGTCCCAGGAGCACAAACGCGCATTGAGCCGATGACCGGCGCGCATGCTGACGCCGTGCTCGCGATTTACCAGGCCGGGATCGAGGAGGGCAACGCCACCTTCGAGACCTGCGCGCCGGACTGGGCGGCCTTCTCCGCGGCCCGGCTGTCCGGCCACCGGTTCGTCGCGACCACGCAAGGCCGGGTCACCGGGTGGGTGGCCGCCTCGGCCGTCTCCGGCCGCTGCGTCTACGCGGGAGTTATCGAGCATTCCGTCTACGTCGATCCCGCCGCCCGCGGCTGCGGCATCGGCCGCCGCCTTCTAGGCACGCTGATCACCTCAACCGAGGCCACCGGGATCTGGACCATCCAGTCGGGGATTTTCCCGGAAAACACTGCCAGCCTGGCCCTGCACCACGCAGCCGGGTTCCGTTTCATCGGCACCCGGGAACGGATCGGCCAGCACTACGGTCGCTGGCGTGACGTCATCCTTATCGAGCGCCGCAGCTCGATTGTTTAACCCGGGAGCCCGGGCCGGTTGCCAGAGTTCACCCGGCCGCAGCCAGGCGGGGCGCGAGCAGCCCAACGCGCTGGCCGAGTTCCGCTAGCACTGCGTCGAAGCTGACGGGATCGCCGGCCGGGACCGGATCAGGAACGGACCAGTGCACGGCGCCCTGGCCGCCAAGTTCCTCATGGGCCAGGTCGCACACGGTGATGACGAGGTCGCCGTCGTGCCGGACGTCGCTGAGGTGCCGGGGCCGCAACCGGGGTAGCCGCAGTCGGTGACGCCGGGCGGCAGCGATGGCGCCAGGGTCGATCATGGTCGCCGGCCGCGTCCCCGCGGAGGCCGCCGGGATACAGCTGGCCTGGCGCCACAGCGCGGCCGCCAGGTGCGAGCGGGCGGAGTTGGCGGTGCACACGAACAGCACCCGCGCCGCCGTGTGTCCACCCGGCACGGCCAGCGCGTCCAGGACGCCGGGGACCAGCTGCAGGTAGGTGCGGCGGCGGTCGCCCTCGGACCGCCGGCGGGTGATGATTCCGGCCTGCTCCAGCACGTGGAGATGATGTGCCAGCAGGTTGGACGGCATGGCCAGCATGGCGGCCAGCTCGGACGGGGAGGCGTCTCCGGCCAGCAGCGTGTCGGTGACGGCCAGCCGGGCAGGGTCGGCCAGCGCGGCGTGTACCGCGGCGCGCCAGGCCAAGCCGGAAATTGGTTCAGCAGGCATTGACTCAATCTTGACTGAGCTAACTTTCACTGTCAACATGAGCGGCGTGGCCAGTGCACCCATCCCGCTATGGCGTCGGCTGCTAGCCGAATTCCTGGGCAGCGCGTTCCTGGCTGCGCTGGTGATCGGCTCCGGCATCGCGGCGCAGCAGCTGTCACCCGGTCAGGTCGGCCTGCAGCTGGCGGAGAACGCGGCGGCGACCGCGGCCGGGCTGTTCGCCATCATCTTGATGTTCGGCCCCGTTTCCGGCGGCCACTTCAACCCGGTGGTGTCCTTCGCCGACGCCGCATTCGGCGGGCTGTCCTGGCGGGACGCCGGGGCGTACCTGCCCGCGCAGGTAGCCGGGTGCACGATCGGGGCGGTCGGGGCGAACCTGATGTTCGCGCTGCCGGCGGTCAGCATCTCCGCCAAGCACCGGGCCTCGGGAGCGCACTTCCTGTCCGAAGTGATCGCCACGCTCGGGCTGCTGCTGGTGATCTTCGCACTGGCCCGGTCTGGCCGCGGCTCGTCGGCCCCGGCGGCGGTAGGCGCTTATATCGGAGCGGCGTACTGGTTCACGTCCTCGACGAGTTTCGCCAACCCGGCCATCACCATCGGCCGGATGTTCTCGGACACCTTCGCCGGGATCGCCCCGGGCTCGGTGCTCAGCTTCATCGGCGCCCAGATCATCGGCGGGGCGCTCGGCGTCGCCGTCATCAAAGTGCTGTACCCGGCCATCACGCCGGCGGAAGCCGCCGACATCATCGTCCCCCACCGCAGCGAAGCCGGCCGGGGCTCCACCAGCGCGGCGAGTCGCACCGCCTCATCGTCCGCGGACAGCCCGCGCGGCCTGCCTCACTGACCGGTAACTAGACGGGAGCCCTGCCATGCACGTGGTCATGATCGGCGGCAGCGACGCCGGGATCAGCGCGGCCCTGCGAGCACGCGAAATAGACCCCGGCACCGACGTCACGGTGGTCCTGGAGGACGCCTACCCGAACTTCTCCATCTGCGGCATCCCCTACTACGTCTCCGGCGAGGTCACCCACTGGCGCGACCTGGCCCACCGCACCACCGCCGACCTCGAGGCCACCGGGATGCGGCTGCGGACCGATACCACCGCCCGCCGGATCGACGTTGCCGGACGCAAGCTCCTGGTCACCACGGCCGGCGGCGGCGAGGAACTGCTCGGCTACGACAAGCTCGTCGTCGGCACCGGCGCCGTCCCGGTCCGCCCGCCTATCGCCGGCCTGCCTGGCCCCGATGCCCTGGGCCCGGGTGACGGCGTGCACTTGCTGCACTCGATGGGCGACACCTTCGCCGTCATGCGCACCCTGGAGGAAACCACCCCGGCCAGCGCCGTCATCGTCGGCGCCGGGTATATCGGCCTGGAGATGGCCGACGCGCTGACCGTCCGCGGCCTGCACGTCACCCAGATGGAGCAGCTGCCCGAGGTGCTGCCCACCGTCGACCCCGGACTCGGCGCCCTCGTGCACGCCGAACTCGCCAGCCACGGCGTGGAGGTACTGACCAGCACCACAGCGCGAGCCATCACCCGCGCGGCGCCGGGCTCGCCCAGGCGCCTGGATGTGGCCGCCACCGCAGCTGACGGCACGGCCGTTACCCGCACCGTGGATATGGTGCTGGTCGTCGTGGGAGTGCGTCCCGAGACCGGAGTGGCCGCCGAGGCCGGAGCTCGGCTGGGCATCAAGGGCGCGATCGCGGTCGATGCCGGCATGCGAACGGGCCTGCCGGATGTCTTCGCGGCCGGAGACTGCGTGATCACCCACCACCGGCTGCTCGGCGAGACGTACCTGCCGCTGGGCACCACCGCGCACAAGCAGGGCCGGGTCGCCGGGGAGAACGCCCTCGGCGGCACCCGCCAGTTCGCGGGCAGCCTGGGCACCCAGGTCGTCAAGATCTTCGGCCAGGCCGCCGCCCGCACCGGGCTGCGCGACCACGAAGCAGCCGCCGCCGGGTTCGACCCGGTCACCACCGAAATCCAGGCCGATGACCACAAGGCCTACTACCCCGGCAGCCACCGCATCACCATCCGCGTCACGGGCGACCGGGCCACCGGGCGACTGCTCGGCATGCAGTTGTTCGGCCATAAGGACGCCGAGATCGCCAAGCGTGTCGACATCGCCGCCGCCGCCATCTTCCACGGCATGACCGTCGACGCGGTCAGCGACCTGGACCTGTCCTACACCCCGCCACTCGGCAGCCCCTGGGACGCCGTCCAGATGGCTGCCCAGACCTGGATCCGGACCACCAGCCAGCGCTAGCAAAGCCCGAGTACCGCCAGGCATCCGCTGCTGCCGGTAGCCCGGCGGAACGGGAACAGGGGCCACTGGCCTTAGCGGCGGTAGCCGGGCGGCGGCTGGAAGTCCCTGATACCGACGGCCAGGGCGTGAATCGCGCTGGCCAGCTGTTCGATCAGGCGGCCGCGCGCGGCACCCGCCCCGGCCTCGGTCGCGATGAAGTAGCCGTCGAACAGGGCCAGGGCCACGTCGCCGAGCTGGTGACCCGGTCCACGAACCGGTCCACGCCCGAGGTCCCTTCGCCCCATCATACCGCTACTGTGCGTAATACCAGCGAGCCGCAGAGCTGAGTAGCGCACTGACATGCCGCGGTCAATCGCTAGCGGCACCTTGGCACCTCATCGCCCGGTTCTGGGTCACGCGTAGGGAGCGTTAGGCCGAGATTGATGAGCAAGAGATCGGTCGACGGCCTAAATCGGTAGCGGCGACACGCCAGACCTCTCAGATCAGCTGCAACTGCCGCGCACGACGGACCGCCTCGCCACGGTGGGTCGCGGATAGCTTGCGGTAGGTGCTCCTGAGGTGCGTCTTGACGGTGTTCACCGAAAGGTACATCTCAGTGGCGATCTCGGCTGTGCTGAGCATCCTCGAGGCGCAAGTGAGGACCTCGCGCTCACGCTCGCTGAGCCGCTCGACGACTACTGGTGCCGCCTGGCCGGATGGTGGCGCCTTTCTCTTGAACGGAACCTCACCCGAGCTCACGAACGGGGGTGTGTCCAGTTCGTGATAGTGATGAGCCAGCTCAGAGTCGCGCCGCAGCACCTGCCACAGCCAGGTCCGCTCCATCACGAAGGGCAGCCTTATCTGCTCAGCTTTGGCTAGCTCGAGACTGCGCTCCAGACAGCGGCGACCTTGCGCGCCGTCGCCGGCTTCGTAGCTGAGCCTCGCTTCAGCCACCCATCCCGCCAGGCCAAGTCGCTGAGTCGTCCCGCCGAGGTTCCCCGTCACGTCGTCCAGAACGCGCCGGGCCGCTTGTTGGTCTCCTGCAGCCAGCCAGGCATGGGCGAGCGCAGCCGCAGCCTCGGGTACCGAATGCGGATCGGCGCGTTGCGCCGCGGCCAAGGCCGCCGGGACGTCACCCGCTACCATGCAGACGCACGATTCCAGGATGGTCAGCTTGAGCTCGAGCCAGGCGGGTGGTGACCAGTCCTGGCGCGCCTGGCGGATCATCTCCATCGCGCGTGAAACGTGGCCTCCGGCCAAGCGGCGCTGGGCCGCGACCGTGCAGGCTAGCGCGCTCACCAATCTGTCCGGGCAGATCCGCAGGGCGGCCTCGGCCCGCTTCAGCCGGGCGTGCGCCCCCTGCATATCACCCCGCTGCACGTACACCCAGGCCAACGCCACGTCCGCGCTGGGGATGACGTGCTCGATCAGGTCGTCGCCACCGCTGCTCATCGCGTCAGCCGCCTGGTCAGCCCTGACGACGGCACTGCTCAGCCTGCCCGCCAGCGCCTCTGCCAGCGCGAGACACCCCAAGCCATCGGGCCGTTCATGCCCCGCAGGTGGAGCGGCGGCCACGCCCGCCTCGAACTGCACCGCCGCCTCATCCAGCCGACCCGCCCACAGATCCGCTGCTCCGCGGCCCGCCAGCACCTGCGCCCGGATCCCCGGGTGCCGGTCGTGTATCTCCGGGGGCAGCCGATCGATTAGGGCCTCGGCTCGTTCGGCGGCGGCCGTGGCTAGCCCGAAATACCCGGTGCGGCGGGCCAGTGCCAGCCGGATCTGCGCGGCCGCCAGCCGGGCCGGGATCTCCTCGTTGTCAGGCAGGCGGTCAAGCATGCTCTCCGCGGCGCTGAGGGAGGTAGTGACTGCGTTACTGCTGACCCGGGACAGCCCCGCTGCGGCCAGTACCAGCAATGGTTGCGGTTGGGTCCAGGCCGTATGCCAGGGCATGCGCTGAAACGCCTGAGCCAGCGGCTGGTGGCTGCATGGTTCGGTCAGCTGACCGGTGGCGAACTCGTCCACCACCATTCCGGCGGCGAACGGCCAGTCACCCGATTCGGCGGCATACCGCACTGCTTCGTCAAGTCGTCCGTTGCGCTGGTACCACCGGGCCGCCCGCCGGTACAGGTCGGGGACCAGCCCGCTGCGCTCGATGCGGAGCTTGAGGTCCAACACCGTGGCCAGCAGCGAGTGGTACCGGTACCATCCCTGCCCGAGCGGGCGGACGAAGGCGTTCGCCCGAGCGAGATCCGGCAGGATGCCTGGTTCCGGCTGGTTATCGGTCAGCTCGCCGACGAGCTCGGCGTTGACGCTGTCCAGGATGCTGGTCCGGAGCAGCATCTCACGGGCCGGAGCCGACTGAGCGTTGAGTACTTCCTCCACCAGGTAGCTGGTGATGGCGGTTTCCCCGGTCTCCAGTTCCTTCGCGAACTGGTCAGGGTCTTTGCGTCCTTGCAGGGACATCGCGGCTAGGCGCATGCCCGCGGCCCAGCCCTCGATCCGGCCGGTGATCCGGTCCAGCGTGTCCGCGGACAGGACGATGCCATGATGCGCGAGCAGCAGTACGGACTCCTCGGTGCTGAAGGCAAGGTCATCGGCTCGGATTTCGGCCAGTTGCCCGGCGAGCCGGTACCGGTGCAGCGGCAGCATCGGGTCTGTCCGGGAGGCGACCACGAGATGCAGGCCCGGGCTGGCATTCCGCAGCACGTAGGCCAGACCGTCCAGGACCGTCGGTTCGGCCAGCAGATGGAGGTCGTCGAGGACCAGCACCACGGGTGGGTCGTGCGCAGCCAGCGCCAACGCGAGATTGGCCAGGAAAGTGTGATCGACCGCCACCCGGCCGGACCCGAAACGGACCCGCGGCATCGCGACGCCTGCCCGTCGCAAGGCGGCCACGACATAGGACCAGAACACCCTCGGCCGGTTGTCATGGTCATCGACGGTGAGCCAGGCCAATGCGCAAGGATTGCGGCTGGCGGCAGCCCACGCCGCGATGGCCATGGTCTTACCGGCGCCGGGCGGCCCAGCCACCAGGGTCAGCGGCCCTCGCGTGCCATCGGCGATGAGCTTGTCGATGCGCGGCCGGGCGACCGCCCAGCCCGGCAGGTCAGGCACGGTGACCTTTGCGGTCAGAACTGGATCGTAGGCGTCCGCGTGCCCTGGCGAACGGGTTGACCCGTGCGTATTCGGCCTGGACATCCGCATTCCCCTCTCCGGAACAGACGCGCGTGCTAAGCCGTTAATCCATTTCTCTCTTATCGGATTGCGAGAAGTCGTCACCCCCGACCCACCTCACCCGGTCTCACCCGGGTGACAGAATTCACCCACCACGAGCGGGGACGCACGAAGCGGTGAAGCGGAGCCTAGGACCTGGCCATAGATTCCGACCTTGAGGGGCGCATGGTGCCGTTGTCCTACTACGAGATCCGCGTAGCCGGTGCTCTCCCGTCCGAGGTGCTCCTTGACTTTGATCGGCTCACCACCTCGGTCGAGCCGGTCGCGACGGTGGTACACGGCCCGCTCCAAGATCAGGCGGCTCTACATGGGCTGCTCACCAGGCTCGATACCTTCGCCGTCCAAATCATAGAAGTCCGCCGCATCCACGACACGGCGGTGCCTCACTGCGAGCGCCGCCGCGCCTGAAGGCCTGCGTGTGGTTGGTCAGCGAGTTCAGCATCGCTGAGCCCGGCGGTGGCCGAGGTGATATATGGAGAGTGCCGTCTGCTCCGAAGGGGCGCAATTGGGCTCGCTGACGGGACCGGTACGATCGCGACCAGCTGTCTGTACCCGTCGTGGCAACCGGGAATACGTAACGGCCGCGAGCCGCAATCACCGGCGCTGAACAGGCGCGAGGTAACTGGTGAATGGCGA
This sequence comes from Nocardiopsis sp., assembly GCA_021154785.1. Taxonomy (GTDB): domain Bacteria; phylum Actinomycetota; class Actinomycetes; order Streptosporangiales; family Streptosporangiaceae; genus Palsa-504. Next base: position 9,498 of record JAJKHX010000206.1, read on the forward strand.
GTCCGCTGGGCCACGCGTGCGCTCATGGCGCTCCACCGGCCACCGGCCACCGGCTGGCTGCACAAGATGACCGGACAGCAAGTGGCTCTTGAAGGTTATTCAGGCCGTCCGGTAGAATGCAGGCCAATTACCGCCGTGATAGTCATCTCAAATGTTTTGAGCGGGCGCCGGTAGTCGGTGTGCATGATGGTCCAGTTCTTGAAGTGTGAGATCACCTGCTCCACCATCCAGCGGATCTTGTTGACGGCGCTGTTGAATTCTTTTTGCCAGTCGAGCAGTTCGCCGCCTGCTGGCTTCCTGTAAGGCGTGATCATGTTGTTCCCGATGTACCCTTTATCGCCGATCCAGTTCTTCTGGTTCACCGTCAGCAGTACGCCTGATTCTTCCTGGCAGTAGTTGTCGTGACGGCTTCCGCTGACCGGGTCAGAGATCCAGGCGAGCTTGCCCGTAAGTCGTGCAGGCGACTTGGACGTTCATCCCGGTGGTCTTGTGCCTTCCCAAGTACAGTTCCTTGTGCCCGGCCCACGACCAGCACGGGAGCAGCGTGCCGTCCAAGATGTACTGGGCGTACGGGTCAAGGTCGTCAGCGGCCGGAACAAATTCGCGCACCGCTTCCGGGATGAGCAGAATTATAGAGGATATGGCGCGGCTGATAGTCGGCTGGGATACGCCGAGCGACTCGCCGATTTCCGCCTCGGTGCGGTTGTGCCGCATGTAGGTCAGTGTTGCCATCACCGATTTGAAGAGTCCGAAGCACGGCGGCCATTTCGAGGCTCCTGTCCCGCGTTCCGCGAAATTGATCCGGATGCAGAGGTCGATGATTTCTTCGTGCTCGAACCCGGTGGTATGACACGTCACGATGGCCTGTTTCTAAGGACGTTATGTGGTAACTACATCCTTTCGTGAAACAGGTCATCCTTCATGTAGATATGTCGTTATTCCGGGTAAAGTTGACATAACGAACGATCTGCGTGAATAACCCTCCTTGTCCCTGTACGTGCGCGAGGTCGGTCAATGGCGCGGATGGTTGTGTCACCAGGTGCACATTGATGATTTCAAGACCGAGGCCGACGATCCGCTCTACAAGTCCGGAGAGGGCAGCTTGGTCGGGCAACTCGGCGCGGAGGGTGGTCACCTCCGGGCTTGTGGTGACCTGGCAGTCGTCGAACTGTGCGCGCAGCGTTCGGCCGGCCTGGCCGCTGAAAGTGATCTCATACGTGTGTGATCGCACTAGGAATATGCCTCGCAGTTGGTGGCTGATGCTGGCCGCCAGCGTGCCTGACAGCGTGGTCAAAGTCGTCACCCGATACCGGGTGATCGGGGTTGGGCGCAGTGGCCGCGGTCGGGGCCGCGCCGTGCGGTAGGGACCAGCGAGGCTCGGCAACCTGCACCCGCTGCTGAACTGCCTAGCGGGAGTTGCTGCCTGATCTCCGCCGCGCCTATGCTGGCCAGCATCGAGCTCGCCTCCGGAGATCATGCTGTGCGAACACCTGCAGTGGGAATCGCCGGATGAACTGATGATGTGACGTGCGTGTGCGTCAGATGATGCTGGCGGGACGATAACGCATAGTGACCATTTGACCGTCGCCCGGCGGTCCAAGTTGCCCACTACGGGATGGGGGGCCTGTAACCTGGGAAGACACGGGCCTCAGCACGTCCGGGCCGGGCGCGATTTCAAGTACGGTGACTTTGTCACCGCCACCTTGCGTAATATTGTTCTATCGCCCGGACTGACTTCTGTGCTCCTCCTCGACGGCCAAGCCGGGTGGTTTGTGTTACGGGAGGCCGAAGTACAGTGCCGCAAGCGACAGTGACGGCTGAGCCCGGCCCGCGTACTCCCCGGTTCCCGTCCTCGAAGTTCCGTGCCCCTACGCTGATGCCGGGGCTCGTACGCCGGCCGAGGTTGCTTGATCGGCTGGACCGAGGAGACCAGGTTCGCCTTGCCCTGGTGGTGGGCCCGGCGGGGGCAGGCAAGACCATGCTCCTCGCGGACTGGCTGGCCGCCCGGCCTCATCGGCCATCGGCGTGGCTGAGCTGCGATGCGGCCGATGCCGACCCACTCCGGTTTGTCGCTGCCATCATCGAGGCCGCGCGGTATGGCTTTGGTCAGCCATCGATCGGTGAGGATGCCCGCCAGCTGATCGGCCTCGATGGCGAGGTATCGGCCGACGCAATCGCTGCCTTGGCTGACGACCTGGACGTGCCGGACAGGGTGCGGGTACTGGTCATTGATGACTTCCACCTGGCCGGAACGGCCAGCGCCGATACCCTGCGCTGGCTGGTGGAGTATCACCCGTCGTCGCTGCAGCTGGTTGTGGCCAGCCGGGTCGACCCGCCGCTGAGGGTGCACCGGATGCGGGCGCACCAGGATCTGGTCGAGCTGCGGGACGGGGACCTGGCTTTCTCTGCAAATGAGACCAGAGGTCTACTGGCCGGATTCGGGGTTCTGCTGGATGAGCCAGAGCTGGCTCTGGTTCACCGGCGCAGCGAGGGATGGGCAGCTGGGTTGCAGATGGCTGCGATCTCGATCCAAGGTTCGCCCGATCACGCCACCGCCGCTGGCCGGGTACAACTGCACCGCCATACCGTCGCCGACTACTTCTTGGAGGAGGTCCTCTCCCGCCAGCCTCTGGAGGTCGCCGAGTTCATGCTGGCCACCTCGGTCCTCGATGAGCTTTCGGTGCCCGCCTGCACCGCGCTATGCGGTCAAGGATCAGCGAAGATGCTCGAGCTCCTCTACGGCACGCACATGTTCATAACGATCGTCGACGACGAGGCCCGCACCTACCGCTATCACCATTTGATCAGGGAAGTTCTCCAGAGCGAGTTGCATGCCCGGGATCCGGCCTGGGAAAAGCGGATCCACGAGGCCGCCGCGCGCTATTTCATCGAGGCCGGTCAGGTCGGCGCGGCCGCGCGGCATCTGCTGGCCGCCTGTGAGCAGGCTGCGGCATTCGGCTTGCTCAGCGATGAGGTTGTGCGCGACGTGCTGACCAACCCGACGGTCGGCAGCGCACTAGACCTCGACGAGATCCGGCCGGAGGTGTTCGCAGGCGCACCTGAGTTCTTGTTGCCGTTGGCGGCTGAGCTGCTATGGCGGGGGGCGTTCGAGCGAGGCTCGCGGGCTGTCGTGCTCGCCCGGAAGTGCCGTATCGTTCTGGACCGGCAACCCGAGCTGGCCGTAAGGCTGGCACTGGTGAACATGCTTTACTGCACGTTCATCGGCCAGTTTGATGAGGCAGTGGCGCACCGGGAGCAGGCGCGGCCGTTCGAGGCCAAGGCCGATGGTGTCAGCGACTGGGTCGTGACGCTCGACACCCTGGCCATGTACTGCCACACCTACCTGGGCCATTTCAGCGAAGCCCGGCAGCTCGGCGATAACCTCATGTCGGCTCAGGTGAGCGATCCGCTGACCGAAGTTCTCTGCCCCGGAGTAATCAGCCAGGCCGCCTACATCGAAGGGGCCCTCGAAGAGGCCGGCGGCCTGGCCGCTAGCACTCTCGCCGCGGCCCGCCGCCTCCATTTCGACCGGCACTATTTCGCTTTTCACGCGCTGCGGACGACGGCGCTACTCGCGCTGGAGCGGCATGATCTGGCCGCGGCCGCTGAACCGGTAGAACGTGCCTTGGAGATCGTCAGCGGCGCCCGGCCCGTCTTCAATTACCTTGCCCAGCTGGACCGGGCCCGGATCTGGGCGGCAGGCGGCAACTACGATGAAGCCCTGGCCTCGCTGCCCGCGGCGCGGTCGGCGCTCAAAAGCCACAACTCCGTCCTTCTCCCCGAGGCCGACGAGCTAGAAGCCCGCATCCGCCTCGGTCTGGGTGACCAGAGCGGTGCCGCAGGCGTGATCGAGCGACTGCCGGGGGACCGGCGCATAGTCATGTCGGCGATCACCGCTCTCGCCGCCGGGAACCCCGAACATGCGGCCCAGGCCCTGAGCAGTGCCCCGGCTGAGGGAGCCACGATCCGGTCCGATCTGGAACTGCGGCTGCTGCGCGCGAGCATCGCCATCGGCCAATCCTCACCCCAGGCACCCGCCCTGGTCAGGCAGGCCCTGGCCGTAGCCGAACGCCACGGTTTCGCCCAGACCGTCATGGACACAGCTCCTCAGCTGGTCGAGCATGTGATCTCCGAGCCGCACCTTTATTCCCGGACCAGGCAGCTGACAGCACTGATCACCGCCGGTCTCAAGGCGCGCAGGCGCGTCGCGTCCGCTCCGCGGCAGGGAAAGCTTCTTGATCCGCTGACTTCTGCCGAGATCCGCGTCCTGGAGAAGCTGTCCGAGCGGCTCACCTATACCGAGATAGCAGCCGATCTGTACTTGTCCCTCAATACGGTGAAAACGCACCTGCGCCACGCCTACATGAAGCTCGGCGCCACCTCCCGTTCTTCCGCCATCAAGCGTGCGACCTCGCTGGGCATTCTGTGATATGGCTTTCCCTGCGTCTTCCAAAAGCAGCGCCTCAGCAGGACCTCCCGACAGCCTGCCACGGTTTCCCGGCGTTCGGTGGAAGTTCAGTTATGAGCGGTACATCGTTTACCCGGCGAACGAAGACGCAGGCATTCCCACCGCCCCCGGACGGCATGCAAATGTTGCACCCGCATGCGGCTCTTTCTTCAGCTGGCCGGCGCTCAGCCGGTAGGCAGCCGAAGTCACGTATAGGTCCGCCAGGTCGGAACCGCCGAAAGTACAGCTCGTCACCTGGGTAACCGGAAAGAGAACCTCGTCCAGTTGCACGCCGGCTGGTGAATAGCAGCGGACCGCTGCTCCGCCGAAGCACGCAACCCAGAGGTTGCCCCTGTTATCAGTGGTCATCCCATCGGGTACCCCGTGCGCACGCTCGATAGTGACGAGCCGTCGCCTGTTGCCGACCGAGCCGGTGCCGACGTCGTAGTCGAAGACGTCGACACCCTGAGTGGCCGAGTCGATGAAGTACATCTGGCTACCGCTGGGACTCCACGCGATGCCGTTCGATTGCGTTACGTCGCGGACTATCTGCTCGAATGACCAGTCCGGTTCAACACGGTAGAGCGCTGCGGAACGCGGCGAAAAGTCAAACGTAGTCGTCCCGGCCAAGAGCCGCCCAGCAGGGTCACATTTCGCATCATTCATCCGGTTGCCTGGGATATTCCGCTCGACCGGCGCAGTCAGCTCTAGACCCTCCCCGGTATCTGAAACCGTGACGATACCATCGCGCACCGCAAGCACAAGCCCGCCACCGCGTCGGGGAACAACCGCGCCTACCTCTTGGCCGACGGGAAAAGACCCCTGCTTCACCCCGGACCGGTCATAACGGAAGACCACACCTGTGGTCAAGTCGACGAACAGCAGCGTCTTAGTCCGCTCGTCCCAATGCGGCGCCTCACCCACATCGGCATGCAGGTCGGCAAATACCTCGACCCTCACACTCGCAGAGCGGGCCACGTACTATCTCGCCTTGGCAATTGAATAATCCCGGGGGGTGTTCCGATGTGGGGTGTCTTTACCATTACAGGCTCTAAGAGAGCTTCCTCAGCCATTCTGGCTGGCAGATCGATCGATGTCATTGGCATCCTATAGCACGGGACGAGCGCAGGTCCCTCTGA
>JAJKHX010000207.1 GCA_021154785.1 Nocardiopsis sp.
CACGCGGATCGATCAGTTCTCGCCGCCGGGCGGTGAGGTTAACACCTGGATCATCGGTGATGACGAAGAGGTCATCGTCATCGATCCCGGCACCGACGCGGCGGGCGTGCTCGACGCGGTCGGCGACCGCGAGGTGCTCGCGGTCATCTGCACCCACGGCCACGCCGCCCATGTCACCGCGGCGATCGAGGTGGCCGAACGGGATGAGGCGGCCATCGCCCTGCACCCGCGGGACCGGCTGCTGTGGCGGGAGGCGCACCCGGCCGACGCGGCCGACATCGAGATGGCGGAAGGCGGCGTCTTCGAGGTCGCCGACGTCCAGCTCGAGGTCATCCACGCTCCCGGCCACACCCCCGGTTCGGTGTGCCTGTACTGCGAGGATCTCGGGGTGGTGTTCACCGGTCACGTCATGCTGGCCGACGGGCCGGCTGAGCCGGACGACAACGACTTCCCCGACTTCTCCGGGCAGCTGAACGCGATCGGGGAGAACCTGCTGACCCTGCCCGAGGACACCCGCGTCCTGCCGGGCCAGGGCCCGGAGACGACGATCGGGGCGGCGGAGAAGAAGTTCGACTCCTGGGCCACGGCCGGCCCCGCGATCTCGTCCCCGTCCAGCCTCGGCGACTAGCACTGATGGAGCAGCTCGGCTTCGAGGGGATGCCGCGGCGGCTCTACACGTGCACGCCGACCCGGCTGTCGACCTGGCTGGACTGCCCGCGCCGGTACCGGATGAGCTACCTGGACCGGCCGGTGCTGCCGAAGGGGCCGCCGTGGGGGCACAACAGCCTCGGCGCCAGCATCCATAACGCCCTGGCCGGCTGGTGGCGGCTGCCGTTGCCGCAGCGCACCGTCGAGGCCGGGGGCCGCCTGGTGGACCGCGGCTGGATCAACGAGGGCTTCGCGGATGAGACCCAGTCGGTGCGCCAGCGCGAGCGGGCCATCGCCATGGTCGAGCGGTACGTCGCCGGACTCGACCCGGAAGACGAGCCGCTCGGGGTGGAGCGGACGGTCGCGACCCGCACCGATGTGATCGCGGTATCCGGGCGGATCGACCGTCTCGACGCCCGGCCGGCCGAGTCCGGCGACGGCGACGGCGATGGCGATGGCAGCGGCACCGAGCTGGTGGTGGTGGACTACAAGACCGGACGGCACCTGCTCACCACCGACGACGCCCGCAGCTCGCTGGCCCTGGCGCTGTACGCGCTGGCCGCGGGCCGGGCGCTGCGGCGGCCCTGCCACCGGGTGGAACTGCACCACCTGCCCAGCGGCGAGATCCTCACCTGGTCGCACACCGATGCATCGCTGGCCCGGCACCTGGGCCGGGCCGAGGGGATCGCCGAGGAGCTCGCGGCGGCCGACGAGCGGATGCGCGACGGCCTGCCCGCCGACCGGTACGACGAGGTGTTCCCGCCGCGCACCGGACCGTCCTGCGGCTGGTGCGACTACCGGCGCCATTGCCCCGAAGGAGCCGCGGCCGCCCCGGCCCGCCGCCCCTGGGACGGCCTCGCCGCCGACTAGGGCCTGCCCCTCAGCTGTCGCTGAAAATGGTACGCAGGGGACCAGTGGGACTATGGTGGCGTCGCAGCCGTGCCGACCGGACGATAGGGCCGGTTGATGATCCGCTCAGGCCTGTTTCATGATCGAGCGGACACGCTCTAGGCGACCAGGGCTTCGGTCGGCCGGGAAGTCAGGCGGTCCGGGAGATCGCGACCCGGTGATCAGCCGGCGGGGTCGCCTCGGCGGCGTCCCAGAACTGGGTCAGCGCGCTGGCCGTGGTGGCCGGCGCCTCGACCGCGGGGGAGTGCATGGCGGCGGGGATGCAGAACCGGCGGGCGCCGAGCCGCTGGGCCATGGCCTCCTGGGCGGCGGGGGACCAGGCGTTGTCGTCCTCGCCGTAGATGACCAGCATGGGCAGGTCCAGCCCGGCCAGCTCGGCGGTCCGGTCGGGGGCGGCGAGCATGTGCCGGGCCATCAGGATCAGGCCGGCCGGGTCGTTGGCCAGCATCCGGCGGCCGAGGAAGGCGACGATGGGCGCGGGGATTCCGGCCGCCACGACCTGCGGTTCCAGGTGGACGCGCCAGACATCGGCGATGCCGGCCCGGAGCACGTCGGCCTCCGGCAGCGAAGCGTCGTCCAGGGTCTCCTCGACGCCCAGGGCGGTAAGCATGGCGCGCAGCTCGCCGGCTCGCGGCCCGGTGAGGGCAGCGGGTCCCGAGCTCATCAGCGTGAACGAGGCAAACCCGGCATCCGGTTCGGCCAGCACGGTTTCCCGGCCGATCAGTCCCCCGTAGGAGTGCCCGACCAGGTGCCTCGCGCCGGTCTCGTTCATGACGGCGAGGATGTCGGCGCCGAGCGCCGCCGGGGCGTAACCGCCCGGTTCCCGGGCGCCTTCGGTCTCGAACTGGCCGCGCATGTCGATCGCCACGACCTGGCGGCTGCGGTCGGCCAGCAGGTCCAGGATGGCGATGAAGTCTTCCTTGCTGCCGGTGTAGCCGGGGACGAGCAGAGCGGCGTCCCGCTCGCACACCCCTGACGCCGGAACCGCCTCCAGGGCCGCGAAGGCGCCCCGGGTGGTGCGGATGGTCGTGCGCCGGACGCCGGCCGGCAGCTCGAGGGAGAAGGGTGTGCTCACAGTGGCGGACCTTACCTGGCGATATTAGCTAAACCTCTGAGTCAGCTCCGCGACGACGCGGTGCTAGCCGAAGAAACACCAGGTCAGCGCAGGAAACCGGTAATCAGGAGGCCTTGCGCCGGGTTTCTCCCTGATCGGTCTGGTCAGGCTGGCCCGGCTGACTGGCGCTGACCTCGCGGCCGCCCCTGGTCCGGCGGCGGCGCCGGGACCTGGTGACCTCGGCCGCCTGCGTCCCGTCGGCCGTCTCGCGGCCGTCCTTGCGCACCTGGCCGGAACCGGAACCAGCCTGTCCCGACCCGCGCCGGGCCGGGCTCTTGCTCCGCTTGCTGGGCCGCGGGGTGCGGATCCGCCCGGTTTCGCCGATGTCCTCGATGGCCTCGGCCTCGAGTCCGGCCCGTTCCCGCATCGCACGGGGGAGCGTACCGGTCACCTCGCGCGGGATGTCCAGCTCGGTGTAAAGGTGCTCGGAGGTGGAGTAGGTCTCCTCCGGCTCGGCCATGCCCAGGTTCAGCGCGTCGTTGATGAGCTTCCAGCGGTGCATGTCCCGCCAGTCGACGAACGTGATCGCCACGCCCTCCCGGCCGGCTCGCCCGGTCCGGCCGATGCGGTGCACGTATGTCTTCTCGTCGTCCGGGCATTCGTAGTTCACCACGTGGGTGACGTCGTCGACGTCCAGGCCGCGGGCGGCCACCTCGGTGGCGGTGAGCACGTCCACCTTGCCGCTGCGGAACGCGCGCAGCGCGCGCTCCCGCTGGCCCTGACCCAGGTCACCGTGAACGGTGGCGACCGCGAACCCGCGGCGCTCCAGGTCGCTCGCGACCTGGTCGGCGGCCCGCTTGGTCTGGCAGAACACCATGGTCAGACCGCGGTTCCTGGCCTGCAGAACGCGGGCCAGGACCTCGATCTTGTCCATCTGGTGTGCCCGGAACACGTGCTGCTCGGTGCTCGGCGCCGAGGTGGGCTCGTCATCGCCCTCGGCGCGCACGTGGGTCGGCTGCCGCATGTGGCGCCGGGCCAGCGTGACGACGTCGCCGGGCATGGTCGCGGAGAACAGCATGGTCTGCTGCCGGTCCAGGGTGAGCCGGACGATGCGCTCCACGTCGGGCAGGAAGCCGAGGTCGAGCATCTTGTCCGCCTCGTCGAGCACCAGGGCGCGGACCTTGCTCAGGTCGAGATGGCGGCGGTTGGCCAGGTCGAGCAGCCGGCCAGGGGTGCCGACCACGATGTCGACGCCCTTTTCCAGCGCCTCGATCTGCGGCTCGTAGGCGCGGCCACCGTAGACGGTGAGCACTCGCGTGGGCAGGTTGACCGCGGCCACGCGCAGGTCATCGGCGACCTGCATCGCCAGTTCCCGGGTGGGCACGACCACCAGGGCCCGCGGCGTGCGGCCCCGCTCGGTGTCGGCGGCTTCCTCGATCAGCTGCAGCAGCGGGATGCCGAACGCCAGGGTCTTCCCGGTGCCGGTCCTGGCCTGCCCGATGATGTCCTGCCCGCGCAGCGCCAGCGGCAGCGCCAGGGCCTGGATGGGGAAGGTAGTAAAGATGCCCGCGGCCTCTAGGCCCGAGCAGATAGCCTCACTGATGCCGAGGTCACGGAACGGTACGGCGCTGGTGCCGCCGGGAAGGGCCGTAACGGATTCAGCCAGCGGAAGCGGAGCTTCGGTCTCGTCCCCGCTGAAAGTTTGAGTTGTCAGGGGATTCCATCCTTCATCGTGGCCCTCCCCAGCGGTTCCGGGGCCGGGGCCCGTCGTGTCTGCGGGCTGCCCGCGGTGTCCCGCCGCGACGCGAGCTGCGACCTTCGCGGTGTCATCGGTGTGATGTCACCCGCTCAGGGAGCCCGCCGTCGTTGTCCGGGACACTGCCGTCTACTCGGGATCCCCCCAGGGAAGCCGGACATGGCGCCCGGCGTAAACAGCAGCCGTTATGTACAACACGACCTTTGGTTATGTCATTCCAGTCGGTACCAAGTGTACCAGGAGTAGGCCCAGCCCACGTGGCAGCCCGGCCGGGCGTCATGACAGGTAAGGACATCGTCCTAGGCGAGGTTGCCGAAACCGACGCGGCGGGCTTCCGGGCCGCCGAATTCGACGTAGGCGATCTTGTCCGCTGGCACCAGGACCTTGCCGCCCTTGGCGATCGGGACCGTGAAGACGGAATGCGCCCCGTCGGCCAGCGCGGCGGCGAGCTGGCGCTCTATTTCTTCCGCCGGAGCGTCGGTCTCCACGACCAGCTCACGCGCCACGGACTGAATGCCGATCTTGACTTCCACGGGGCTCCTTTGCCGGTCAGGTCAGTGCTCGCTGCGGGGCCAGCCGCTGATGCCGCGCCAGGCCAGCCTGGCCACCAGCTGCTCGGCAGCCTCGCGCGGGATGTGATCCCGGGCGCTGAGCCAGTACCTCGCGGTGACCTGGGCCATGCCGACCAGGCCGACGCCGATCAGGTGGGCCTCGTCATGAGAAAGGCCGGCGCCTTCCTTGATGGCCTGGCTGACCAGGTCGGCGCAGTCGCGCTGGGCCTCCTCGAGCCGGTCGCGCACGGCGGGCTCGTTGCTCAGGTCCGACTCGAATACCAGGCGGTAGGCCTGGCCGTTACCGCCGACATACTCGAAGTAGGCGCCGAACGTAGCGGCCACCCGCTGCTTGGGGTCCTCCAGGTTGGAACCGAGCGCATCGCGCATCGTGTCCATCAGGGTCCCCACGCTCTCGTCGAGCAGGGCCAGGTAGAGCTCCAGCTTGCCGGGAAAATGCTGGTACAGCACCGGCTTGCTGACACTGGCGCGCTCGGCGATCTCGTCCATCGCGGCGGCGTGGTACCCCTGGGACACGAACACCTCGAGCGCCGCGTCTAGTAGCTGCCGCCGCCGTTCATGCCGTGGCAGCCGCGTGCTGCGTGGCCTGGTCTCGGACGTTGCCGTCACAGTTCGGTCTCCGGGTTGATCACGCGCGGATGAGTTCCCGCGTTCGCCCCATCCTAAGCTGCCCTCAGCGGTAGTCGTCATCGTCGTAGCCGACCGCGCGATCCTGTTCGGCCGCGTCGGCCTCGTTCACGTCGAACGGCACCTCGCGCCGGACCGCGGCCGCCGCCTCGTCCGGGACCACTTCCTGGTGCTGCTCGATAGCGTCATTCTCGGGCGTCTCGCTGTCCAGCTCGCTCACTGGTCCGGTCCTCTTTTCCTGATGGTCGGCCATGACCGCGCGCTCCCCGGCTCTTGCCAGCTCCCGCAGCGCTGTCCCCAGTGCTTCCCCGTAGGTCGGGAAGGCATGCACCACGTCGGCCAGGATCGCGATGGGAATCTTAGCCCGGATGGCGAGCGTGACTTCGCCCATCCAGCTGGCCGCGTCCGGCCCGACCGCGACCGCGCCCGCCAGTACCCCGGATCCGGCGTCGGCGTAGAGCTCGAGGTAGCCCAGGTCGTCCTGGCCCAGATGCGCCCGGGCGGTGTCGCCCAGGCTGGCCCGGGCCGTGATCAGCCGCGGGCCCAGTCGAGGGCCCGGCGCCGCTGGCGCGCTCGCCGGGGCCCCGGCCCGGTCCCCGGCCGGCATCTTCGCGATCCGCAGCATCCGGCGGCCCGGCTCGCCCGCCTCGGGAACCTCCGGACCGGAGCCGTTCATCGTCGTCTCGGGATCCGTGTCCGCGTGGGCCTCGGCCGCGCCGGGAACGATTCCCACCGAGAATACGGACGGGGTGGTGAACACGCAGCGCGGGATCGCGCTGTAGTCGGCCTCGCGATCCTGGCCGCCGATGTTGGCCGCGACCACGCTGGCCTGGTACTGGCTGGCGTGGGTGTGCGTGGTGCCGGTGACGTCGCCCGCCGCCCAGACCCGGCCGCCCGCCCCGGCCACCTCGCACCGGGTGGTGGTGGGCAGCGCCATCCCCGGCCTGACGTCCAGGCCGAGCACGTCCAGGCCCAGGCCGCCGAGCCGCGGGCGCCGTCCCGAGGCGAGCAGCAGCCGGTCGGCGTCGATCCTGGTCCCGTCGGCCAGCGCGAGCGTGAGGCCGTCGGGGGTGCGCTCCGCCTTGGTGGCCCGGGAGCCGAGGTAGATCTCCGCTCCGGCCCGGCGCAGCGCCGCCGCGAGGATCTCGCCGGCGAAGGCGGGCTCGCCCGGCAGCAGCCCGGGGTCCGCTTCCACCAGCGTCACCTGCGAGCCGAACGAGGCGTAGATCTGCGTCAGCTCGCACCCGGCGGGCCCGCCGCCGAGCACGATGAGGCGCCGCGGCAGGTCGGGGGAGCACAGGCTTTCGGCGGTCGTCCAGGCCGGTATGTCGGACAGGCCCTCGATCGGCGGCGCGACCGGCTCGCAGCCCGTGGCGATGACCAGGTCCGCGTACGCCAGCGGCACCACCGTCCCGGCGGGCGCGGATTCCTCGCCCGGGGCCAGCGTCACCTCCACCGTCCCGGGCGCGGTGATCCGGCCGGTGCCGCGGATCACCGTCACGCCCGCGCGGCCCAGCCGGCGCGCCGTCGCCGAGTCGTCCAGGCCGCCGGTGACCTCGGTCCGCCGGGCCACCGCGTCTTCCCAGCTCTTCCCGCAGGCCGAGGAAAGCAGCATCGAGTTCGACGGCAGGCAGGCCAGGTAGGGAGATTCGCCGCCGATCAGCCCGGCCTCGACCAGGGCCACCGACTTACCGCCGCCGGCGACCTCGGTGGCGACGTGCACGCCGGCGGTGCCACCGCCGAGCACGACCACATCGAAAGCGCCCATATCTCTCCGTCCCCCTCGAACTTCGAGTCAGTACCCGGCCTGATCCGTCCTCAGGCGGGCCAGCCGCATTTCGGGTCCAGGTCCCGGGCCCCCTCATCATCGCAGCCGAAGCTAAGCTCGCTGGGAGAGTTGGGTGAAATCCGCTCGTGCTAGTCCTGTCGCTTCCCGAACGTGCGTTCGTATTGAGGAAATTGGGACAAGACGGATGATCGTTGCCAGCGTAACCGGGGTAGGTGAAGACCATGCGCAGCATATGGACCGGCGCCATCTCGTTTGGCCTGGTCGTGATCCCGGTCAAGCTCTATGCCGCGACGGAGCAGCGTGACATCACCTTCCGTCAGGTCCACCGCAAGGACGGGGCCAGGATCCAGTTCCGCCGGTTCTGCACGCTGGACGGGGAAGAGGTCCCGTACTCCGACATCGCCAAGGGCTACGAACTGCCCACCGGCGACATGGTGGTGCTGACCGACGAGGACCTGGCGGACCTGCCGCTGGTGACCGCGCACCGGATCGAGGTGCTGCACTTCGCGCCCGCCGCCCAGGTCGAGCCGATCTACGCGAACAAGAGCTACTACACCGAGCCCGACCAGGCCGGCACCCGGGCGTACGCGCTGTTCCGTGACGCCCTCGAGGCCTCGGGGAAGGTAGCGGTGGCCAAGGTCGCGCTGCGCCAGCGCGAGGCGCTGGCCGCGCTGCGGGTCAGGGAGGGGGTGATCACGCTGGAGACCCTGCTGTGGCCGGACGAGGTGCGCCAGCCCGAGTTCGCCTTCCTCGACGAGGACATCGAGGTCCGGTCGCAGGAACTGAAGATGGCCGCCTCGCTGATCGACACGATGACCGAGGATTTCGAGCCCGGCCAGTATCGTGACGCCTACCGGGAGGCGCTCGAGGCCGTCGTCCAGGCCAAGGTCGAGGGCAACGACGTCGTCCGCCCGGACGGCCTGGACGTGCCCGAGGCCAAAAAGCAGCCCGCCGACCTGACCGAGATCCTGCGCGCCAGCGTCGCCGCGGCCAAGGGCGGCGGCCGCGGCAAGTCCGGCGAAGCTAAACAGGACAAGGCCGAAGCCAAAGAGGCCAAGCCCAAGCCGCGCCGCCGGGCCAGCGCATGACCGGGAGCCCGGACCCCATCCCGCATTGGCCGGGCCGCCTGGTCGACCTCGGCGACCACCAGGTCTACGTCCGCAGCGCCCCCGCCGGGGAAGACGCCGAGCCGGCGCTGTTCGTGCACGGCCTGGAGGGCTCGTCGCGGAACTGGACCGACCTGATGGACCTGCTCCGCCCCGTCCTGGCCTGCCAGGCGGTCGACCTGCCGGGGTTCGGCGACTCACCGCCCCCGGCCGACGGCCGTTACTCGATCACCGCCCTGGCCCGCACGGTCATCGCGCTCATCGAGAAACTCCAAGGCCCGGTCCACCTGGTCGGCAACTCCCTGGGCGGCGCGGTCTGCGTGAAGGTCGCCGCCACCCGGCCCGGGCTGATCCGGTCCCTCACCCTCGTCTCCCCGGCCCTGCCCGACTCCCGGCCGCGGCTGGACCTGATCCGCTTCCCGGTGATGAGCCTGCCCCGGGTCGGCCCGCGCCTGGTGCGGCAGTACCAGGTGCTGCCGCCGGAACGCCGGGTCGCCGACGTCATCACCACCTGCTTCGGCGAGCCGGAACTGTTCCAGCAGGCCAGGTTCGCCGCTGAGGTGACCGAGCTCACCCGCCGCGACGAGCTCGGCTATGCCGCCTCCGCCCTGATCGGCAGCGTCCGCGCGCTGACCGCCCAGTTCGTCCGCAAGGGGCGCCACTCGGCCTGGCGGGACGCGGCCCGCGTCACCGCGCCCACCCTGGTCATCTACGGCAGCCGCGACCGGCTGGTCGACGCGCGGATGGCGGGCCGCGCGGCGCACCAGTTCGCCGACGCCAGGGTGGTGGTGCTGCCCAGGACGGGGCACGTCGCGCACATGGAGCGACCCGCGGCCGTGGCGGACGAGCTGGGAATCCTGCTGGGAATTCCCGATCGGTTCCGCCGGTTGTCGCAGGAACGGGCGGGGGATGGGAACACCCAGCCCGTTCGGTCCTAAATGTCCTTTGATCTTTGGAGAAGACAGTGTCGTTGCC
>JAJKHX010000208.1 GCA_021154785.1 Nocardiopsis sp.
ACCCAGTACGACGGCGAGCCGCAGGGGCAGCGGATCATCGTGACCGGGCGGGTGCTCGACTCGGACGGGCGGCCGGTGCCGGACACGCTGGTCGAGATCTGGCAGACGAACGCGGCCGGGCGCTACCGCCACTGGAAGGAGCACCACCCCGCCCCGCTTGACCCGAACTTCGGCGGTCTCGGGCGGTGCGTGACCGACGCGGGAGGCCGGTACCGTTTCATCACCATCCAGCCGGGCTCCTACCCGTGGGGAAATCACTACAACGCCTGGCGCCCGGCGCACATCCACTTCTCGCTGTTCGGCCGGGCCTTCACCCAGCGGCTGGTCACCCAGATGTACTTCCCCGGCGACCCGCTGCTGCCGATCGACCCGATCTTCAACTCGGTTCCCGACGAGAAGGCCAGGCAGCGGATGGTCTCCCGGTTCGCCATCGAGCTGACCCAGCCCGAGTGGGCCCTCGGCTACGAGTGGGACATCGTGCTGCGCGGCCGCGGCGCGACGGTCTTCGAGTAAGGACGGGACGAGACAGTGCCAGGACTGACGCCTTCGCAAACGGTAGGCCCGTACTTCGCGATGAGGCTGCCGTGGCCCGACGGCCCGTTCGTGGTGCCCGAAGGCACCCGGGGGGCGGTCACGATCATCGGGCGGCTCTACGACGGCGCCGGGAACATCATCCCGGACGGGCTGATCGAGACCTGGCAGGCCGGGCCGGACGGACGCTTCGCCCATCCCGACGACCCGCGCGGACCGACCCCGGGCGGCTATCACGATTTCCGCGGCTTCGGCCGCTGCCCGACCGCGCCGGACGGCTCGTACCGTATCGTCACCCTCAAGCCCGGTCCGCTGCCCGCCCCCGACGGCAGCATCGAGGCGCCTCACCTGGACGTCTCGGTGTTCGCGCGCGGCCTGCTCGACCGGGTGGTGACCAGGATGTACTTCCCCGACGAGCAGACCGCCAACGCCGCCGACCCGGCGCTGAACTCGATTCAGCCGCCGCGGCGGCGGGCCACCCTCATCGCCATGCCCGAGCCCGAGGGTGAGCTCCGGTTCGACATCTACCTCCAGGGCGACCGCGAGACCGTCTTCTTCGATGTCTGAAGCACATCTGGTGTCCTCGCTCGAGGGCCCGGCCGGTGCCCCGGTGGTCATCCTGGCCAACCCGATCGGCACCACCCGGGCGATCTGGGACGCCCAGGCCCGGGTGCTGCGCCGAGACTTCCGGCTGCTGCGGTTCGAGCTGCGCGGCCACGGTGGGCCGGGGAATGCGGGCGGCGGGCGGTCCGACGCCCCGCCCGGGCCCTACTCCATGGCCGAGCTCGGCACCGACGTGCTCGGCCTGATGCGCGAGCACGGCGTCACCACGGCTGCCTACTGCGGCATCTCCATCGGCGCGATGATCGGGCTGTGGCTCGCCGCCAACGCCCCGGAGCGGATCTCCTCCCTGGTGGTGTGCTGCGCCGCGATCACCCCGATGCCGTCCCGCCAGTCGTGGCTGGACCGGGCCGCGCTGGTCCGCGCGGGCGGGATGGCGGCGATCGCCGAGATGGTCCCGCCGCGCTGGTTCACCCCCGCTTTCATCGCCCGGCAGCCCGAGGCGGTCTCCTTCGTCGTGGACATGCTGCTCGGCACCGACCCGGCGGGCTACGCGGGCTGCGGCGAGGCTATCGCGGGCATGGACCTGCGGCCCGCGCTGGGCGCCATCAAGGCGCCCACGCTGGTCATCTCGGGGGCCGAAGATCAGGCCGCGCCGCCCTGGCAGGGCGCCATGACCGCGGCCGGAATCGCGGAATCCCGGCTCCGGGTCATCCGCGGCACCTCGCACCTGGCTCCCTACCAGGCACCCGGTCCCGTCACCGCCCTCATCTCCGGGCACCTCGCCGCGTCATAAGCTGGGCCTCCCCACCCCGAGGAGGCCCACCTTGCTGCCCTGGTCCGCGGATCTCGCCGGCCGCATCGACGAGCAGGTCATCGACAGCGAACTGCTACGCGGCAACCCGCTCGGCGACCCGCACGAGCGCCCGCTGTACGTCTACCTGCCGCCGGGCTACGACGCCGAGCCGAGCCGCAGGTACCCGGCGGTGTACGTGATCCAGGGCTACACCGGGCACGTGGCCATGTGGCGGAACCGGTCGGCCTTCAGGCAGCCGTTCCCCGAGACCGCCGACGCGATGTTCGCCCGCGGCGAGGCGCCGCCCGCGATCGTGGTCTACGTCGACGCCTGGACCGGTTACGGCGGCAGCCAGTTCGTCGACTCGCCGGGCACCGGGCGGTACCACTCTTATCTGTGCGACGAGGTGGTGCCCTGGGTGGATGCCCGGTACCGGACGCTGCCGGCCGCCGCGCACCGGGCCATCATGGGCAAGTCGAGCGGCGGCTTCGGCGCGATGATCACGCCGATGCTACGGCCGGACCTGTTCGGCGCGCTGGCGACGCACGCGGGGGATTCGCTGTACGAGTACTGCTACATCCCCGGCTTCCCCGCGGCCTGCAGGCACCTGCGCCGCTACGACGGCGACATCTGGCGCTGGTGGCAGGACTTCGGGTCCCGGGCGTCCTTCACCAAACCGGAGGACATGTCACTGATCTCGATCCTCGGCGTGGCGGCATGCTTCTCCGCGAACACGGACGGTAGCGTGGATCTGCCGTTCGACCCGGTGACCGGGGTGCTCCGGCCCGCCGTGTGGCAGCGGTGGCTGGACTGGGATCCGGTGCGGATGGTGCCCGCCTACGCGGACGCGCTGCGCGGACTGCGAGCCATCTGGATCGACGCGGGCACCAGGGATGAATTCCACCTGGACCTGGGAGCCGAAGCGTTCCGGGCGGCGCTCGCGGACATCGGGGTGGCCGGCAGCGTCGTGCATTTCGAGCTTTTCGACGCCGGGCACGGGGGCATCGACTATCGTTACCCGGTGTCACTGGCCTGGCTCTGTGGCCGGCTGAACCCGGATCACTAAGTACCGGCTAAGACGCCGACGAACCGTCCGCCAGTCTGGTACGTTTCCGGCGTATTGGGACCGGGCCCGCCCCTGAATGACCCCGGCGGGCCCTGCGGCACCCTAAGGAACACTGAACCCTCGAATGGAGTCGTTATGCGCAAGAGCGGGTTTGCAGCAGCTGCCGGGATCGGTTCACTGGCCTTGCTGCTAACCGCGTGCGGGGGATCGTCAGGATCGTCGTCGGGCACCTCGACGTCGACCCCGGCCTCGACGTCGACGTCTAACCCGGCCGCCCAGCCGTCCAGCGCTCTAGGCGTGACGCCGGGCTCGACCGTGTTGCATGTGCAGAAGTCCGCCATTGGCTATGTCCTCGCCATGGGCAACGGGCAGGTTCTCTACACCTACGACAAGGACTCCAAGGGCAGCGCGCCGACTTGCACCGGCTCCTGCGCTGACACCTGGATCCCGGTGGCGGGCAAGAAGCCGGCGGTAAGCCCGGCCGACACCGGCCTGGGCACGCTGGGCACGGTCACGAACGGCAGCGTTACGCAGATCACGTACAACGGCCTGCCGCTGTACATGCACAAGGGCGCCAAGGCACTGACCACCGCCGGCAACGGCATGGGCGGCGCCTGGCACGTCGTCAAGCTGTCGGCGAGCAACATCGTCGGCGGAGCCTGAAGGCTCTAGCGTTCCCGGGCCGGGCGGCCTGACGGCCCGGGAACGCTCTGTAACGGCTCGCCCCGGGCCCAGGAACGGCTGCCCGGAGACGGCGAGCCATCCCTGTGAAATTGGAGACGTTATGCGTAAGAGCGGGTTTGCAGCAGCTGCCGGGATCGGTTCGCTGGCCCTGCTGCTAGCCGCGTGCGGCGGATCGTCGAGCTCGAGCTCGGTCGCGGGTGCCGCTTCGGGCCAGCCCGCGGTGAGCAGCGGGTCGGCCCCGGCCGGCACGTCCTCGGTGTCGGCCGCCTCCACGTCCAGCCAGAGCCCGGGATCGACGGCGACGGCCAAGGCCAAGGCGAAGGCCAAGGCGACGCCGCACAAGTCGGTCGGGCCGCAGCCGAGCGGCCCCTCTGACGAGCGGTCGATCCCGCCGGTCGGCACGACCGTCATGATCGTGCAGAAGTCCGCTATCGGCTTCGTCCTCGCCGAGGCCAATCACGATGTGGTCTACACCTACGCCAAGGACAAGAAGGGCGGTACGCCGACCTGCACCGGTACCTGCGCGAAGACCTGGGTGCCGGCTACGGGAACGCCCCAGGCTGGCCCCGGAGACCACTTCCCGGGTCAGTTCGCCCTGGTCAAGAACCCGAGCGCTAGCGGCGGCGAGCAGATCACCTACGACGGGATGCCGCTCTACACCCTTGCGGGCGCGAAGCCGCTGCTGACGACCGGCAACAACCAGGGCGGCGTCTGGCACGTGGTCAAGCTCTCGGCGAGTGTCGTCGGTTAAGACGCCGTCACTCGGCGTTTACCCCGCTCGCTAGCCCGGGTACCACGCGTTCGTGGTGACCACCCAGCCTGCCGGCCAGCAGCCCGCGCCGCGGCGCGGGCTGCTGGCCGTTAGGCGCCGGGGCGGGCGATGCCGTAGGCGGCGCGCAGCCGGGCGGCGGCGGCCGGGGGCACGCCGACCTGGTCCAGTCCGAGCAGGGCGGCGCCGGCCACCGGCGGGACGTCGATCACGCGGACCTCGGCGGCCGGGGCGGCCTCGGTGAGCTGCCGGGTGATGCCGGACATCAGCAGCGGGTTCCGCGCCGTCATGACGCCGCCGCCGAGGATCACCGGGATGGCCAGGCCGGCCTGGCCGGTCAGGCCGAGGCGGCGCATGGCGGCGATGGCCATCACCGAGATCTCGTCGGCGAGCCGGCTCACCACCGAGACGGCCACCGGGTCACCTTCGCCGGCCGCCCGCAGCAGCATGGGCGCCAGGCCGGTCAGGTCGTCGCCGGGAATCTTGCCCTGGTGGATGCCGATCGTGACCTCTTCGACCCGCTCCACGCCGAAATGGCTGGTCAGGTAGCTGGTCAAGACGGTGTCCCGGCCACGGCCGTCTTCGGCGCGCACCGCGTGCCAGAGCACCTCGCGGCCCAGACCGTGGCCGCCGCCCCAGTCGCCCGAGATCGTGCCCAGCGCCAGGTACCGGGCGACCCGGCCGTCCGGGGCGACGCCCACGGCGTTGATGCCCGCACCGCAGACGACGGCGACGCCCCAGTGCGCCGCGTCTCCGTCCGCCACGCCCGCCCGCAGGATGGCGAACGTGTCGTTGACGACGGTCGAGGTGGCGCTCCAGCCCTGGGCCTGTACCGCCGCGGCGTGCTCGGCCTCCTCCTCCGGCAGGTCGGCGTTGGCCAGGCAGGCTACCGTGTGGCGGGCGACCCAGCCCGAGGGGACCCGGTGCCGCCGGTCCAGCTGCGACACGGCCTGCTTGACCACGGCGTCGAGGATCAGCGCGGTCTGGTCGATGCCGGTCACGTGCGCGTTGATGCCGGGGCCGCGGGCGGACGCGAGCAGCGTCCCGTCCTCGGCCACCAGGGCCACGTCGGTCTTGCTGTTCCCGCCGTCGATGGCCAGCACGGCGGGCCGCAGCGCGATCAGGTCACCCAAGGCCGGAACCCTGATCCGCGCCCAGGGCAAAGGCCAGCAGGGAGTTGGCGGTGTAGTCGTCGGCCGGCTCGACCGAAGGCCAGGACACCACGTTGTCCTCGTAGGCGGCGGTCTTGGTATTGAACGGGGCGAAGGTGCCCGCGCTGCAGGCACGCATCCCGTCGACCGCGCTCAGGCCCTGGAAGTTGCCCGGGGCGCTGGGCCCGTCCGTTACCGCGCCCAGCTGGATGTCGCCGCGGCCGGTCAGCGAGCCCGCCAGGTTGGCGATCTCGCTCTGCATGCAGTGCGGGAATACCGTGCCGGCGCCGACCACGAAGGAGGTGCCCCAGCCGTTCGCGCCGAGCGCGAAGTTCAGCTGCTGCTGCGCGAACGAGGCGAACCGGCCGGTGCCGCCGTACTTCTGGTACAGGGCGGCGGTGATGTACAGGCCGAACGCGTGCGGCGACGCGTCGGACGCGCCCAGCTGGGTGCCGGTCGCGAACGGGTCGCCCTTGGCCTGGGCCTGGCCGGCCCGCAACTGCGCGGCCAGGTCGCGCAGGAGCGTTCCCGGCGGGACCGGGAAGCTGCCTGCCTGCCGCATCGCCTGCAGCAGCTCGGCCTCGGCCACCGCGCCGGTGTCGTAGAGGTTGAAGGTGTCGTCGTGCCCCTGGGCGATGTACGCCCGGGCCCACCGCGTCGCGGTGGCCAGGTCCGCCCGCACCCGCGCGGCCGGGGCCCCGGCCGCCTCGTCGGCCAGCGCGATCTCGGCGGCGCCCCAGGCCATGTCGCTCTTCCACTGGGTGGCCGGGTAGAAGTCGTGCGGGAAGACGGTGACGAGCTGGCCCCCGCCGGTGGTCTTGGCCTGCGCGTAGACGCTCCGGGCGAGGCTCAGCAGGTGCGCCGCCGACGCCGGGTCGGAGCTGGTGGCCAGCTGCGCGCCGAGGGCGAAGTCGGCCGCGTAGCGGCCGGCCAGGTTGGGGCTGACTTTCTGCCCGGCCGGCGCGGCCGGGAACACCGGCCGGTACTTGACGTAGTACGCGCTGGGGCCGGGATGCTGGCCCGGTCCGACCTTCATCCGGTCCTCGGCCTGGGGCAGGAACCAGAAGTTGTAGTCACCCTGGATCGTGTTGCTGGCGTTGCCGGTGCCGATGCCGACCTGGGCGTAGAGCACCTTACGGGCCGGGTTCCACAGCTTGGTGACCCACCGCAGGCCGAACGCCGCCTCCGGCTGCAGCATGTCGTACGAGGACGGGTAGTTGCGCGCCGCGAGCAGCATCAGCGCGTCGGCGTAGCTGGCCGTGTAGCCGAACTTCTCGTAGCCGCCGCCGGCGTCGAACCAGCCGCCGGCGACGTCGACCGGGCCGCCGGTCTTCTTCAGCGAGCCGAGCAGGTTGTCGTTGTCGTCATAACGCGGTGCGGCGTAGACGAAGGCCTTCTTGTCAGTCAGATTGGCCGGCTGCCGGCCCAGGACCGAGGAGTCGACGTCCGCCCCGTCTCGCTCAGAAGTGAAGTACCGAACGGAGTTGTCCACCAGCTGCCGGTACAGCTGCGTGCCGTCGCCGATGGCAAAGCCGGGGGAGACTGCGGTCGCGGGCGACAGCAGCCGGACCCGGTACTGGCCCGGCAGGCGCAGTCCGGAGAAGCTGAGCTTGTACACCGCCTGGTAGTTCGCGTTCCAGGCTCCGGTGTCATCGGTGGAGACACCGCGATAGGCGACGCCGTACGGTGTGACGACCTCGAAGCGCACGCTCCCGGCCTTCCGCGGCAGCATCGCATACGCCACTTTGGGCCCGTTGGCCGGGTACCCGACCTGGTTTACCCGCACCTGCGCCGGTTTGCCGGCAGTCCTGGCGGCCATAGCCCCCGAAACTGCCGACAAAGCGCCGGTGGCGGGGGACGCGAGGGTAGCAGCCGCCGATACGGCCAGGACAACTACAGTCGACCGCAGCCGACGGCTCATCAACATAGGTGTGTCCTTACGTCCACGAAAGGAAGCGGGCGTTTTCCGCGAGCAGCCGGTCGGTCAGGCATTCCGCCTGGTCGGCCTGGCCCACCAGCGGGTG
Source organism: Nocardiopsis sp. (assembly GCA_021154785.1). Classification (GTDB taxonomy): domain Bacteria; phylum Actinomycetota; class Actinomycetes; order Streptosporangiales; family Streptosporangiaceae; genus Palsa-504. The sequence goes on from JAJKHX010000208.1 coordinate 7,583, forward strand.
CGCGAGCAGCGCGTCGTAGACCCGGTCCCGGCCGCCGCGCAGGGCGGCGTCGAGCGCGAGCTCCTCGTACGCGAAGGCATGCGCGATCAGCCCGCGCAGCAGCGGCTGGACGGGCTCGACGGGCACCGGCTCCGCGCCGCCCGCGCCGATGACGGCCGGCACCTCGATGACCGCGTCGTCCGGCAGGAACGGCATCGTCCCGTGGTTGAACGTGTTCACCACCTGCACGTCCCGCCGGTCGCCGGTCAGCGAGACCAGCAGGTCCACCGCCGCCTCGGAGTACCAGGCCCCGCCGCGCTGGGCCAGCTGCGGCGGCTTGGTGCTGAGCTCCGGGTCGGCGTACAGGTCGAGCAGCTCGGCCTCGAGCCGGGCGACTGCCTCGGCCCGGGTTTCCGCGCCCCGCAGCGACTCGACCACCGCATCGTGCGCGTAGTAGTAGCGCAGGTAGGACGAGGGCACCATGCCCAGGTGGCGGACCAAGTCGGCGGGCATCCCGGTATGCGGCGCGATCTCGTCCGCGTGCTTGGCCAGCAGCTCGGGCAGCACATCGGTGCCGTCCAGGGAGACCGAACGTTCCCAGGTCAGGTGGTTCAGGCCGACGTGCCCGAGGGAGATCCGGGCCGGGTCTGCACCGAGTAGGCCGGCAAAATGACGCTGGAACCCGATGGCCACGTTGCACAGGCCGACCGCGCGGTACCCCGCGGTGAGCAGGGCGCGGGTGACGATGCCCACGGGGTTGGTGAAGTCGATGATGAAAGCTGAGGGCGAAGCCCGCCGCCGAGCCCGTTCGGCCAGGTCGAGAACGACCGGCACGGTACGGAGAGCTTTTGCCAGCCCCCCGGCCCCGGTGGTTTCCTGCCCGACGCAGCCGCATTCCAGCGGCCAGGTCTCATCCCGGTGGCGGGCGGCCTGGCCGCCGATCCGGAGCTGGAACAAGACCGCGTCCGCGCCCTCGGTGCCTTCGTCGACGCTGTCCGTCCAGCTCACGTCGGCCGGATGGTCGTGCGCGGCCATGATCCGGGCCGATACCGGACCTACGGCCGCCAGCCGGTCCGGGTCGGGGTCCACCAGCACGAGGTCGGTCACGTCCGGCAGCAGCCGCCCGATCCCGTCCGCGAGCTCGGGCGTGTAGGTGGAGCCGCCGCCAATCACTGCGATTTTCATGCCGAAAACGCCTTTACTTCCTCGGGACTGTTCTGGGCGACGTGGCAGGCCGCGCTGTGGGCCGGCCTCAATTCAGCGAGTTCGGGCGTGACCTGGGCGCAGGTGTCGATGGCGAGCGGGCACCGCCAGCGGAACCGGCAGCCGGGGGTCGGGTCGATGACCCGGGGCGGCTCGCCCCGGTCGGTCTCGGCCGCCACCGCCAGCGGCGCGCGCGGGTCGGGGACCGCGGACAGCAGCAGCTGGGTGTAGGGGTGCCGAGGGTGGGTGAGCACGTCCTCGATCGGCCCGGTCTCGGCGATCTGGCCGGCGTACATGACGATCAGCCGGTCCGCCACGTACCGCGCGCTGGCGATGTCGTGGGTGATGTAGAGGATGGACACGCCCTCCTCGTCGCGCAGCTTGGCCATCAGGTTGAGCAGGCCGATCCGGATCGACACGTCGAGCATCGACACCGGCTCGTCGGCCAGGATCAGCCTGGGCCGCATGGCCAGCGCCTGGGCGAAGCCGACCCGCTGCCGCTGGCCGCCGCTCAGCTCGTAGGGGAACCGCTGCAGCATGTCGGGGTTCAGCCCGACCACCTCGAAGACCCGGGCCGCTTCCTCCTGCCGCTGCGCCTCGGACAGCTCGGGCCGGTGCAGCTTGAGGCAGCGCAGCACGCCGTGGCTGACCCGGAACACCGGGTTGATCGAGGCGAACGGGTCCTGGAACACCATCGGCACCAGGCCGCTGTAGCGCAGCCGCTCGGCTCGCGAGGTCATCGAGGACAGCGGCTTGCCCTCGAAGTACACCTCGCCCGCGGTCGGCGGGTAGATCCGGGCCAGTACCCGGGCGATGGTGGACTTGCCGCTGCCGCTCTCCCCGGCCAGCGCCACGATCTCCCGCTCGCCGATAGTGAAGTTGACGTCGTCCACGGCGTGCAGCGTCCGCCGGGATAGCGCGCTGCCGATCTTGAAATGCCGGGTCAGGTGCTCGGCCCTCATGAGGCCAGCACTGTGCAGCTCAGCGGTCATGATGCCAGGCTCCCGTCCTCGCGGCGCACGCAGCGGACCAGCGCCGCCTCCAGCGGGTACAGGTCGGGCGCGACCTCGGCGCACTTGTCGACCGCGTACGGGCAGCGCGGGCGGAACCGGCAGCCGGACGGCACCCGGGCCAGGTCGGGCGGGCTGCCGGGGATTCCCTTGAGCGGGACCCGCGGGCCCCGGATGGACGGGAAAGCCTCGAGCAGGCCCTGCGTGTAGGGGTGCAGCGGCCGGTCGAAGATGGTCCGGGTGGCGCCGATCTCGTCCACCTGGCCGGCGTACATCACCATCAGCCGGTCGGAGAAGTGGCTGATCAGCGACATGTCGTGGGTGACGAAGATGACCGCGAAGCCGAACGCAAGCTGGAGCTCCTTGATCTGTACCATCAGCGACCGTTGCGCCACCACGTCGAGCGCCGAGGTCGGCTCGTCCATGATGACCAGGTCCGGGGTGAACAGCAGGGCCATCGCGATCATCGACCGCTGCCGCATCCCGCCGGACAGCTGGTGCGGGTAGCTGCGCAGGTGCACCGGGTCGATGCCGACCATCGTGAGCACCTCGGCCGACCGGTCCGCGACCTCCCGGTCCGGCACCTTGCCGTGCGCCCGCATCGCGTCCCTGAACTGGGCCCCGATGGTCTTGACCGGGTTGAGCGCGTTCATCGCGCTCTGCATGACCACCGACATGTCCCGCCAGCGGATCGCGGACAGCTGCCCGTCGGTCAGCCCGACTAGGTTGTTCCCGCCGAACGTGACGCTGCCCGCCGTCACTTCCGCCGGCGGAGCGAGCAGCTGCGCCACCGCGAACAGCAGCGTGGACTTCCCGCAGCCCGACTCGCCGACGATGCCGAGGAACTCGCCCCGGCTGACCGTGAACGACACGTCGTCGACGGCCCGGACGCTGCCCCGGTCCAGGACGTAGTCCACGGACAGGCCGCTGACCTCAAGCACCGGCAGGTCAGACACGCTTGGCACGCACCTTTCGCACTGGTCGTAGGGCTGGGTTGCCGATCTCGTCGAAGGCGTAGTTGAGCAGGGCGAAGGCGGCGCCGAGCAGGGCGATCAGGGCTCCGGGCGCGATCGCCCACAGCGGCTCGCCGGTCTGCAGCGCGGCGTTGTTCTGCGCCCAGTACAAGGTGGTGCCCCAGCTCACCGTGTTCGGGTCGCCGAGGCCGATGAACTGCAGGCTGGAGGCGAACAGCACCGCGTAGAGCGCGTTGGTCAGGAAACTCGCCACGATCAGCGAGGTCATGGTGGGGATGACCTCCACCACGATGATGTAGAGCCGCCGCTCGCCCCGCACCCGCGCCGCCTCGAGGAAGTCCCGGTTGCGCAGCGTCAGCGCCTGCGAGCGGAGCTGCCGCGCCGTGTAGGACCAGCTGGTCAGCGTGATGGCGAGGATCAGCACCGGCGTGGTGCCGCCGTGCGCGTAAGCGGCGATGACGATCAGCAGCGGGAACAGCGGGATGACCAGCAGCACGTCGGTCAGCACGCTGAGCGAGCTGTCCCACATGCCGCCGAGGTAGGCGGCGGCCACCCCGATCAGGACCGCGATCCCGGTCGTCGCCAGCCCCACCGTGAACGCGATGATCAGCACGTTCCTGGTGCCGTACACCAGCTGGGCGAACAGGTCCTGGCCGTAGTGGTTGGTGCCGAGCAGGTGGGCGGTCGAGACCCCCAGCTGGGCCGCATAAGCGTCCTGCGTCGGGCTGTCATGCGCGATGACGCCGGGGAACAGCGCGATCAGGACGAAGATGAGGAGCAGGACGGAGCCGATCGTCGCCTTGCGGCTAACCCGGACGGCCCGGCCGATCCGGCCGAGCGCGCGGCCGGAGCCGACCTCGGCGGCCTGGCTGGCGGGGGTCTCGGTGGGGACCCCGGAGACGGGCATGGCCATGGCTACCGCGCCGTCCTGGTCCGCGGGTCGAGGAACGCGGTGAGGATGTCCGCGACCAGGATCGCGAACAGCACCGCCACGGTGATCAGCAGGAACAGCCCCTGCATGAGCGGGTAGTCCTCGCTGGACACGGCCTGCAGCAGCATGTAGCCCACTCCGGGGTAGTTGAACACGTACTCGATCAGGATCGCGCCGCTGACCACGAAGCCCAGGGACATCGCGAAGCCGGTCAGGTTGGGCAGGATCGCGTTGCGGGCCGCGTAGTCGAGCATGATGCGCCGGTTCGGCAGCCCCTTGGCCCGGGCCATCCGCACGTAGTCCTCGGCCAGCGTGGTGATCATCGTGTTCCGCATGATCAGGATCCAGGTGCCGATCGTGGTGATGAGCAGCGAGATGGCGGGCAGGAACGCGTGGTTGAGCACGTCCTGGAAGAAGACGAGGTTGAGGCCGGGGGTGTCCGTGGTCACGTAGTAGCCGCCCTGGCTGGGGAACCAGTGCAGGGTGAGGCCGAAGATCAGGACCAGCACCATGGCCACCCAGAAGTACGGGATCGCCGAGACGATCACGAACGTCGGCGGCACGATGCTGTCCAGCTTGCTGCCGCGGCGCCAGGCGGAGACGATGCCCAGGCCGGTGCCGAGGACGAAGGCCAGGGTGGTGGCGATGCCGACCAGGCCGAAAGTCCACCAGATAGCGCTGCCGATGACCGAGGAGACCGAGGCCGGGTACTGGCTGAGCGAGGTGCCGAAGTTACCGGTCAGGATCTGGTGCAGGTAGCCGAAGTACTGGGAGAGCAGGCTCTCCTTCGTGTTGACCCCGAACAGGATCTCCAGCGCATTCAATGCCTTCGGGCTGAGCTCGCCGTGGAACTTCGACATCATGGCCAGCGCGGGGTTCCCCGGCATCAGCCGCGGCAGCAGGAAGTTGAGGGTCAGCGCTATCCAGAGCGTGAGAATGAAGAAACCGAGTCGGCGCAGCGCGTATCTCAAGGCTGAAGTTGCTCCCGTGGTGCTGTGCTGGTGGATCCGCGGGCCCGGGCTCCTGCCGGGGAGCCCGGGCCCGCGGCGTCTGGGTTACCTCGGTGTCAGGCGCAGCAGCACCTGCTCGAGGTCCGGGTAGGCGTACGGCGAGGGCTGGGCGTACGGGTTGCCCGGGGTGGGCCAGCCGCTGAAGCTACCGGTGTCGTACTGGAACCAGTCCACCGCCTCGATCACCGGTATGACCGGCACGTCGTTCAGCATGACCTCCTGAAGCTTGTTCAGGATGTCCTGCTGCGTGGACGTGCTCGTGGTGGTCTCGTACTGGTTGAGCAGGGCGTCGGTGGACTTGTTGCTGTACCGCTCGTAGTTGGTGGCGGCCTGCTTGCCGACCGGCGCGGTGTTCGCCGAGTTGAGCCAGTTGTTCAGCTCGTAGTACGCGCTCGGGCCGAACGTCTGCTGGTCGTAGAAGGCGAGCTGGAACTTGCCGAAGTTCAGGTCGTTGACGTGGTCGGGGTTCGACAGGTTACGCGGGGTGATCTGGATGCCGACTGCCTTGAGGTTCTGCTGGATCACCTGCATGGAGGCGACCCAGTCGGAGTAGTCGCCGATGTTGTTGACGGTGAAGGCCAGCTTCTGCCCGGCCGCGTTCGTCATGACCCCGCCGGACATGTGGTAGCCGGCCTGGGCCAGCAGGGACTTCGCCTTGGCCGGGTCGTAACCGTTGCCCCAGGTCGACAGCGCCGAGTGGTTCAGTGAGGAGGAGAAGGTGGGCGTGACGACGCCGGTCTGGTTCGCGGGCGGCTCGTAACCCGACTCGCCCGTGTTGGAGACCTGGGTCCGGTTGATCGCGTACGAGATGGCCTGGCGGACTTTCAGGTTCTTGAGCTGCGGGTCGGTCAGGTTCGGGATCAGCGTGACGTTGACCGTCGGCGGGAACCAGTACTGGTAGTTCGGGCTCTTGGAGGTGTAGAACGCCTTGATGCCAGGGATGTACTGGCCGCCCCACTGCGCGCTCCCGTTGGCCAGGTCGTCATTGGCCGTGTTGTTGCTGGTGTAGGCCGGGTACTGGAGCGTCTTGACCTTCGGCAGGCCCGGCTGCCAGTAGCTCGGGTTGGCCTTGTAGGTGATGTTCTGCGGGGTGCACTTGCTCATCGTGTACGGGCCGGTGCCGACCGGGGCCTTGACCGGGTCGGTGACCGGGTTGGACATCTTCGAGAAGACGTGCTCGGGCACGATCGGCGTCTGGTTCGCGATGTAGTAGAAGTACGGCACGGCCACGTTCTTGAAGTTCATCGTCACCGTGTTGCCCGACGCGGTGACGCTGGTCAGCACCGACCACGCCCCGGTCAGGTCCAGAGCCGGGTTCTTCTTCGTCAGGTTGAAGGTGTAGGCCACGTCGTTGGCGGTCATCGGCGTGCCGTCGCTCCACTTGATCCCGGAGCGGATGGTGAAGGTGAGCGTCTTGTTGCCGTTGCTCCACTTGTACGCCGACGCGAGCATCGGCGTGGCCTTGCCCTGCTGCAGCGGGTTCATGTAGACGAGCGGCTCGTAGATGAACCCGACCGACAGTCCCGTGTAGGAGGGGTTCAGCGGGTTGAACCCGCAGCTCCAGAGCTGGCCGCTCTCGTTGGAGATGGTCAGCGTGCTGTTGCCCGCGGCCTTGTTGCCGCTGCCCGAGCCCGAGCCCGAGCCTGAGCTGGACTGGGAACCGGCGGTACACCCGGCCGCGATCATGCCGGCCGCGACGATGACCCCGTATCTGGTGAGGCGTCTCATGCCGTTTCGTCCTTACTGCCGTGTGGTCCTGACCGGGCGCGGAGCCGCCGGGGCTGCGCGCCGAGACGGCGGCTGCCCCGCCCGGGGCGGCCGTCGCGCTGGTGCGATGTCTGCTGTTTTTGCAGGCCGGTGATGACCTGAGGTCACCCCTTCCGCGAATTTTGTTAGGACAGTATCCTAACTATCTGTCCGGGACAAGAGCCCCGGAGAACTGACGCGAGGTCTTAACATCCCGAAGGAGATGGCCGTGACAGCCACGCCTGAATCGGCCTTGGCCTTGCCTCCGCCGGAGAGTTCCGGCTCGCTCCTGGTCGCCGCGCGGCCCTCCTTGATCCGGGCCATGAACGAGCAGCTCTTGCTGGAGCACATCCGCCAGCGCGGCCCCTGCTCGCGGGCCGAGCTGGCCCGGGTCTCCGGCCTGTCCAAGCCGACCGTGTCGCTCGCGCTAGACAACGTCGAGCGCGCGGGCCTGGTCCGGATCGCCGGCCAGCGGACCGGGGTGCCGGGCCGGTCGGCCCGGCTGTACGAGATCAGGCCGGACGCGGGCCTGGTGCTCGGGCTCGATATCGGGCAGGAGTACGTGCGCGGCGCGATCGCCGACCTGTCCGGGGAGGTCCGGGCCCGGCAGTCGCTGCGGGCGCACGCCACCAGCGTCCGCGGCCGGGTGGCCGAGCTCGTCGGCCTGGCCGACATGCTGTGCGAGGACGCGCGGGCGCCCCGCCCGGCCATCACCCAGACGGTGATCGGCAGCCCGGGCGTGTACGACCCGCGACGCAACGCGATGAAGTTCACCGGCGGCCTGCGCGGCTGGGACCGTCCCGCCGCGCTGGCCGGCCTGCGGGAGGCGTTCGGCCCCGCGCTGGCGATGGAGAACGACGTGGACGCGGCCGCGCTGGCCGAGCGTGCGCTCGGCCACGGCCGCGAGGTCGATCATTTCGCGTTCGTGCACATCGGCACCGGCATCGGCATGGGGCTGGTCCTCGGCGGCCAGCTGATGCGCGGCGCGCACGGGGTGGCGGGCGAGATCGCTTTCATGCCGCTGTCGGGTGGCGTACCAGCGGACGAGCAGGAGGAACGCCGGCGGGGCACGCTCGAGGCATCCGCGTCCGCGGCCGGGGTGGTACGGGCCGCCCGCCGCGGCGGCATGCGCGGACCGGTGTCCGCCCGGCGCGTGTTCGAGGCGGCGGCGGCCGGCGACGAGGGGGCGAAGGCCGTGGTGGCGGAGGAGGCGCGGCTGATCGCCCAGACGATCTGCGCCGTCATCACCGTGGTCGATCCCGACCTGATCGTGCTCGGCGGCGGCATCGGCCGCGCGCCCGGCTTCGCCGAGGCGGTCACCGCCGAGCTCGAGCCGATCGCGCCGGTCATGCCGTCCATCAGGGTCAGCGCCCTGGGCACCGACGCGGTCGTTGACGGCTGCCTGGCGGCCGGGACCGAGCTGGCCTGGGGCCGGGTGATGACCGTTCTTCCCATCGCCCCGGCCTAAAACGGGTTGACCTCCAGGCCGAGGCCCGCCGTACGGTAGGGCCTCGTGAGGGACCAGCCCGCCGGAATGACCGGACCAGAGCTGGCCCGCGCCCTGGCCGGCGGCTGGGGCCTGGCCGGGTGGACGCTCCGGTACGCACCCGTGGGGGCCGGCAGCTACCACTGGGTGGCGGCCGGCGACGCCTCGGGCGAACGGCGCTTCGTCACCGTCGACGACCTGGATGAGAAGGGCTGGCTGGGCCGGACCCGGCCCGCCGTCCTGGCCGGCCTGCGTACCGCGATGGACGCCGCCCTGACCCTGCGCCAGGCCGGGCTCGGGTTCGTGGCGGCCCCCGAACCGGCCCTGACCGGCGAGACGGTCCGCCCGCTCGGTGCCCGGCACGCCGTCACCGTGTTCCCGTTCCTGGCCGGCTCGCCGGGCGACTGGGGCGAGCCGCTGCCCGCCCCGGAGCGCGGTGAGCTGGTGACGATGCTGGCCGCCCTGCACCAGGCGGACCCGGCCGCGGTCCGGCTGCCGCGCGCCGATCCGGGGCTGTCCTGGCGCGGTGACCTGGAAACGGCCCTGGCCGAGCTCGGCCAGCGGTGGACCGGCGGCCCGTACGCCGAGCCGGCCCGGGCGCTCCTGGCTGGAGCCGCCGCCCCGGTGCGCCGCCAGCTGGACCGCCTGGACCGCTGGGCCGCCGGACTGGCGGCGGCGCCGGTCGTGGTCACCCACGGCGAGCCCCACCCCGGCAACGTCATGCGGCTCCCCGCCGCCCCTGGCGACACCGGCCAGGCCGGCGCCCGGCTGGCGCTCATCGACTGGGACACGGCCGGCCTGGCTCCGCCTGAGCGCGACCTGTGGCTGGTCGCCACCGAATCCGGCGACGAACTGCACCGCTACGCCGAGCTCACCGGCCGCCCCGCCGACCCCGCCGCGGTGGAGTTCTACCGGCTGCGCTGGGCCCTGGACGACCTGTCCTGCTTCCTCCGCGACCTGCGCGCCCCGCACCGCCGCACCCCCGGCGCCGACGACAACTGGGACCGCCTGGAATCCGTCATCGCCGGCCTCTTGCCGTGATCCGGGCGGTCTTGACGAGCCGGGCGAAGGGTGATTTCGTAAGGAAAGTTTCTTTACGGTCCCGGCTGGCTGAGGAGGCCTCCATGATCCGGCGTGTCCTGCTGGCACTGACCGCGGTGGCGCTCCTCGCGGCCTCCGCGCTCGTTCAGCCCGCGGCCCAGGCCCAGGCGCTGCGAATGTGGCCGCGGCACGTGTACGCGCCGTACTTCGAGACCTGGACCACCAACAGCATCCCGGCGGTCGCCTGGAAGTCCGAGGCGAGGTACTTCAGCCTGGCCTTCCTCCAGACCGCCAAGAAGGGCTCGTGCGCCGTCACCTGGAACGGCACCAGGACGCAGCCGGCTCCCGGCCCGCATTACCAGGGGCAGATCGCCCGGCTCAGGCAGCTGGGCGGCGACGTGATGCCGACGTTCGGCGGCTTCAGCGCGGACTCCACCACGACCGAGATCGCCGACTCCTGCACCAGCGTGAGCAAGATCGCGGCCGGCTACGAAGCAGTGATCAAGGGCTACCACGTGACCCGGCTCGACATGGACGTCGAGGTCAACTCACTGGACAACAAGGCTGGCATCGACCGCAGGAACAAGGCGATCGCGCTGACCGAGGCCTGGGCCCGGCGGGCCGGCTGGCCGCTGCGGATCGAGTACACGCTGCCGGTCGAGCCCGGCGGCCTCGAGGCGAACGCGCTGCACCTCCTGAGGAACGCGGTCGCCAACGGCGCCCGGGTCGACACCGTCAACATCATGACCTTCGACTACTACCTGGCCAAGGAGCCGAAGCCGCTGGACATGGGCGGCCTGGCGATCACCGCCGCGAACAACGTGCACCGCCAGCTGGCCGCCCTGTACCCGGGACGCTCCGCGCACAAGCTGTGGGCGATGGAGGGCATCACGATCCTGCCCGGCATCGATGACTACCCGGGCAAGACCGAGATCACCCGCCTCGGCGACACCCAGCGGATCCTCGCCTTCGCCCAGGCCCACGGCCTCGGCCTGCTGTCCATCTGGGCGATCCAGCGGGACAACGGCGGCTGCCCAGGCGCCATCGACAGCAACTCGTGCTCCGGCATCAAGCAGGCTCCCTGGGCCTTCAGTCACCTCCTCGAGCCTGTCACCGGCTTTTTCTAGCGCAGGTACGACGCCCCGTTGAGGTCGAGGACGGCCCCGCTGGCCCACTCGGCCTGCTCCGAAGCCAGGTAGACCACGGCGGCCGCGATCTCCCCGGTCGTGGCCACCCGGTTGAACGGGCTCTGCGCGCGGATCTCCTCGCCCCGCGCCGAGTCCAGATCCGGCCGGGCCATCGCGGTCTCGACGAAGCCCGGGGCGACGCTCGCGACCGCGATGCCGAACGGCGCCAGGGCCCGCGCCATCGACTGGCCGAACGAGTTCAGGCCCGCCTTGCTCGCCCCGTACGCGGGATGCCGCGGCTCGCCCCGGTAGGCGCCGCGCGAGGTCACGTTCACGATCCGGCCGCCGGTCGCCTTCATGTACTGCACGGCGCACCACGTCACGTTGGCCGCGCCGGTGAGGTTGACGGCCAGGATCTCGCGCCAGGCATCCTGCCACTGCTCGTAGGACACCTCGGTGACCGGGTGCGGTACGAAGATGCCGGCGTTGTTGACCAGGACGTCCAGGCCGCCGAGGCCGTCGTGGGCCTGGCCGACCATCTGGCGGACGGCCCCGGCGTCCGCCAGGTCGGCCTGGACCACGACGTGACCGCTCCCGGGCAGCCCGGCCAGCACCTCATCGGCCAGCCCGGGTGAGCCGCGGTGGTGCACGGCCACCCGGTCGCCCAGCTCGGCGAATGCCTGGGCCACCGCCCGGCCGATGCCGCGGGATGCCCCGGTCACCAGGACCGCCCGGGCCACTACTTCTCCTCGCACAGCGACAGCAGCCTGGTCGCGGTAGCCCAGTTCCTGGCCGTGGCGGCCAGGCTCGGTTTCTTCTGCCGGGCGGGCGGGGTGACGAGCTTGAACAGGTTCTGGGCCAGCTCGCTGCGCCCGAATCCGTCCGGCGTGTGCACGTAGAGCGCGCGCCCGGACGCCTGGACGGTATCCCGGCTGCCCTTGGCCGCCGCGGCGCTCACCACGGCCGCGATGCGGTCGGACAGGTCCGGCGGCGGGTCGGCGTTCAGGAACACCACATGCACCAGCCGGGGGTTCGGCTCGTCCGCGTACGGGTTGGCGGACAGCACCTCCGCCAGCTCGTCCCGGCTCAGGACCACCACCGGGGACCACAGGCCGAACCGGTCCTCGATCGCTGACTCCAGCGCCGCGGCCAGCTTCGCGTTGTCCGTTTCCGCCGTGCTGAACAGCACGTTGCCGCTCTGGATATAGGTGGCCACCCCGGTGTGCCCGAGGGCGGCCACCACCTCGCGCAGCTCCGCCATCGGAACCTTGTTCCGGCCGCCCACGTTGATGCCGCGCAGTAGTGCGACGTGTGATGCCATGACGTCATTCTCCCAGCTGGCGTGGGGCATTCGCCGCCTGCTCACCATACGAGCGAGATGACGAACTACTCAGGTCAGGACATTCAAGCCCTCAAGTCACTTTGGTACCCGCCAGTAAGCTGACACAATTCCGCTTCGTGCGAGGTGCCCGGCGAGGCCCGTTCCGCGATCTGCCGCCGGAAGTGGCGATCCTCACCGCTGTAGCCTTCACCGTCGCACTCGGGTTCGGTATCGTCGCCCCGGTCATTCCCGCCTTCGCCCGCCAGTTTGGCGTCAGCGTCGCCGCGGCGACCAGCGTGATCAGCGTGTTCGCCCTGATGAGGGTATTCGGGGCGCTGCCCGCGGGCCGGCTGGTCGACCGCTTCGGCGAGCCCGGGGTGATGGCGGCGGGGATCGCGGTGGTGGCCGTGAGCAGCGTCCTGGCCGGGTTCTCCCAGTCCTTCCCGGAGCTGCTGGTGCTGCGCGGCAGCGGCGGGGTGGGGTCGGCGCTGTTCAGCATCAGCGCTCAGGCCCTGCTCCTCGGCAGCGTGCCCGGCCGCCAGCGCGGCCGGGCCAGCGGCCTGTTCAGCGGCGGCTTCCTGCTCGGCGGGATCAGCGGTCCCGCGCTGGGCGGGCTGGTGGCGGCCTGGTCCCTGCGGGCGCCGTTCTTCATCTACGGGCTGCTGCTCGTGGTGCCCGCGATCCTGGCCGCGGTGGTGCTGCGCCGCGCGCCGGACCAGCGGCGGACGCCCGCCCGCCCGCCGCCGGTCCGGCTGCTGGCGGCCCTGGCTGACGCGGTGCGCAGCCCGACCTGGCGCGCGGCGGCCTCGGCCAACCTGGCCGACGGCTTTGCCGCGCTGGGCGTGCGCGGCGCCCTGGTGCCGCTGTTCGTCCGGGAGATCCTGCACCGTTCGGCGCTGTGGACCGGGATCGGGTTCCTGCTCTTCGCCGCGCTGAACGGCGCCGCGCTGATACCCGGCGGCCGGATAGCGGACAGCGTCGGCCGCCGTCCCGTCATCTTCACGGGCTGCGCGGTATCGGCCGTCGGCATGGTGATGCTCGCGGTGCTGCACGGCCCGTGGGCGTTCCTGGCCGCGCTGGCGGTGGCCGGCTTCGGCTCGGGCCTGCTCGACGTGGCCCCGGCCGCCATGATCGGCGACATCATCGACCGCGGCGGCGGGACCCTGGTCGCGTCGTACCAGATGGCGGGCGACGTCGGCTCGGTGACCGGGCCGGTAGCCGGGGGCATCCTGGTCGACTCGGCTTCCTACGGCGCGGCCTTCGGCCTGGCCGCCGCGGTGCTGGGCGGCGCCGCCCTGCTCGGGCTGCTCTCGCCGGAGACCCGGCCGGATCGCCGGGCCCCGCTCCCGGCCGGGCCGCCCGTCAGCGGCCCGGATTCCCGGATCCGCTGACGCTCACCTGACCTGCTGACGCCCGGCTACCCGGGCCGGGCGCACGATGATGACCACCCGGGAGCCGTCGGCATTGATCCGGCCCCACCGGCGGCGTGCTGCTCGGGGTCACCGACTCCTGCTGGCTGACCGAGGCCGGCATCCCCACCCTGCCCGCCTTCGGCTGCGGCTCCCTGGCCGTCGCCCACCGCCCCGACGAGTGGATCCCCGCCGCCGACTACCCCGCCTGCACCGACCTAGCCGAAGCCGTGGTCCGCGCCTTCACGTCGTTACCGCGGAGCGGCCGGTCGCGAGCACCGCTATCGTTAGCCGGGTGACGTCGTGGGCCGATCACGCCATCTTCTGGCACGTGTACCCGCTGGGTTTCACCGGCGCGGAGAAGGCCGGACCGCCGGCCGAGGAGCTGGTCAGGCACCGGTTGCGGCAGCTGACGGGGTGGCTGGACTACGCCGTCGAGCTCGGCTGCTCGGGCGTCCTGCTCGGGCCCGTCTTCGCCGCCGAGACCCACGGTTACGACACCGTCGACCATTTCCAGATCGACGCCAGGCTCGGCGACCAGGAAGACTTCGACCACCTCATCGCCGAAGCCGGCCGTCGCGGCCTGCGGGTCGTCCTGGACGGGGTGTTCAACCACGTAGGCCGTTCGTTCCCGGCGTTCCAGGCGGCGCTGCGCGGCGGCCCGGGCTCGCCCGCCGCCAAGTGGTTCCGGCGCGACCCGGCCAGCGGGGACTTCGCCACGTTCGAGGGCCACCGCCAGCTGGTCGCCCTGGACCACGAGGAGCCCGAGGTCCTCGACTACGTCACGCAGGTCATGAGCCACTGGCTGGGCCGGGGGGCAGCCGGATGGCGGCTCGACGCCGCCTACGCGGTCCCGGCCAGCTTCTGGGCCAAGGTCCTGCCGGCGGTCCGCGGAGCGCACCCGGACGCCTGGTTCCTCGGCGAGATGATCCACGGCGACTACGCCTCCTACGCGTCCGACAGCGGCCTGGACTCGATCACCCAGTACGAGCTGTGGAAGGCCATCTGGAGCTCGCTCAATGACCGGAACTTCTTCGAGCTGGCCTGGGCGCTCGGCCGTCACGACGAGATCCTCGACGCATGTCTGCCGCAGACGTTCACCGGGAACCACGACGTGACCCGGCTGGCCAGCCGGCTGGCCGACGAGCGCCACCTCGGCCACGCGCTGGCCGTGCTGATGACCGTCGGCGGCATCCCGAGCATCTACTACGGCGACGAGCAGGCGTTCCGCGGCGTCAAGGAAGACCGGGCAGGCGGCGACGACGAGATCCGCCCGGCCTTCCCGGCCACCCCCGGCGAACTGCCGCCCGGCGGCTGGCCGTTCTACCGCCTGCACCAGCGGCTCATCGGGTTCCGCCGCCGCCACCCGTGGCTGGTCCGCGCGCGGACCACCGTGCCGCACCTGGCCAGCCAGACGATGGCCGTCCGGTCCGCCGCCGGTGACGACGAGGTGCTGGTGCTCCTCAACACCGGCGACGAGGCGTTCCGGTTCCCCGTCGACGTCACCGCGTTCAGCGTCACCGAGGCCCCCGACCCGGGCGCCACGCCCGCCGACCCCGCCCTCGTGCCCCCGCACAGCTGGGTCATCCTGGGCTCATGAGCACTCTCGCCCCGGCCTGGGTGGTGGCCGGACCGCCTGGAGCCGGCAAGAGCACGGTCGCGGAGCTGCTGCTGGCCGCGCTGGAGCCGACGCCCGCGCTGCTGGATAAGGACACTATGTACGCGCCGTTCGTGGCCGCCGTCCTCGCCTCCGCCGGACGGCCGCCGGGGGAGCGCGAGGGACCCTGGTACGACGAGCACGTCAAGGCCTACGAGTACGCCGGGATGACGGCCACCGCCCGCGAGATCCGCGCGCACGGCTGCCCGGTCCTGCTCTCCGGCCCGTTCACCGCGCAGATCCACGACGCGGCGCACTGGCAGGCCTGGACCGCCGAACTCGGCGGCGGGCCCGTCCGGCTGGTCTGGGTCAAGTCGGACGAGGCCACCCTGCGCCGCCGGCTCATCGCCCGCGGGCTGGCCCGCGACGAGGCCAAGCTAGCGGAGTTCGAGCAGTACGTGGCGAGGGTGCGGCTAGGTGCCGAGCCCGCCGCCCCGCACCTGGTCGTGGACAACCGCCTCAGCGCGACCGAATCGCTCGCCGGCCAGGTCGCCGCCCTGGCTCAGTCAGTCCCGGGCCCGGTGCAGGCCTAGCCCATCGG
Organism: Nocardiopsis sp.; assembly: GCA_021154785.1. Classification (GTDB taxonomy): domain Bacteria; phylum Actinomycetota; class Actinomycetes; order Streptosporangiales; family Streptosporangiaceae; genus Palsa-504. The sequence goes on from JAJKHX010000208.1 coordinate 23,018, forward strand.
ATAGCGGCGGAAGCCGACCGCGTACTCGCAGCCGGCGCCCAGGCCGACGTAACCCGCCATGTTCTTCAGGAACTCGTCGGGGTCGAACTCGCGGCCCAGGCCCTCGATGTAGGCACGGTGCTCGCGCAGTGACGCCACGCCCCGGTCGATCGTGCCGGTGACGTCCACGAAGTGCGTGGGCGTGCCGGTGCCGGCCACGTAGACGTCCCTGATCCCGGTGCACGGCGGGCCGGCGTCAGGGAAGACCCAACGGTTGGCCGCGTCCCGGCACGCGTCCAGCGTGGCCAGGCCGACGGCCCGGTGGTCGGAGTGGTTGACCGGGCCTTCCTCGCCCCAGGTGAGGTCGAAGCTCTGCCCGATGATCACCTGCGGGTTCAGCCGCCGCAGCGCGGCGGCCAGGTCGCGCCGCAGCGCGACCCCGTACTCCACCAGGCCGTCCTGGTGATCGAGGAAGTGAACCTCGGTGACACCGACGACAGCAGCGCTGCGCTGCTCCTCGTCTACCCGCAGCGGGCCGGCCTCGGCCGGGTCCATGCCGTCGATGCCGGCCTCGCCCCGGGTCGCGAGCAGGTAGGAGACCTGCTTGCCCTGGCTCGTCCAGCGGGCCACGGCGGAGGCGACGCCGTACTCGAGATCGTCCGGGTGAGCCACCACGGCGACGGCCCGCTCCCAGTCTTCCGGCATCGGCTGCATCCGCCGCCCCCCTCTTCCCATATGTCTAGCCCTTACCCTAGCGTCTTGACATGACGTCAATCCCCGACAGTGCCCGCGCGGTACTGGAGTCCTCCGCCCTTGCCCACCTGGTGACCCTGAACCCGGACGGGAGCCCCCAGGTCACCGTGGTCTGGGTCGGCCTCGACGGCGACGAGCTCGTGGCGGCGCACCTGCCCGAGCACCGCAAGGTCCGCAATATCCGCAATGACAGCCGGGTCGCGCTGTCGATCGAGACCGACACCCCCGATCCCATGGGCCTGACCCAGTACCTGGTGATCTACGGCACGGCCCGGATCACCGAGGGCGGCGCACCCGAATTGCTGCAGGAACTCGCCCGTACCTATCTCGGCCCGGACGTGAAGTTCCCGCCGATGGACAACCCGCCTCCCGGCTACATCACTCACATCAGCGTGGACCGGATCGCCGGCGTGGGCCCCTGGGCGGGCCGTCACTAGCGGGAGCAGCCAGCATCCTCAGGCCGGGCAGTTCCATTCCGCCGGGCTGCTGACCGGGCCGGAGGCAGCCGCGCCCGGCGGCGGGAAGTGCTCCCGCAGCGTGAACGCGTGCGCCGTGGGCCCGTGCACCCGCAGGTGGATCACCCGTTCCTCGGCCTCGCCGGTGGCGGGGGTATGGCCGCGGGGTATCCACCACAGCGTGGTGTGGGCGGTGGCCATCCGCTCGAACCACGTGCGGCGCTGCCTCATGATCTCGCGGTGCGCGTCGGAGTAGACGAACGCGGCGAGCGTCTCGACCGACTCCCAGACCGACATGTTGACCAGGACGCCGGCGCTTGCGGCCCGGTCCCACTCGAAGGCGCGCACCGCGAGCGCGTTGCCGTCCTCGGTCTGCAGCCGCCAGACGAAGCCGGGGGCGGCGTCCGCCAGCGCGTTCACCGGGTCCAGGGCCGCGACGAAGTCCGCCAGCAGCGGGCTGTCCAGCGGTTCCCGCATCCGGGCGATGTTCACCTGTGCCAGTAGGTACTCCACGCCGTCATCGTGCCAGCCGCCGCGCCATCGGGGCAAGGCCGGTCTTGTACGCCGGATTGAACTCCCTGTCAACCGATTGCGTAATATCAGGGTAAGAACTACGGCTGCGTCCGGCCTGGGCAGAAGGCACAGTAAACGTCGGAGGAAACCTTGGCTCGCACGCCTCTCCAGGCTGGCGATCCGGCCCGGATCGGTAACTACCGGCTGTCGGCCAGGCTGGGCGCGGGCGGTATGGGCGTGGTGTACCTGGGCGTCGGCTGGGACGGCGCCGGCGTCGCGGTCAAGGTACTCCGGCCCGAGCTCGCCGACGACCCGGAGTTCCGGCGCCGGTTCCGCCGCGAGGTGTCGGCGCTGACGCGGGTCAGGGGCGTCTGCACGGTGCGGGTGATCGAGGCCGACACCGAATCCGCGCGGCCGTTCATGGTCACCGAGTACGCCGAGGGCCCGTCGCTGGCCGAGTACATCGACAGCCGCGGACGGCTCGGCCCGGACATGCTCTACGGGCTGGCCACCGGGCTGGCCGAGGCGCTGACCGTGATCCACGCGGCCGGCCTCGTGCACCGGGACCTGAAGCCCTCCAACGTGATCCTGGCCGCCGCCGGGCCGAAGGTCATCGACTTCGGCATCGCCCAGGCCCTGGACGCCGTGTCCGTCACCAAGACGGGCATGATGGTCGGCTCGGCCGGCTTCATGGCCCCGGAACAGATCAGCGGCCGGCCCGGCCAGGCGGCCGACATCTTCGTCTGGGGCGTGACCGTGGCGTACGCCGCCACCGGGCAGTCACCGTTCGGGACCGGGGATACCAACGCCGTTCTGTATCGCGTCCTGCACACCGATCCGGACATCGGCGCGGTTCCCGGCTCGCTCCGGCCGCTGGTGGCGGCCGCCCTGGCCAAGGCGCCAGAACACCGGCCGACCGCCCCTCAGCTTCTCGGCCAGCTGACCGGCGCCCTGCGGCCGGCCCGGGTTCAGGACTCACCCACCCAGACCGTCCTGTCGCAGACCTGGACGCAGGGCAGGCCGCCGCCTGGCCCGCCGCCCGTGCCCTCCGGAGGGCACGTCTCCGGAGGGCGAGGAGCCCAGCGGACGGAAGGGTCCCTGCTGCTCGACCCGGCCCCGCGGCCCGGCGGGCCGACGCCGCCGGCCAGGAAGCGCAGGCTCACCCGGCGGGCCTCGGGCCTGGCCGCGGCGGCGCTGGGCGCCGCCGCGCTCGCGGCCGCCGTCATCATCGTGGTGCTGTCCGGTCACACGCCCGCGGCGGGTCCCGCCGCGAACGAGGGGTCGGCCGGGACGGCCCAGCCGGCCGCGGTCAGTGCCTTGCCGACCTATCCGGGTCAGCAGGCACGCGGCGTCTTCCAGAAGATCGACCGCATCGTCGCCTCGGGCAGCACGATCGTGACGACGGGCTCACAGGAAAGCGACGGCACCGTCCGCCAGCAGTTCTTCGTCTCTGCCGACGCCGGGCGCAACTGGCGGCTGGCCCGGCTTCAGCTGTCCGGTGGCGGCCCGGCGCCGCTGGGTTATCCGGCTGAGCGGATCGCCGGTGGCCCGCACGGCTGGATGGCGGAGGGCGACAACGCCATCTGGACCAGCCCGGACGGACGGTCGTGGACGCTGGCGAGCAAGCACGGGATCACTCCGCAGCAGTCCGGTGACTCGATTGACGTGGTCAGCAGCACACCCGGCGGTTTCCTGGCCGGCGGTTACGGGCAGACCAGCGCCGGGCGGCAGGCGGTGATCTGGACCTCACGCGATGGCGTGAGCTGGCAGCGGCTGTCCGCCGGGCAGCTGGGGCTGCGGGAGGCCGGCCTGATCCCGGGGAACATCGACTTCGCCGCCTCGCAGGGCACGGCCACGGTGATCGCCGACCGCAGCGGCGGCGTGTGGCTGAGCACCGACGACGGCGCCCAGTGGATGCCGGTGGCGGTCCCGGTCGATCACGGTGCCAGGAACTCGGTCAGCGGGGTGTCGTTCGACAAGGCCGGGCTGATCCTGGTCCGGCCGGGGACCGCCGCGAACGGCGCGGACGACGGCGTCGCCTACTTCTCCGCGGACGGCCGGACGTGGCGGTACGCCGGGACGATCGACGCGGCCGGCGGCTGGAGCCCGGACGTGGTCAAGGGGAGCGACTACGGCTTCGTGGTGACCGGCCACACCAAGGGCCAGTACGTGGCCTACACCAGCACCGGCACCGGCGTCCGGTGGCTGCCGACCGCGCCGCTCGGCGACATGTCGAACGGCCCGGACTTCAACCCCGCGCTCGGCGCGGACGGCACCGTCATCGCCGCCGGGAACACCAACTCCACCCGGACCGGCCAGGAAGGGCTGCTCATCAAGGCGGGCACCGCGGGGAATATCGCGCCCGTCTCGCTGAGCGCCATCCCGGGCGGCCTCGTCCCGGAGGCAAAGGTTCGCGGCATCGCCACCGCGGGCGGCGTGGAGATCGCCGTGGGTAGCGCGAACGGCTATCCGGCGGTGTGGCGGCGGGTGCCCGGCGGACCGCGGTCCCTGGTCTCCACGTTCGCCCAGGTATCCGCCGACGCGGACCTAACCGGGCTGTCCACGGTGACCCACGGGCCGCACGGGTGGGTGGCCACCGGGCCCGGCGGTTTCACGCTCACCTCGGCTGACGGGAAGAACTGGACACGATCCCCGGGCTGACGGCAACCGGACGTCCCCCCGGCCGATACGGTGGTAAATAACATGGACTTTTCCGGGCCAGCCTGCCTTGGCGGCGCCACGATCCCGCGGGAGGAGGAGTTCGTTGGCTCGCACGCCTCTTCGGCCTGACGACCCCACCCGGATCGGGCACTACCGGCTGACGGCCAGGCTGGGTGCCGGGGGCATGGGCGTGGTCTACCTCGGCGTGGCCTGGGACGGCAGCCCGGTCGCGGTTAAGGTGCTGCGCCCGGAACTGGCCGACGACGAAGAGTTCCGGGTCCGGTTCGGCCGTGAGGTGGCGGCGCTGGTGCTGGTCAAGGGCGAGTGCACGGTGCGCGTCATCGAGGCCGACTCCCAGTCGGCCATGCCGTTCGTGGTCACCGAATACGCGCCGGGTCCCTCGCTGTCGGAGTACATGGACAAGCACGGCTCGGTCGGCCCGGAGATGCTGTTCGGCCTGGCCACCGGGCTGGCCGAGGCGCTGACCGTGATCCACGCGGCCGGCATCATGCACCGGGACCTCAAGCCCTCTAACATCATCCTGACCGAGGCCGGCCCGAAGGTCATCGACTTCGGCATCGCCCGGCGGCAGGACACCGCCGCCGTGACCAAGGCGGGCATGATGATCGGCTCGATGGGCTTCATGGCGCCCGAGCAGATCAGCGGGAACCCCGGCCCGGAAGCAGACGTCTTCGCCTGGGGCGTGACGGTCGCGTACGCGGCCAGCGGCCGGTCGCCGTTCGGCGCCGGGAGCACCCACTCCATCCTCTACAAGATCATGTACGGTGACCCCGACATCGGCATGGTCCCGGATTCGCTGCGCCCGCTGGTGGAAGACGCCCTGATCAAGGACCCGCAGACCCGCCCGACCGCCCGGCAGCTGCTTGACCGGCTGACGAGCGCCTCCCGGCGGAAAGAGGAGACCAACGAGAACCCCACCCAGCTGATCCTGAAGCGCACCTGGAGTGGCGCCCACCCCAGCCCGTCGCTTCCGGGCCCGCCGTCACCGAACCGCCCGGCCGAACCGCTGTCCCGTACGCCGGCTGAGCCGGCGGCCAGCAGGCTGGAGGCTCCCTCGGCCCGCATCCCGGCCGATCCTCCGGCCCGCATCCCGGCTGATCCTCCGGCCCGCATTCCCGCCGAGGCCCGGTGGATTCTCGCCCGCCAGCCCACCCCGCCGTCCCAGGCGGTCCCGTCGCCCGCCGTGTCTGCCGGGCCCGAGTCGGCCGCGGCGCCCGCACCCCGCGTCACGGAACCGCCGACCGCTGACGGCCCGATCCCGGGTATCCCGGCCTCCGGGCCCCGGCCCTCCGTACCTCAGTCCCCCGTACCTCAGTCCTCCGCGCCAGAGCCCTCCGCGCCAGAGTCTTCCACGCCGGAGCCCTCAGCGAAGCCGCCGGTCAGCCGCCGTATGGCGACCATGGCCACGTCAGCGCTGGCGGCGATGCGCCTGCGCCGCTCCAGCCGTCGCGAGCCCGGCCAGTAAGAGGCCGGGCGGCGCCTAACAGCATCTTCACCCAGCGACGCCAGTCGTCCTGCCGCCGGTAACCGCTGGCCCGCCACAGGTTCTGGCCGAGGTCGTTGTCATCAAGGACCATGGCGTCGATCCGCGTAGCGCCGAGATCCCACAGCCTGCGCTCCGCCGCGCTCAGCAGCGCCGCCCCGACGCCCCGCCGGCGCCAGCCGGGCCGCACCGCCAGCCGGTACAGGTGATACCGCCAGCCGTCCCAGCCCGCGATGACCGATCCGATCAGCACGCCGTCATGCTCGGCGAGTATCACCGCCTCCGGATCGCGGCCGAGCAACGCGGTCACCGCGTCGGCGGTGTCGGGCGGCCGGCCGCTGTTCTCGGCCGCCTCCCGCCAGAGCGCCACGAGATCACCCGCATCCTCCGGCGAAGCGGTCCGCAGGACGCAATCCACCCGCCCATCCTGCCATGGGGCAATGCCGCTAGCCGGTCGCGGCCGGGTTTCATGATCGCGGGCAGTTGTGGCGGCTATACGGCCACAACTGCCCGCGATCATGCAGTCAGCTGTGATAACAGCAAGATGCCGCTGGCTGTCGGTCAGCGGTACCGCGGGGGAGCCTTAGCGACGGTCAGACAAGCCCCGAGGGCAGTCAGGCCACGAGTACGCGGGGGGAGCTGACGTCGCTGCCTGACGGCGCGCTGGGGCGTGCACTACCAGCGCCGCTGAGCAGTCGCCCTGCTCGAGCCGCCGCGGATGACAGACGGAACGGGCGCTCGCCTGGCAGCCGGAAGATCTCGGCACGTTCTTCCTGGAGCGAGCCGACGCGGGAGACGTAAAGGGCTGGTGAAGCTGTACGAACCAGGCGCGGTGCTGGCCGTCTCGCCGGGGCGGGTGGCCACCGGTCGAGGTGGCCCGGCGCCAGCCGGGCGGAAGCTGGCGGTGGGTGATCGATCAGCCTGCCCTGCTGTCCTGACCGGGCGACCAGGGAAACGGCAGGAGATCCGGCTCGGCCCAGCCGTGCCGTGCGGCGGGGGCCGCCAGCGTCGAGGACCGGTAGTGCCTGCTCAGCAGGCGTTTGTCGAGGAGCACGGGATGCCGCGCGGCGAAGGTGCCGAAGTCCGCGCAATCCGGGTCGGCCTCGACGTGGTGGGCGACGATTTCGACCCAGGCCCGCGAGACCGTGTGGTGGTACTTCTGCGGCGCCCGCGCGTAGGCGGCGATCTGCTGGATCCAGTCGCAGATCCTGGTGACCGCCGCCGCCCTGCCGTACCGCCGCACGGCCAGGAAGGCGAGGTTGATGTGCTGGCGGTGCCGGAACTCCCCGTCCGGGCCGGTGATCTCCGCCATGATGGCGGCCAGTTCGGCGTCGGCCGGTCCCTGGTGCGGCATCAGCAGGCCTCCTGCAGGGCGGTGATGACGGCGTGGTACCCGGCCAGCCAGGTCGCGTCCAGCCGTGCCAGCGCCTCCCGTTCGAGGTCCGCGACGGCGGTGAGCGCCCGGGCGGCCACCTCCTGACCCAGGTCGGTGAGCGGCAGCCGGAACGATCGGCGGTCGGACGGGTCCAGCTCCCGCACCAGGTAACCGCGGTTCTCCAGCCGGTCCAGCAGCCCGGTCAGGGTGCTGGCCCGGGTGCCGGTCCGCTCGCTGAGCTGGCGGACGCTGAGCGTCCCGCCCTCGCCCAGGTTGGCCAGCGCGTTGATCTCCGCCGCCGACAGGTTCAGGTCGGCCAGCGCGGCGCTCAGCGCGTGCAGCGTGTGGTGCGTGGCCCGCTGCAGCGCGAGCACTACGCCAGGTATTTCATTTTCGGATATCACGGAAATGGATTATACGAAAATGAACTATCTGGCGCCAGCACCGCAAGCACCCGCCTCATCCAGCCCCGAGGCCCCCGTCACCAAGGCGCCAAGCCCGGAAACGAGTTGCCATGCCGGGGACAATGGCTTGGTGACTGAGTCATGGATGATCGACGAGCTGGCGTACGCGGGACCCGAGCACCTCGACGCCGCCTTCGTGGCCGGCTTCGACCGCAAGCAGGGTTACCCGGATCCGGCCGGTGACCTGGACGCCTTCACGGCCCAGGGTCTCGGCGCGGATTCGTCGGTCGTGGACCTGGGCACCGGTACCGGGCAGTTCGCGCTGGCGGCGGCCCGCCGGTTCGGTCAGGTGACGGCGGTGGACGTCTCGCCCGCCATGCTGGCCCTGCTGCGCGAGCGGGCCGCCGGCCAAGGGCTGAAAAACCTGGACTGCGTGCGCGCGGGCTTCCTGAGCTACCAGCACGCCGGGCCGCCGGCCGACGGGGTCTACACCCGCCATGCCCTGCACCAGCTGCCCGACTTCTGGAAGGCGCTGGCCCTGGACCGGATCGCGCGGATGCTGCGGCCCGGCGGGGTGCTGCGGCTGCGTGACCTGATCTACGACTTCCGTCCCGCCGAGACCGAGGACGTGTTCCGGGAGTGGTTCCGGTACGCCGCCGCCGACCCGGCCGAGGGGTACACCGGCGAGGACTACGCCGAGCACATCCGCACCGAGTTCAGCACCTTCCGCTGGCTGCTCGAGCCGATGCTCGCCGCGGCCGGCTTCGAGATCGTCGCCGCGGAGTTCGAAGGCCGCCTCTACGGCGCCTACACCTGCATCAGGACCTGACCGGCGGCGCGCCGCCAAGGGGCGCGGGTGCGTGCGGGTCGTTAACCCTGGCAGCAGCTCTAGGTCAGCCGGCCGGACAGGAACGCGGCCACCGCCATCAGGGCCAG
>JAJKHX010000209.1 GCA_021154785.1 Nocardiopsis sp.
CATCCGGCCGGCCGGCCGCCTCGACCAGCACCGGCCCGGTCTCGCCGCGGACGGCCAGCGACTCCACCTCCAGGTCGGCGGGGACTCCGCCCAGGCCGGCGTCGAACGCGGCCCACAGCCGCTCCCAGGCCGCCTCGCGCCAGAGCTTGCGCAGGTAGGGCGAGGAGTTCCGGCGCTCGGCCAGATCGCCCCCGGGCGGGACCCAGGCGGTGACGGCCAGCAGCGGGACGCTCCGGTCCCTGGCCTCGTCCGCCGCGTACCGCAGCGCTTGCAGACTCCCTAGAGACCCATGCACGCCAACAATGATCCGACGTACCGCGGACACCGCAACTCGCCTCCCGAACACCACCGGGCGCCATATTCCTTTAAGCGGCACCCGGCGAACGCTTACCCCTCCATTTAACGTCTATCCGCGCGGTGCCGCTCAACTCTGCACCAGAACAATTTAGTCACCGCGGACGCCGAGCTCGTCGATCCGCTCGAGCATCTCGGCCGGGTCGGCGTAGACCCGGTACGCCCCGGCCCGCTCGAGTTCCTCCCGGCCGTACCCGCCGGACATCAGCCCGACCCCGAGCGCCCCGGCCCGGCGTGCCGCGAGCAGGTCCCACACGCTGTCGCCGACCACCATCGCGTACCGGGGGTCCACGCCGAGCTCGGCGGCCGCGGCCAGGAACAGGTCGGGGTCCGGCTTGGCGTGCCGGACCAGGTCCCGGGTGATCATCGGGGTGTCCTCCGGCAGCCCGAGCAACTTCAGCGCCGGCCGGGCCGTCGCCGCCCGCCCGCTGGTCGCGATGGCCCACCGGACGCCCGCGGCGGTGAGCGTGGTCAGCAGCTCGCGCGCCCCCGGCAGCGCCGTGACCGAGTCCATCTGCGCGCGGTACTCGGCCGCGTGCGCCAGTTGCAGCTCCTCGATGTCCTCCCGGGACAGCGACCGGCCCGTCTCCCGCAGCAGCGCGGACACGAACAGCCCGCCGCTCATCCCGATCCGCCGGTGGATCCGCCACACCGACAGGTCGATGCCGATCCGGGTCAGCGCCGTCCGCCACGCGATGACGTGCTGGTAGACGCTGTCGATCAGCGTCCCGTCGAGGTCGAACAGAAAGGAGGGCACGGGCGGGTCGATGTAGCTCGCAGAGGCCATCTCCCTAGTGTGCCGTCAGACGCCGCTGACTGAGACGACTCCGTCCATGGTGCCCAGGTAGGCGCGGCTGCCGGCCATCGACATCGACGAGAAGTGCGGCAGCGGCGTGCCCGTGCCCAGCGAGGCCCGGATCCCGCCGGTGGCCTGGTCGAGCTCGTACAGCGTGCCCGCTTTCCAGTCGGTGACCCAGACCGCCCCGCCGCCGACCACCGGGGAGCCCCAGGCGTTCTCCGGACCGCGCCACTTCACCCGGATCTTGCTGCCCGCGGTGCTGACTGCCGCCAGCCCGCCCTGCTCGCACGGCTCGTACACGGTGCTGCCCTGCACTGCGGCCGTGCCGAACGCGGGACAGACCTGGGCCTGGTCGACCTGCCCGCCGACGCCGCCCAGATGGGCCGAGCTGACCAGGTAGGCGGTGCCGCTCTTGCCGTCCGCGAGCAGCATCCCGTCCGGCAGCAGGGCTGGCTGGGTGGAGCCGAGGTCGAGGTCGTTGTCGTTGTCGTGACGCCAGCTGGACGGCGCGAAGACACCGGTCCGGTGCAAGCCCGGGGACAGGGCGGTCACCGAGTCGCTGTCATCGAAGCTGGTGCTGGTCTCCGAGCCGTTGCCCACGCTGACGTAAAGGGTGCCGTCCGGGCCGGTGACCGGCCCCCCGGGCGCCCAGATGGCCCCTTCGCGCGGGGTCGGCACCAGGTAGGAGGTCACCGGTCCGCCGCCGCTGACACTGATGCCCACCACGGAGCCCCGGTAGGGCCCGCAGTCCCCGGCCAGCCCGCCGAACGCCACGTAGACCCGGCCGCCCTGAAGCGTGAGCGCGGGCCGCTGCTGGTCGTACCGCGGCTGCCCGTCCGGGGTGGGGATGTCGCGCTCCACCCGGAGGCGGCCGTCGGTGACCGAGATCCCGGCCAGCACGTGGTGGTAGCCGGTGGTCTCCGCCACGGCGTAGACGATTCCGCGGCTGGCGTCGTAGACCGGAGTGCCGGTGATGCCGAGCGGGTCGATGTTGCCGCACGGCAGCTGGGCCAGCGGCACCGGGGTACCGACGTGCGTCCGCCACAGGACCTTGCCGGTCGCCTGGTCGAGCGCGTACAGCGAGTCGTTTTCCGTCGCCGCGATGGCCATGCCGCCGACCAGCAGCGGCTGCCCGTAGACGGCGCCGTCCAGGTGGACCCGCCAGCCGACCCGGAGCGAACCGGAACCGCCGGCCGGGGCCACCCCGGGGGCGACCCCGCTGCGGGCGAAGTCCCGCCCGAAGGTGGGCCAGGCCGCGGCGGGAGGGGCCCCGCGGCTCCCGCCGGAGGCCTGCGGGCTCAGCGTCCGGGCCGACGGCGCAGGCCCGGACGACGTGCCGGTTCCGCCCGTCCCGTTTCCCGGTGAGCCGGAACAGCTCGCCGCCGCGGCCAGCACGGCGGCGGCCAGAACGGAGCGGCCCAGAGCCCGGCGACCGAATCGCATCCGCCTAGTCTGCTCTGCCCTGCCTCGATCCGCCCCTCGTTCCGGGATGGCATCATAGAGATGATGCCTAAAAGTAACCCTGTGTCCGAAATAGATACGTTCGTGGCGATCGGTGACAGCTTCACCGAAGGGCTCCAAGACCAGGCTCCGGGCGGCGAATACCGCGGCTGGGCCGACATGGTGGCCGCCGCCCTGGCCGCCCAGCGGGCTGATTTCCGGTACGCCAACCTGGCCATCCGCGGGAAGCTGCTCGCCCAGGTGATCGCCGAGCAGGTCCCCCGGACCGTCGAGCTGGCTCCGGACCTGGTCAGCCTGGCCGCCGGCGGCAACGACATCCTGCGCGGGTCCGACGTGGACGACCTGGCCGCGGACTTCGAGCGGGCCGTGGCCAAGCTGCAGGCGGCGGGCTGCCGGGTGCTCATCTTCACCGGCTTCGATCCGCGCATCTTCCCGGTCATCCGGCTGCTGCGCGGCCGGATCGCCGCCTACAACATGCACCTGCGCGGCATCGCCGACGGCTACGGCTGCGATCTCGTCGACCTGTGGTCCATGCGGGCGCTGAAGGACGTCCGCCTCTGGAGCCCGGACCGGCTGCACCTTACCACCCAGGGCCACCAGCAGGTGGCCCGGCGCACCTGCGAGATCCTGGGCATCGGCGTCACCGAGGAGACCTGGCTGCCGCCACCCGCCCGGCCGCCGGCGGCTCAGCCGGGCCGGTCCCCGCGACTCAGCCCCCCGTGGGCAGCCGCCCGCCGCCGGGACGCCCGCTGGGTCCGGGAGTACGCGGGCCCGTGGCTGCGCCGTCGCGTCAGCGGCGGCTCCAGCGGCGACGGGGTCCCGCCCAAGCGCCCCGACCTGCTCCCGCTCTGAGGCCGGCGTTTCCGCGGAAACGCCGGCGCCGCGGTCCTTCGCCGCCCGCGAAACGGCTCGATACGAGGCGCGCCCCCGTTTACGGTGAGGACATGGCTGCCGTACCTCCCGCCCGGACGCGTCCTTCCGGGCCTGAATCGCATCAGGCCCGCGAGGTCGCGGAGTCCTTCGGCACGAACGCCAGCCGTTACGACCGGGCCCGCCCTGGCTATCCCGGCGCGCTGGTCGAGCGGATCGTGGCGGCCAGCCCGGGTCCCGGCCCGGTGACCGTCCTGGACGTCGGCTGCGGCACCGGCATCGTGGCCCGGCAGTTCCAGGCGGCCGGCTGCGAGGTTCTGGGCGTCGATCCCGACGAGCGGATGGCCGGCCAGGCGCGCGAGCGCGGGCTCGAGGTCGAGGTGGCCACGTTCGAGACCTGGGATCCGGCCGGCCGCGCCTTCGGCGCGGTCGTCGCCGGGCAGGCCTGGCACTGGGTCGACCCGGTCGCCGGCGCGGCCCGGGCGGCGCCGGCCCTGCGTCCCGGCGGGCGGTTCGCGGTGTTCTGGAACGTCTTCCAGCCTCCGGCCGAGCTCGGCCAGGCCTTTGCCGCGGTCTACCGCCGCGTGCTCCCGGACTTGCCGGCCAACGTCTGGGACCGGCCGCTGCTGGACATCTACGAGAAGATCGGCGACCAGGCGGCCGACGGAATGCGGCAGGCGGGCGCGTTCGGCGAACCCGGGCGGTGGTACTTCGAGTGGAGCCGCCCCTACACCCGCGGCGAGTGGCTGGAACAGGTGCCCACCTTCGGCGGCCACAGCCAGATACCGCCCGCCGACCAGCGGAAACTGCTGGCGGGCATCGGCGCCGCCATCGACGCGGCCGGCGGCACCTTCACCATGGGCTTCACCACCCTCGCCGTCACCACCGCCCGCGCCGGCGCTGCCTGACTAGTACCACCTGACTAGTTCTGCCTGGTCAGGGCCCCGCCCGGGGTACCTCGAATCACTCCGAAATCGGTCAGCTGACCGATGTCTCCGACTGCAACTTGCAGAACTATTTTCCGTGCAAGTCAGCACCGGCACGTCCGTGCCCTTTTTCTTCTTCCTTTCCGGTGACCGCGGCATCACCGTTCCCCGTCAGGCCCGCGCGCCTGAAGAGAGGATCCAGCGATGCCACGCAGGTTCATCCGGGCGGTCCGGGTCGCGCAGATCGTTGGCGCCGCGGCCGCCGTCATCGTCCTGGCCATCTTGTTCCTGCCGCGAGGTTCCGGCGGGGGAGCCCGGGCCGACGTCGAGCAGCCCGACCTGAACGTCGCGGTGGTGCCCGCGGCCGACTCGGCCGGCTTCTTCGTCGCCCTGCACCAGGGCCTGTTCACGGCGCAGGGCCTGCACGTCAGGTTCAAGCCCGCGGTCAGCTCCGCGACGGTCATCAACGCCCAGGCCCTCGGTCAGGCGAGCGACCGCGTCGACATCTCCTGCGGCAACTATGTCAGCTACATCCAGGCGCAGGAGAACTACGACGAGGGCAAGCGGTCAGCCTCCGCCAGCGACGCCATGGTCGCCGCCAACCTGGACATCTTCGCCGAAGGCTCGGTGATGGATCCCGGCGCCCAGGGCCTGTACGTGATGCCGGGCTCGCGCATCCGGACGCTGGCCGACCTGCGCGGCCAGGTCATCGGCGTGAACGCGCCGGGGAACATCCTGTACCTGCTGGCCGCCTCGGTGATGACCGATCACGGGCTGCGCGCGTCGGCGGCGCACTTCGCCTACTACCCGCTGCCGGAGATGGCGGCGATGCTCAAGGCCGGCAAGGTCGACGTGGCGGTGCTGCCCGAGCCGTTCGCCAGCCAGGCCGAGCAGTCCATGGGCGTCACCCCGCTGGCCGACCTGGACCAGGGCGCCACCTCCGCGTTCCCGGTGCAGGGCTGTGCCGCCACCCGCCAGTGGGCGGCGCGGCACCCCAAGACGCTGGCCGCCTTCCGCACCGCGTTCGAGCAGGGCCAGCGGATCGCGGACACCAGCCGGTCGGCCGTCGAGCAGGCGATGGAGGCGCTGCCCAAGCCACTCGGCGTCACCCCGGTCACCGCGGCGGTGATGGCGCTGGACAGCTACCCGGTCGGGCCGGTCGACGCGGTGCGGATCCAGCGGGTCGCCGACGAGATGCGGCAGTTCCTCGGCTTCCCCGACTTCAACGCCAGGTCGATGATCGGCGGCTGAGGGCGTAGCACAAAATAGAGCGATGAACGGCACCAGCGTGGTCCGCTTCCCGAGCCGGAGGCTGGCCGAGGGCATCGTCACCCACATCAGCCGCAGCCCGGTGGACCTGGACCTGGCCGGATGGCAGCACGCGGCCTACGCCGCCGCCCTGGAGGGCAGCGGCTGGGCCATCACCCGCGTGCCGGAAGCCGAGGACTGCCCGGACTCGGTCTTCGTGGAGGACACCGTGGTGGTCTGCGGCGACCTGGCCGTGCTGACCCGGCCGGGTGCGCCGCAGCGGCGGCCCGAGGTCGACGGCGTCGCTCCGGTCGTGGCGTCGCTGGGCCTGCGCACCGTCCGCATCGAGGCGCCCGGAACCCTGGACGGCGGCGACGTGCTCCAGGCCGGCCAGGCGGTCTACGTCGGCCGCGGCGGCCGGACCAACGGCGAGGGCATCCGCCAGCTACGGGCGCTGCTGACCCCGCTCGGCCGCACCGTGATCGCCGTCCCGCTGGGCGCGGTGCTGCACCTGAAGTCGGCGGTGACCGCGCTGCCCGACGGCACCTTCCTGCTGCTGCCCGACCTGGTCCCGGCCGGCCTGTTCCCGGCCGTGCGCCCGGTCACCGAGGAGGCCGGCTGCCATGTCGTCCCGCTGGGCGGCGACCGGGTGCTGATCTCCGCCGCCGCCCCCCGCACCGTCGCCCTCCTCGAAGGCCTGGGCTTCACCCCGGTCG
>JAJKHX010000210.1 GCA_021154785.1 Nocardiopsis sp.
AGGAGTTCGCCTCCGCCGTCGACCTGGTCCTGGAGGCCAACGCCGTCGGCGGCCGGCATGGTCTGGGCATGTCCGACCAGATCGAGAACCGGGTGATCGAGGCGAAGAGCCGCGGCATCTACGAGGCCCCGGGCATGGCGCTGCTGCACGCGGCGTACGAGCGGCTGGTCAACGCGGTCCACAACGAGGACACCCTCGCCAGCTACCACACCGAGGGCCGGCGGCTCGGCCGGCTGATGTACGAGGGCCGCTGGCTCGACCCGCAGGCGCTGATGCTGCGCGAGTCGCTGCAGCGCTGGGTGGGGACGGCGATCACCGGTGAGGTCACCCTGCGGCTGCGCCGGGGCGAGGACTACTCCATCCTGGACTCCTCCGGGCCGGCCTTCAGCTACCACCCGGACAAGCTCTCGATGGAACGGATCGAGGACTCCGCGTTCGGGCCGACCGACCGGATCGGCCAGCTGACCATGCGCAACCTCGACATCGCCGACTCCCGCGCCAAGCTGGAGCACTACGCGGGCCTGGGCATGATCGGCAGCGCGCACCCGGCGCTGACCCCGATCGCGCCCACGGCCCCGACCGGGCTGATCGGCGCGATGGCCGAAGGCGGCGCCGAGGCGATCGCCTCCCGGGGCGCGATCCCCGAGGGCGAGCTCCTCGACCAGGCCGCGATGGAAGCCGGCACGGACTAGGCGGGGACGGAGCGGACCCAGATACCTCTTATTCCTGGGACTCGCGGGGCGCCCGGCACAGGCGGGCGTGCAGGCGGTCCCTGACTTGCTCGGGGGTGTAGGCGCGGCGGCGCCGCTGGTCGCGGATGATCACGGCCCCGGTGGCGGCCACGCCCGCGAAGGCCGCCACACCCAGCACTTTCTGCCAGCGCATCTGCTTAGGTTAGACCGTGGCGACGGCGAGCATCACCCTGGACAAGGCGGTGGACCTGGCGCGCACCGGGGACGTTTGGCTGTTCCGCGGGCATACCGTGGCAGACCGCGCGATCCAGGTGGCGACGAACACCCCGGTGAACCACGTGGGCATGGCGGTGGCCATCGAGGACCTGCCGCCGCTGATGTGGCACGCCGAACTCGGCCGCTCCCTGCCGGACGTGTGGACCGGGGCCCGCCATCGCGGCGTCCAGCTGCATGACCTGCGCGAGGCGGTTCTGGTGTGGGCCGGCCGGTACGGTCAGCGGGCCTGGCTGCGCCAGCTGGATCCTTCGGTGACCGGGGAGATGGAGCAGGCGGTACTGCGGACGATCGCGCGGCTGGACGGCACGCCGTTCCCCTCCACCGCCCAGCTCGCCTCGCGCTGGCTAGGGGGCCGGGTGCCGGCGTTGCGGCCGGCTCGCCCGGCCGGCCGGCCGCAGCCTCCCGGGGCCGACCCGGAGACGGCTTACTGTGCGCAGGTGCTGGCCGCGACGTACCAGGCCATGGGGCTGCTGCCGGACGGGCGGCGGCCGGGGTGGTACGACCCGGGGAGTTTCTGGAGCGGGGACAACCTCGGCCTCGCCGCCGGGTTCCGGCTCGGCGGCGAGATCGCCGTGAGTATCCCGTGATGGCGCCGGGGACTCGTTACCCGCTGCCCGCGCAGCATCTGTTCACGGGGCTGGACGCCTGGCGGATGCTGTCCTCGCGGGCGGCCGCCGGTCCCGCGGCCCCGTTCCTGACCTGGCATCCGTTCGCAGGCGAGGTCCGGACCTGGAGCTACGGCGCGGTCGCGCGCGACGCGCTAGTGGCTCCGAACGCCTCGCGCTCGCGCCGCCCCTGCGAGGGAGCGTATCGAGGGCAAAGCTCCGGTGCCGGATTATCCTGGCTCCGTGCTTGAACTGAAGAGCCTGGATCTTGAGGAGATCGCTGACGCGCTGGCTGACCAGACCGACTACGACCACTGCTGGCTGATCAACCCGCAGACCGGGGAGGTGGTGTTCTGGACGTCCGATACCGGCATCGACGGGCAGACACCAGTCGACCTCGACGACCTGGACCTGATCGGCATCGGTCCCCTGCCGTCCTGGGTCTGGTACCAGGACATGGCGGACTTCGCCGAGGCGGTGACCGATGAACGGGCGGGACGCAGGCTGGTCCGGGCCATCCAGGGCAAGGGGGCCTTTCGCCGGTTCAAGGACGAGCTCCACGAGGAGTACCCGGACCTGCTGCCGACGTGGTACGCCTTTCGCGATGCCCGTGCCCGGCGGCGCGCCGTCCAGTGCCTGGCGGACAACTCGCTCATTGACGACGAGGAGGCCAGCCGGTACCTGGCGAGCCATCCAGAACCGCACGTGCCCTGAGCCTCGCGGGCGTGGTTACGCGAGGGTCAGGGTTCCTTCGGCGACCACCAGGCCGGAGCCGCCGACGCGGATGCGCGGGCCGGAGATATCGACCTGGATCCGGCTGGGCCGTCCGAGCGCGTGGCCTTGCTCGATCACGACGGTGGCCGCGCGGGGGATCTGGCCCGCGGCGGCGAGCCGGGCCGCGAGCGGGCCGGCCGCGGACCCGGTCGCGGGGTCTTCGGCGATGCCCATCGTGGGGTTGAAGAACCGGGCGTAGGCGACGGCGTCCGCGGCGGCGGGATCGCGGCTGTACAGGTAGCAGCCCTCGCCGCCGGCCTGGTGCAGCAGCGCCCTGAGCCGCGCCGGGTCGGGCGCAGCCCGGTCGACTGCCGCCCGGTCGCGGGCCGGGACCATCAGGTGGGCGGCGCCGGTGGACACCACCTGGGCGGGCTCGCCCGCGGCCAGGTCCGGTCCGGCCAGTCCCAGGGCGGCCGCGAGCGCGGGCCGGTCGCCGGCCGTCGCGCCGAACCGCGGCGGTGACTGGTCCATCCAGATCACGGCGGGCTGCCCGGGCGGGCGGATGACCTCGACCGGCAGCACCAGGCCGCCGATCTCCTGGGCCAGAGTGCCGCCGGGGGCGATGCGGCCGGCCGCCTCCAGCCACACCCAGGCGCCGAGGGCGTTGTGTCCGGCTCCGCCGACTTCGGCGCCGGCCGGGGTGAAGCTCCGTATCCGCACGGTCGCCCCGGGCAGCGACGGGCGCAGCAGGAACGTGGTCTCGGGCTGGCTGAACTCGCGGGCGATGGCGGCCAGCTGGGCCTGGTCCAGGTCGTCGGCGTCGGGCAGCAGCGGCAGCGGGCTGCCGGACAGCGGCTGGCTCGCGAAGACGTCCACGACGTAAAACGGCACCCGGATCGTCATGAGGCGATCATGCCGGATCCGGTGCCGCCAGCGAACGGGCGACCTCGTTCAGGGCGCGGATGCGCGGGTTCTCGCGGCTCGTGCACCAGACCAGGCCGAGCGGGAGCGGGGGCAAGCCGTCGATGGCGACGAGGATCACGTCGGTGCGGTCGAAGATGGGGATGGTGGAGCTGGTGGGATGGACGATGCGCCCCCGGGCGACCAGCGACAGGACCTCGTTGACCGTCTGCGCGGGCTGAGTGCGGCGGATCGGGCGTCCTGACGGCGTGCGCGGAGGTATCAGCAGGTCATAGACGGCGGGCGGGGTGGACGGCGGGAGCAGCGCAACCTCCTCGCCGGCCAGTTCCTCGACGGAGACCGCGGCCTGCGCGGCCAGCCGGTGGGTGGCGGCCACGGCGAGGGCCCGCTGGTAACAGGCGAACGTGACGCCCGCGGTGAGGTCCGGCTCGTCGACGGCGAGCCAGTTGCACAGGACGTCGATGTCGCCCCGGCGCAGCGGCCGGTAGGCGTCGAAGGTCTCGACCTCGGTGAGCCGGACCTCGCAGGCCGGGTAGCGCGCCTGGAACACCGAGACGAGCCGGTTGAGGGCCGGGCCCTCGGTGGTCAGGACGAAGCCGACGCGGAGCAGCCCGCGCACGGTCCGGGACAGGTCGCTGGTCTGGGCCAGAGCGCGGTCCAG
This sequence comes from Nocardiopsis sp., assembly GCA_021154785.1. Lineage (GTDB taxonomy): Bacteria > Actinomycetota > Actinomycetes > Streptosporangiales > Streptosporangiaceae > Palsa-504. The sequence continues at coordinate 3,870 of JAJKHX010000210.1, forward strand.
GGCCGCGAGCGCGGGCACCAGATCGTCCCTGAGCGCCACGCCCGCGGGCGTGAGGCTGACCCGGCGGCTGGTCCGGTCGAAGACCTTGACGCCGAGCCGGGATTCCAGGACCCGCACGGCCTCGCTCACCCCCGGCTGGGAGATGCGCAGCCGCTCGGCCGTCCGGCCGAAGTGCAGCTCGTCGGCCAGCACGAGGAAGATCCGCAGCTCACGTAGTTCCAGGTCACGCCACATCAATTAACGATCCTAATCAATCCGATCAGCGATCGCCCCTTGATCGGCTTCAGCCCGGTACCCCAGGTTGGGACGCAGGCCGGATTCCGAACGGCACGGGGCGAACGCAGGAGGGACATTGATCCTTGTCATCGGGGGACGCAGCAAGATCGGCGCCGCGCTGATCACGGAGTTGCTGGACCGGGGCGAGCAAGTCCGGGCCCTGGTCCGCGCGGGTGAGGCCGCGGACGGCCAGCCCGCGGACGGCCAGCCCGCGGCGGCCGAGACCGTCACCGGCGACCTCGCCGACGAGGGCTCGCTGGTCACGGCGATGGCGGGCGTCGAGAAGGTGTTCTTGCTGTCCAGCCCGCACCCGGACGCGGTCGGCTGGCACCGCAACGCCATCGACGCCGCCCGCCGGACCCAGGTGCAGCTGCTGGTGCGCAGCTCGATCCTGGGCGCCGACCGGGAGACGCCGGCGGAATTCATCAGCGCGCACACCAGCTGCGACCGCTACCTCGAGGACTCCGGGCTCCCCTGCGTGATCGTGCGGCCGAACCTGTTCCTCCAGAACGTCCCCGAATCGACGATCGGATCGATCGACGAGTCAGGGACCTTCTACGCCGACGCCGGCCAGGCGCGGATCAGCATGGTCGATACCCGCGACGTGGCGGCCGTGGCCGCCGTCGCCCTGACCAGGCCCGGGCAGGCCGGCGCGCATTACGACGTCACCGGGCCGGAGGCCTTGTCCTACGCCGACGTCGCGGCCAAGCTGACCGGCGCGCTGGGCCGCCCCGTCAGCTACGCCGACGTACCCGATGACGCGGTCCGCCAGGCGCTCCTCGGCGCCGGGCTGACCGAGTGGTTCGCCGCCGCGCTCACCGGGCTGTACCAGGACTACCGCCGGTCGGGGACCGACGGCTATGCCGCCCAGGTCAGCGACACCGTCCCCCGGCTCACTGGCCGGCCGGCGCGGTCGCTGGACGACCTGCTCAAGGAGCTCGCGCCGCTGTCGCAATGACGGGAACACAGCCGGAGCGAGCTGATGCGCGATGCGGATGAGGGTGAGGGGTGCTCGCGCATCACTCGTTCGGTGGTGGGGGCTTGGTGCTGGGCCGACGGTGTCGGTCGTCACAACTGCGGAGCCGACGCAGCCCGGACGGCGAGCACTCCGGGCGGGGTTACCGGGCCTGGCGGCGGGCATGCCAGGATTGCCGGGCCCGCAGCGCCCCCGTACGGTAGAAATAGGCACAAATGAGCTAACGTTCACCGTCTGTGCCGGTCCCGCTCGACGGAAGGAACCGACTACGTGATGCCCCGAGCCTCGAGGAGCCGGACATCCTCGTGTTCCGCTGGCTGAGCCGGCCGTGGCTGTCGTAGCGGATCCCTCCACGGTGGCGGCGGGCGTTCGCGTGGGGAATCCGATCGCCCGTTTGGTCCGCCGGAGGCTTGCCTTTGGGGTGCTCACCCTGTTCCTGGTCTCGGTGGTGGTGTTCGTGGCCACCGAGGTGCTGCCCGGTAACGCCGCCTTCGCGATACTCGGGCGAAACGCCAGCCCGGTGCGCGTGCGGGCGCTGGAGAACCAGCTGCACCTGAACCGCGGCCTCTTCGATCAGTACTGGACCTGGATCTCCGGCCTGTTCGAGGGCAGGCTGGGCAACTCCCTCGTCAACAGCCAGTCGGTGTGGAGCCTGGTGGAGCCGAGGCTGGTCAACTCCGCCATCCTGGTCCTCGTCACCGGGGTGATCGGCTCGTTCCTGGGCGTGGCGCTGGGCGCCTTCGCCGCCCTGCGCAAGGACGGCTGGTTCGATCGCATCTCGTCGGTCGTGCTGCTGGCCGCGACATCGCTGCCCGAGTTCGTCGTCGCCATCGGCCTGATCATCTTGCTCGCCACCGTCGTCTTCCACGTCTTGCCAGGCGTCTCGCTGCTGGCCCCGGGCACGTACGCCTGGAGCGAGCCGCAGCTGCTCATCCTGCCGGTGGCCACGCTCGTGATCGTGATCGTGCCGTACACCATGCGGATGATGCGGGCGGCCATGATCGAGGCGCTCGAGTCGGACTACGTGGAGATGGCGCAGCTGAAGGGCGTGCCGGAGTGGCGCATCGTCCTCGTGCACGCGCTGCCTAACGCAATCGCGCCCACCATCCAGGTCATCGGGCTCGGCTTCCTGTACCTGGCGGGCGGGATCGTCATCGTCGAGAACGTCTTCAACTTCCCGGGTATCGGCCAGGGGCTGGTGGAGGCGGTCAACGGCCGCGACATCCCGACGATCCAGTTCATCGTGGTCGTGCTGGCCGCGTTCTACGTGGTCATGAACATCTTGACCGATGTCATCGCGCTGCTGGCCACGCCGCGGCGCCGGATCGCCAGGTAACCGTGGAGGCTCCCGTCGTGCCGTCAGCCCGCCCGCTGTCCCGGCCGCGGCACCGGGCCAGGCGCCGCGAGCGGGCGTCGGCGCTGCTGACGGCGGCGCGGACGCCACGCGGCGCGATCGGGCTCACGATGGCGGCCGTGGTCGTGCTGGCCGCCGTCATCGGCCCGCTGGTAGCCCCGCAGCCCGCGACCGCGCTGGTCACCCTGGCGTTCGGCAAGCCCTCGGGGCAGTTCTGGCTCGGGGGCGACTACCTCGGGCGCGACGTGCTGTCGCGGGTGCTGGACGGCGGCTGGGTGCTGCTGGTCATGGCCGTGTGCGCGACCGCGATCGGGATCGCGGGCGGGGCGCTGGCCGGCGTCTCCGCCGCCTACCTGCGCGGCGTCAGCGACGGGATCATCATGCGGTCGGCGGACGTGATCCTGTCGTTTCCCCAGGTGGTGTTCGCGCTGCTGCTGCTGAGCCTGCTCGGGCCCAAGCTCTGGCTGATCACGCTGACGGTGGGCGTCTCGCACGCCCCGCAGGTGGCCCGGGTGCTGCGCGCGGCGACCCTCGATGTCTCCGAGCGGGACTTCGTCAGGGCGGCCGAGCTGCAGGGGATGCGGCCGGGCAAGGTCATGGTCAAGGAGATCCTGCCCAACCTGGTCAGCCCGCTCATGGTGGAGACCGGGCTGCGGCTGACCTACTCGATCACCATCTTCGCGGGCCTGGCCTTCCTCGGGTTCGGGCAGGCGCCGCCGGCCGCGACCTGGGGAACGATGATCTACGAGAACCGGATCGGGCTGTCGCAGAACCCGTGGGCGGTCATCGTCCCGGCCGCGCTGATCGCGCTGCTGACGATCGGGATCAACACCTACACCGACGCGTTCGCGCGGGTGGCGATCGGAGCCGACCGCCGGCCCGAGGAAGCGGCGCTGATCGGCAACCTCGGCCAGGAGCTGGGCGGATGAGCGAGGTCGAAGGGCGCGTGGCCCAGCCATCGCCGACGGCCCGGCGGGAAGCCCGGCTGGAGGTCACCGGGCTGGAGGTCCGGGTGGGCCGGTCCGGGCCCGACGTGGTGCGCGACGTCTCCTTCGCCGTCCAGGCCGGCCAGGTGCTCGGCCTGGTCGGCGAGTCCGGCTCGGGCAAGACCACCGTGGCCCTGGCCCTGCTCGGCCACACCCGCCGGGGGCTGAGCATCACCGCGGGCCAGGTCCTGCTGGACGGAACCGACCTGCTGGCGCTGAACCCGCGCGACCTGCGGGCGGCGCGCGGCGCCCGGGTCAGCTACGTGCCCCAGGACCCGTCCTCGGCGCTCAACCCCACGCTCCGGGTGGGAACCCAGGTCCGGGAGGCGCTCCAGGTCCACGCCGACGTCGTCGGCAATGCCGGAGACGCTGGTGACGCTGGTGACCGGGTGGCCGAGGTCATGCGGGAGGTCTACCTGGACCCCACGCCGGAGCTGCTGCACCGGTATCCGCACCAGCTCTCCGGGGGCCAGCAGCAGCGGATCGCGCTGGCAATGGCGTTCGCGTGCCGGCCGTCGCTGATCGTGCTGGACGAGCCGACGACCGGCCTCGATGTCTCCACCCAGCGCCACGTCCTGGAGACCGTCCGCGGCCTGTGCCGTTCCTACGGGGTGGCGGCCGTCTACGTGAGCCACGACCTGGCGGTGGTCAGCGGCCTGGTGTCCGACGTGGCGGTCATGTACGCGGGACGCGTCGTGGAGATCGGATCCACGGCCCGGCTGTTCGGCGAGCCGGTGCACCCGTACACCCGCGGCCTGCTCGGGGCCGTGCCGTCACCCGAGCGCGCCGAGCGGCTGACCGGCATCGACGGCCAGCAGCCGCGGCCCGGCCGCCGCGGCGACGGCTGCTCGTTCGCCGCGCGCTGCGAGTACGCCATCGACGCCTGCCACACCGAGGCCCCCGAGCTGCTGACCGTGGCCAGCCGCTCGGTGCGCTGCCTGCGGGCCCGGGACATCCCGGCCACCCGGCCCGAACGCCTGCCGGTGACTGGCTTGTTCGTCCCGGCGGAAACGTCGGTCCTGTCCGTCCGGGGGGTGGCAGCCAGGTACGGCAGCACGCCGGTCCTGTCCGGCATCGATCTCGAGGTACCGCCGCACACCTGCGTCGCGGTCGTCGGCGAGTCCGGTTCGGGCAAGACCACGCTGGCCCGCTGCGTCGCCGGGCTGCACAGCAACTGGACCGGCGAGATCACCTTCCAGGGCACTTCCCTGACCCACGGTGCCCGCCAGCGCGACAAGTCCGTGCTGCGCCGGGTCCAGTACATCTTCCAGAACCCGTACACCTCACTCAACCCGCGCAAGACCGTCAGCCAGATCATCGACCAGCAGCTGCAGCAGCTCACCGGCCTATCCCGCCGCGAGCGCCCGGTGCGCACGGCCGACGTGCTGCAAGACGTGTCGCTGGCCCCGGATGTCCTGTCCTGCTATCCGGACCAGCTCTCCGGCGGGGAGCGGCAGCGGGTCGCGATCGCCCGGGCCCTGGCGGTCGAGCCGGAGCTGCTGATCTGCGACGAGGTGACCTCGTCGCTGGACGTCTCGGTGCAGGCGGTCATCGTGGAGCTGCTGCGCCGGATCCAGTCCGAACGGCACCTGGCCCTGGTCTTCATCACCCACAACCTCGCCCTGGTGCGCAGCATCGCCCAGTCCGCAGTGGTCCTGCGCGAGGGGGTGGTGGCGGAGTCGGGTCCGGTCGAGCAGATCCTGGAGCACCCGGCCGACCCCTACACCCGGCGCCTGGTCGAGGACGTCCCCAGGCTGACGGTGATCGGCGGCTTACGGTGATCAGCGGCTCGCGGGCCGGGGTTGACTTCCGGGGGGCAGACGGCGGCGTGCGAAGATCACGAAGGAGCACCCGGGATCCCTGCCGGCCGGGAGCACGGGGAGGGTCGTGGCGCTGGAACATCGCAAGCCCGTCAAGGGTGCGGCCGGGTTCTGGATCCTGGCCCTGCTGTTCCTGATGCTGTTCGTCGCATCGGCGGCCGCGTCGCCGCTGTACCCGGTGTACCAGGTGAAGTTTCACTTCTCGGCGGAGACGCTGACGGCCATATTCGCGGTGTACGTCCTCGTCCTGCTGGTCACGTTGCTGTTCTTCGGGTCGGTGTCGGACTACCTGGGCCGGCTTCCGATGATCATCACGGCGCTGGTGTTCAGCGTGGCCGGGTGCGTGGCGTTCCTGGCGGCGCACGGTGCGGGGGAACTGTACCTGGCGAGGTCGCTGCAGGGCGTGGCCACCGGGCTGGCCAGCGGGCCGACCGGGGCGGCGCTCCTTGATCTGCAGCCCGCTGGTAGCCAGCGGGCGCCGCTGGTGACCAGTACGTTCTCGAATCTGGGGCTGGCCGTGGGCGCGCTGGTGACTAGCGTGCTGGTGCAGTACGCGCCGGCGCCGACTCACCTGATCTGGTGGGCACTGCTCGTCGTGTCCGTGGCCGGCATCCCCGCCGTGCTGGCGATGCCAGAACCCGGGGTTAGGCATCCGGGTGCGCTGGCCTCGGTACGGCCCCGGGTGGCCGTGCCGCGCCAGGCCCGGGGAGCCTTCGCCGGAGCCGTTCCGTGCCTGGTCGCGACGTGGTCACTCGGCGGCTTGTACCTGTCTTTGGGGCCGTCGCTGGCCGCTGAGACGACGGACTCGCGGAACCTGGTGTGGGGCGGGCTGGTGATCTTCCTGCTCTGCGGGACAGGGGCCGCGACGGCGCTTATCTTCCGCGCCATCGGGCCGCCGACCGCGATGCTGGCGGGGTGCGTGCTCTTGCTGGCGGGGGTGGCGGTGACGTTCAGCGCGATCGCTACGACGACGGCGGCCGCGTTCGGTGTTGGCGCGGCGGTTTCCGGAGCTGGTTTCGGGCTGGCTTTTCAGGGGGCGTTTCGTATGATCGCGGCCCTGGCTGCGGCTGATCAGCGGGCTGGGCTGGTGACGGCCATCTTTGCCGTGGGGTACCTCGCGTTCAGCGTTCCGGCGCTGATTGCCGGGGTGGCAGCTACGAAGTTCGGCCTGCAGGCGACGGCGCTGGTGTACTCGGCTTCGGTGGCCGTGCTGGTGGTGGCCGCGGCCGGCATCCTGCTGGTCCGGCGGCGGTGACCTGGAGCCCTTCAACGGCCACGGTTATGTCCCCGGGCGCGGACCGGCCATGCGCTAGCTGGCCTTGCTGAACCAGATCGGGAAGCATCGCTTAAGCGATGCTTTCCTTGCCGCAGCTGTCGCGACGATGTCGGCCACGGCTTCGCAGTCGGCTATCACGGCGAAGTAGCGCTCCCCGCTTTCGGCGTCGTCATGGACGGGCCAGTCCATCCGCTTGCGGTCCTTCATCACCGCATACAGCGCGGTGACGCTGTCATGCGCCCGGCCGTAGATCACCGCGATGCCCTCTCCGCGGGTGGTCATCGTGACTCCGGCACCTAGCAGGTCCCGTTCCCCGACCGGTACGCCGGACAGCGGCGGTCCCCAGTTACCGTTGACATCGACCGCGACGCAGTTAGCGCCCGCCGTGTCGCGGTAGCTGACGAGGGAGTACTGCCTGCCGTCCACGACATAGGTGGCGTGCGTTCTCACCGGGGTATCCGGCTGCCGAGTGCCTGGCGGCCGGGTCGCTGGCAGATTGTGGTGTGAGGGCCGTGCGGCCTCGTCCCTGGCCGCCGCCCCATGATCGCTGAGAACCGTTGCCATGACCAAGTCGCCGACTCGCTCGGCACGGGCGGCAGCTTGGCTGGCATGATCAGCGAAGGCTGTCAGCGCGGCGCTGACGTCATCGAAGCGGGCGAGCGTGAGCGCGGCGGGCTCGCCGGCCGTCCCGTCCTGGCAGGCAAGCCAGGTGCCGCCGTCCTCGGCAAGGATGACCACCGCTGCCTCGTACCCGGTCCGCGGGCTGCCCGGACTTGGCGGCAGGAAGATGTGCGCGGCCCGCTGATCCCACGGCGTAGTGAGCAGGCAGAATGCCTGCCGTGCGTCGAGGACGGCATGCCCCGCCGCCGCGTTGCCCATCTGGTAGACCTCGGCGCTGCCAGGCCAGCAATGCCAGACGTAGTAGCGGCCCTGGTAGGGGACGAGGTGGAAGCTGACAGCTCCCCAGCTCACAGTGCGTATGGCGTGCTCGCCAGGGTCGATGTCCGGCGGATCCGTCATCGGGGCCGGGAGCGCTCCCGCGCCGGGAACTGCTTTCCGGCGGGCCGTGGTGTACCGCTCGCCTGCCGCGGCCATGCGGGCACGCGTCGCCTTCTTCGCTTTCCGGTCGGAGGTCATGAGGTCATCCGTTCTGCGGCCCGAGATCCCACGCAGCCCGGGCCGGCTGGATGAAGATGACCTAGGCGCGAGTCGGTGACCCTTGTCCTTAAAGCGTCGCGATCGGCGTGGGCGGCCGCGGCTCGGAGTCAGGCAGGCGCTACTGCCACTGTCACGATACATCGCGTTTACCGGCCGGGCAAGCTCGGGGGATGTCCGTGGCGATGCGGCAGGAGACGCGCTCAGAATCAGTGCGCCGGTCCGTCTGCATTGACATGAAGCTCACCGTTCAGACGTTCCTGACCCTCGACGGCGTGATGCAGGCCCCCGGCGGACCTGAGGAGGATCCCAGCGGCACCTTCACGCATGGCGGCTGGCAGGCGCCGTTCCCCGACCCGGCCGTCGGCGAGTTCGTCACCGAGCTCACCAGCCACGCCAGCGCGTTCTTGCTCGGCCGCCGGACGTTCGGCATCTTCCGCGGCTACTGGCCTGATCAGACCGACCCCGCCAACCCCATTGCCACGGCGATCAACGTGCTGCCCAAGTACGTCGTGTCCAGCTCGCTCAGCCAGGCCGGTGCCACCTGGCGCGGCGAGCACCCCGGCACCGCTCGCCTCGTGACCGGCGACGTCATCGCGGCGGTGCAGGCGCTGAAGGACGAACCCGGCGACGAGCTGCAGATCTGGGGAAGCGGCA
>JAJKHX010000211.1 GCA_021154785.1 Nocardiopsis sp.
AGGTCGCGCCGGAGTATCGCGGCCAGGGCATCGGCCGTGCCCTGATGACCGCCCTGGCCGAGCTGATGGCCGAGCGCGGTTACCCGCTGGCGGTCCTGTTCCCCGCGACGATGACGATCTACCGGTCGCTCGGCTGGGAGATCGCCGGGCACCTGCACGAGGCGGTCCTGCCCAGCCGGGCGCTGGGCACGCTGCCCCGGGGGGACGTGAAGGCGGCCGGCGTCAGGCGCCCCGGCCCGGACGACGCCGCCGAGGTCATCGAGGTCATCAGCCGCGCCCACCGCGACGCCCGGGACTGCGGCCCGGTCACCTGGGACGAGGCGGTCGTGCGCCGCTGGCTGACTCGTCCGGGCTGGTATGCGGACCGTGACCGCTACGCCTACCTGGCCCGGGACGGCTTCCTCGCCTACCACTGGCAGGACGGTCACGCCGGGATCTTCGTGGACCGGCTGGTGGCGTCCACGGCCGAGGCCACCGCGGCGCTGTGGGCGGTGACCGCGTCCAACTCCACGGTCGCCGAGACGGTACGCGCGCTGGTCGGCCCGTCCGATCCGCTCTGGTGGATGCTGCGCGAGCAGGACGCGAACATCGCCGAGCGGCAGAGCTGGATGCTCCGCCTGCTCGACGCGCCCGCCGCCATCGCGGCCCGCGGCTTCCCCGCGACGGACCTCGCCGTACCGCTGCAGATCACCGACGACCTGCGGCCCGCCAACTCCGGCCGGTGGGACCTGGCCGTCCGGGCCGGCACCGGCCGCCTTTCTCGCTACCAAACGGGTGATGTCCCCGCCCCGGCCCGCCCGCCGGGCCACGCCGGGCCGGCGCTCGACCTCGGTCCCCGCGGGCTGGCGGCGCTCTACGCCGGTACCCCGGTAGCGACCCTGCGCCGGGCCGGCCTGGCCACGGGCGGCAGCCCCGCCGCCGACGCCGCCCTGGACGGCGCGTTCGCCGCGACGCCGTTCATGCTGGACGACTTCTGAGCCATGGCCGATGCACCCTCTGACCTGGAGATCCGTCTGCTCAGGGCGGACGACGACCCCGGGCCCCAGCTGGACCTGGCGGAACGTGCCTTCGGCGCCGTCCCGGCGGCCGAGCGTGACGGCCGGCTCCGGTCGCTGCCCGGGCAGATGGCCTCGGGCCGGATCCTGGGCGTCTTCGCCGGCCGCCAGCCCGCGGCCAGCGCCTCCTACCACGACATGCGGCAATGGTGGCATGGCCGCCAGGTGCCGATGGCCGGCGTGGCCGGGGTCATGGTGGCGCCCGAGTACCGTAGCCGGGGCGTCGGCCGCCGGGTGATGACCGCCTTGCTCGACGAGATCGCGGTTCGCGGCTACCCGCTGTCGGCGCTCTATCCCGCGACGATGCCGCTGTACCGGTCACTGGGCTGGGAACTGGCCGGCGCCAGGGACACCGTGGTCATCCCGGCCCGTTCGCTGCGCACCCTGGCCCCGCCCGACGACCTCGCGCCCGCCGCCGCCCCGGATCCGCGGTCCGGCCCCGAACTGCGCCGGGCCGGACCCGGGGACGCCGGCGCGGTGATCGCCATGCTCGGCCTGGTGCACGAGGCCGCCCGCGACTGCGGGCCGATCACCCGGGACGCGGCCATGGTGGCGCAGTGGCTGTCCGATCCGGACCTCTACGCCTATCTCGCCGGCGACGGCTTCCTGGCCTACCAGTGGCATCACCACAATCGTGACCTGTTCGTGCAGTGCGCCGAGGCGGTATCGGGGCCGACTGTCCGGGCGTTCTGGACGCACGTCGGCTCGTACGCCTCGATAGCTGAGAAGGTCTACGCCCGGACCGGGCCGGCCAGCGCCCTGTGGTGGCTCACCCCCGAACGCGACGCCGGCACCGAGCGCCGGTCGCGGTGGATGCTCCGGGTCGTCGACGCGCCCGCGGCCATCGCCGCCCGCGGCTTCCCCGACGCGGTTTCGGCCCGCGTCGTCCTGCGCGTTGACGATCGCGCCCGGCCCGCTAATTCGGGCCTCTGGCAACTGGCCGTGGCTGGCGGCGCGGGTACCCTGACCCCGTTCGAGCCCGTCCTGGCCGGCGGAGTGCTGACCCTGGGCGCGCGCGGGCTGGCCGCGCTGTACGCCGGAACCCCGGTCGGCACGCTGCGGCAGGCCGGGCTGGCCGTCGGCGGGACACCCGACGGCAACGCGGCCCTGGACGCCGCCTTTGCCGCCAGCACCTTCATGCTCGACGCCTTTTGACGGACACGCCGCCGGGGTTGCGCTCCGCACCGCCCGCGGGCCGGTATGTTCGACACGAACAGATGTTCGCGAACCAGACCGGCAAACCCCGGATGAACAGACCCGGACCGATAGACGGAGAGCACCTGGTGGGCTTGTCATACGCGCGCCGCCCGATCCGGGTGCTGGGGGTCGACCCGGGGCTGACCAGGTGCGGCATCGGGGTGGTCGAGGGAGCGCCGGGCCGGGCACTGGCCATGATCCTGGTCGGGGTCGTCAGGACGGCGGCCGACGAGGACATCGCCACCCGGCTGCTCGCCATCGAGACCGGGATCGAGGCCTGGCTGGATGACTGCCGCCCCGACGCGGTAGCCGTCGAGCGGGTGTTCAGCCAGCAGAACCTGCGCACGGTGATGGGCACGGCGCAGGCCAGCGCGGTCGCGATCGTCTGCGCGGCGCGCCGCGGGCTGCCCGTGGCCCTGCACACCCCCAGCGAGGTCAAGGCGGCCGTGACCGGCAGCGGACGAGCGGACAAGGCACAGGTCACAGCGATGGTGACCCGGCTGCTGCGGCTCGCGGACCCGCCGCGCCCGGCCGACGCGGCCGACGCGCTGGCCCTGGCGATCTGTCATATCTGGCGCGGCGGCGGCGAGGGATTGCGCCAGGCCGCCCTGACCACCCGAGGAAGGAGCGCGTCATGATCGCTCATCTGCGCGGCACGGTGGCAGGCGTGGCGCCGGACGGTGCCGTCATCGAGGTCGGCGGGGTGGGGATGCGCGTCCAGTGCACCCCGGGCACCCTGGCCACGCTCAGGCCGGGGGAGTCCGCGCAGGTCGCCACCGCGCTGGTGGTCAGGGAGGATTCGCTCACCCTGTTCGGCTTCGCCTCCGAGGACGAGCGGAACGTCTTCGAGCTGCTGCAGACGGCCAGCGGCGTCGGGCCGCGGCTGGCGCTGGCCATGCTGGCCGTGCACAGCCCGGACGCGCTGCGCCGCGCCGTCTCGGCCGAGGACCTCCGCACGCTGACCATGGTTCCCGGCATCGGCCAGAAGGGGGCGCAGCGGATCGTCCTCGAGCTGAAGGACCGGCTGGGGCCGCCCGGCGACGCCGCCCTGCCGGGTACCAGGCCAGCCGCCCGCGTGCCGTCCTGGCGCGATCAAGTCGAGTCCGGCCTGGTGAACCTGGGCTGGCAGCCCCGCGACGTCGACCGGGCGATCGCGGCCCTGGAGGAGGAGGGCGTGATCGGCGCGGACGGCGAGGAGGTCAACGTGGCCACCGTGCTGCGGGCCGCCCTGCGCAAGCTCAGTAAGCCGCAGCGGTGATGACCGAGGACGAGGCCCTGCGCCAGGCCGAGGAAGCCGAGCTGGCCGCCCGCCGCGCGCGCCCGCGAGATGAGCACGATGGGGTGGTAAGCCCGCTCGCGGACGCGGACGAGCGGGTCATCGAGAGTGCGCTGCGACCCAAGCGGCTGACCGACTTCACCGGCCAGGCGCGGGTGCGTGAGCAGCTCTCGCTGATCCTGACCAGCGCGCTGCGGCGGGGCCGGCCGCCGGACCACGTGCTGCTGGCCGGCCCGCCCGGCCTGGGCAAGACCACGATCGCGATGATCGTCGCGGCCGAGCTCGGCGCGCCGCTGCGCATCACCAGCGGCCCCGCCATCGAGCGCTCCGGCGACCTCGCGGCCGTGCTGTCCACGCTCAGCGAGGGCGAGGTGATCTTCATCGACGAGATCCACCGCCTGGCCCGGCCCGCCGAGGAGATGCTCTACCTGGCGATGGAGGACTTCCGCGTCGACGTGGTCATCGGCAAGGGCCCCGGCGCGACCGCCATCCCGCTCGACATCGCGCCGTTCACGCTGGTCGGGGCGACCACCCGGGCCGGGCTGCTGCCCGCTCCGCTGCGGGACCGGTTCGGCTTCACCGCGCACCTGGACTTCTACCAGCCGGAGGAGCTCGAGATCATCATCCGCCGCTCGGCCGGCCTGCTCGGGGTGACGCTCACCGACGAGGGCGCGGTCGAGCTCTCCACCCGGTCGCGCGGCACGCCCAGGATCGCGAACCGGCTGCTGCGCCGGGTGCGCGATTATGCCGAGGTCCGCGCCGACGGCGTGGTCACCCGGGAGATCGCCCGGACCGCGCTGGAGATCTACGAGGTGGACGAGCACGGCCTGGACCGCCTCGACCGCGGCGTGCTCGAGGCGGTGGTCCGCCGGTTCGGCGGCGGCCCGGTCGGCCTGTCCACCCTGGCGGTGTCGCTGGGGGAGGAGGCCGAGACCGTCGAGGTGGTGGCGGAGCCGTTCCTGGTGCGCCGCGGGCTGCTGGCGCGGACCCCGCGCGGCCGGGTCGCGACCGCGGCGGGCTGGGCTCACCTGGGCCTCGAGCCTCCCGCGGCGCTGGCCGAGCCGCCCGGCCTGTTCGACTAGCCTTGCTGAGCTAGTCTTTTCGTGAGCGGGCAAGATCGCGCCGATGTCACGATCACGCCCAAAAACTCGTAGCCTGTTGGTGCGCGGTCAAAGCGCGGTTAAACTTCGGCAGTTGGTCGTTGGCCTCGCCGCGACCGTGCTCGCAGAATCAACTGGAAGGATGCCCCGCTCATGGGGATTAGTGCAGCCGCCGAGGCGGCCACCAAATCGTCAGGAAGCTCGCTGACGTTCCCGATCCTGATCGTGCTCGTCTTCGTCGGCTTCTACTTCCTGATGATCAGGCCCCAGCGGCGCCGTCAGCAGCAGGTACAGCAGCAGCAGAAGACCGTCGCCCCCGGCGCCCAGGTCCGCACCACGGCCGGCATGTACGCCACGGTGGTCGAGGTGGACGGCGACGACGTCGTGCTCGAGGTCGCTCCCGGCGTGGAGGTCCGCTACCTCAGGCGGGCCATCATGGAAGTCATCACCCCCGGCGATGAAGAGGCCGGGGCACCCGAGGACATCCACGAGCCCGAGGACCTCCACGAAGAGGAAACCGACGGAACCCCCGAGGATGTCAACGGCGTTAAGTCAGCTGAGGAAGGTCTCGCGGACTCTCACGACGATCTGGCCAAGTCCGATAAGGGCAACGCGCACTAGCTGCTGGCTGGCGTGAGGGCTTTACGGGCAACAGCTGATTTAGGACAGGCGGAGAAGTGGCATCCCCATCAAGATCCGTCCCGCATCCGGGACGGGCGCTCGTGCTTCTGGTCGTGCTCATCGTGGCCATGCTGGTGGGCATACTCGGCCCGAAGCTGTTTTCGCCGGGGCAGTGGGATCACCGGTTCAAGGTCGGCCTCGGCCTCGACCTGTCCAGCGGGACCCAGGTGACCCTGCAGGCACTGACCGATAAAAAGAAGCCGCCGTCCGCGGACGAGATGAACGCGGCCGTCTCGGTAATCCAGTCCCGGGTCAACGGCACCGGTAACTCCGGCGCCGAAGTCCAGCCGCAGGGCAACAGCCTGCTGGTCGTCACGGTGCCCGGCAAGGGCTCGGCGCAGACGATCCAGCTGGTGAGCAGCACCGCCCTGCTGATGTTCCGCCAGGTCCTGCTGTTCGAGCCCTACGGGGCGACCAGCACCGCCACGCCCGCGGTCAGCCCGTCGGCCAGCCCTAGCGCCTCGGCCAGCGGCAGCGCCAGCCCGGGCGCCAGCGGGTCGGCCCAGGCCAGCCCGAGCGCCAGCTCCACCAGCACGGCGAAGACCTCCGCCAAGATCGTCCCGGCGGCCACCTCCAGCCCGTCGCCGAGCACGTCCGCGAGCGCCACGGCGAGCGGCTCCGCCTCCCCGGGCGCCTCGGCCAGCACGAGCCCCAGCCCTGGCGCCAGCTCGTCCGCGAGCGCCACCACGTTCGGCAATGCCAGCCTGGTGACCGACAAGGGCGTGATGGCCCTGTTCAACAAGCTGGTCTGCAAGCCCGGGGACACCCAGAAGTGGAAGGCCCAGGTCGGGTACGACCAGCCTCCTCCCGCCTATAACAATCCCGACAAGCAGGTCGTGGCCTGCGGCAACAACGGGGGCGTGTGGGGCAAGTACGTCCTGGACAAGGCCAAGGTGCAGGGCAAGCAGGTCACCTCGGCCAGCGCCGGGCTGTCCACGACCTCCAACCAGTGGCAGGTCAACCTGACCATGAACGGCTCGGGCGCCGCGGCCTTCGGCGCGCTGACCTCGCACCTGTACAGCACGTACTACACAGCCGCCCAGTCCGGCGACCAGAACGCCGCCTACCTGGACCAGGTGGCGATCGCCCTCGACGGCAACATCGTGTCGGCACCGGAGATCCAGGGCGCCATCCCCGGCGGGAACGCCCAGATCACCGGCAGCTTCACCCAGCAGCAGGCCACCCAGCTCCAGAACGAGCTGAAGTTCGGGGCGCTGCCGCTGAGCTTCAAGACCCAGACCGTGACCTCGGTCTCCGCGCAGGTCGGCCGCAACCAGCTGGACGCCGGCCTGGTGGCGGCCGCGATCGGGCTGCTGCTCGTGGTGCTGTACTCCTTCTTCTACTACCGCGGCCTCGGCCTGGTGTCGGTCTCGAGCCTGCTCATCGCCGGGCTCATCACCTACCTGGCCGTGGTGCTGCTCTCCCTCTACCAGAGCTTCACGCTCTCGCTGGCCGGCATCGCGGGCCTGATCGTGGCCATCGGCATCACCGCCGACTCGTTCGTCGTCTACTTCGAGCGATTGCGTGACGAGGTGCGCGAGGGCAAGCAACTGCGGCCCGCCGTCGAGTCGGGGTGGAAGCGCGCCCGGCGCACGATCCTGGTCTCCGACACGGTGTCCTTCCTGGCCGCGCTGCTGCTGTATTACTTCGCCATCGGCGACGTCAAGGGCTTCGCCTATACCCTGGGCCTGACCACGCTGATCGACGTCCTGGTGGTGTTCGCCTTCACCAAGCCGATGGTGACGCTGCTCGCCGGGACCAGGTTCTTCGGCAACGGCCACCCGATGTCGGGGCTCGACCCGGCCCGGCTCGGCGCCCGTACGCCCTGGCGGTCCTCGGTCCGCCGCAACCAGGTCAGGCGCGGGCCCGATGCCACCCCGCGCAGTACCGCGTCCCGAAACCCTGGGGGTTCATGATGTCGCGCCTCGGCAATGTAGGCGCCAAGCTCTATCGCGGCGAAGTATCGATCAACTTCGTCGGCCGGCAGCGCTTGTGGTACGCGATCTCCGGGCTGATCCTGCTCGTCAGCATCGTCGCGGTGCTGGTCCGCGGCCTCGCCTTCAGCGTCGATTTCAAGGGCGGGGCGGTCTTCACGTTCTCCGCGCCCTCCCAGTCGCTCAGCCAGGTGCAGGACGCCGTCGAGGCCGGCGGGATCAGCGGCGCCATCGTGCAGCAGGTCAAGTCGGGCGACAAGACCAACTGGGAAGTCCAGACCAAGTCGCTGACCGACCCGCAGACCGTCAAGCTCGAGCAGAACATATCGTCCCGGCTCGGCGTGAGCGGGGGCAACATCACCACCAAGACGGTGGGCCCGCTGTGGGGGAGCCAGATCTCCACCAAGGCGATCGAGGCGCTGATCGCGTTCCTGATCGTGATCGTGATCTACCTGTCGATCGCCTTCGAGTGGAAGATGGCCATCGCGGCGTTCATCGCCCTGATCCACGACCTGGTGATCGCGGTCGGTATCTACGCCCTGGCCGGGTTCCAGGTCAGCCCGGCGACCGTCATCGGGCTGCTGACCATCCTGGGCTACTCGCTGTACGACACCGTGGTGGTCTTCGACAAGGTGCGGGAGAACACCGCGGGCCTGCTCGGCGGGGCCCGTACCACGTACAGCCACGCCGCCAACCTGGCCCTGAACCAGACCCTGGTCAGATCGATCAACACCTCGATCATCGCGCTGCTGCCGGTCGGCGCGATCCTGGTCGTGTCGACCGCGCTGCTCGGCGGCAACAACGAGCTCGAGGAACTCGCGCTCGTGCTGTTCGTCGGCATGCTCTCCGGCACCTACTCATCGATCTTCATCGCGACCCCGGTGCTGGCCGACCTGAAGGAGCGCGAGCCGCAGTACCAGGCGCTGGCCAAGCGGGTGGCGGTGCGCGCCTCCGGCGGCCGGGCGGCCAAGCGGAACGCGGCCAGGGCGGAAGCCGGAGCCCGCCCCGGCCCGGCCTCC
>JAJKHX010000212.1 GCA_021154785.1 Nocardiopsis sp.
CCGATCCGCCGGCGATCTCGTAGGACCACAGCTCGCTGCTGATCCCCACGTGAGGAGGTGCCTCGCCGCCTGACCGCTCGGCTGCGGACCGGTGCCCGTGCCCGAACGCCGGGGACTTCACCCAGGCCTGGAATGCCTCCTCGTCCCGCCACCGGGTCACCACCAGCCAGGTGGTGCGCTCGTCGGTCGGCTTGAACAGCTCGAAGCCCTCGAAGCCGTCCTGGTCATCGACCGCCCCGGCCCGGGCGGCGAACCGGCGGGCCAGTTCGTCTCCGCTGTCGGCGGGAACCGTAATCGCGTTGATCTTCACTACCGTCACCTGGCCAACGTACCAATCAACGTCAGGCGTCGAGGTTTTCCTTGCGGATGTACCAGACGTGCCAGGTGACCAGGAGGGCGAGCGAGGCGAACCACTCCACGGTGGTGACTCCGGAGATGAGGTCGATCGGCAGCGTGTAGACGAGCACGACGTGGACCACCGCGTTGGCCAGCAGCACGGCGCCTCAGACGGCCGTGTCGATGCGCAGCCCGCGCCGGAACCGGACGTCGGTGTCCCAGCGGGCCGCCCACGCGGCCGCGCCCTCGGCGCCGCGCTTGACCTCGGCGATGGTCCGGCCCAGCGTCAGCTGGGCGGGCTTGCCGACGACGACCGTGACCAGCATACACAGGCCGAACAGCCCGCCCAGCGCGGCGGTCCACCCCTCCCGGATCGCGAGGGCGCGCGGGTCGTCCGACAGCAGGCCGAGCACGACGGACAGCGCCAGGACGCTCAGCAAACGGCCAGCGTGCGGAATCATCAGACGGGAGGCTCGTGCCCGGATCGCGATTGAACTGGGATGCCAGGGGTAGCGGCCGCTGATGGCCCAGGCGGGAGCGGTCCTCGGCGGACGATACGTGCTCGATGAGCAGATCGGCAGCGGCGGTTACGGCGAAGTGTGGCGCGCGGCGGATACGGTGCTGTCCCGGCCCGTGGCGATCAAGCTGATGCACCCTCATTACGCCTGCCAGGGTGAGGCCGTAGCCAGGTTCCGCGACGAGGCGCGGCACGCCGCCGCCCTGTCGCACGAGAACATCGCGCAGGTCTACGACTACTGCGAGGCGGCCGGCGGGCAACCGCCTTATCTGGTGATGGAGCTCGTGGCTGGGCCCTCCCTCGAGACCATGCTGGCCGTCGGCCCGCTGGATGCTACCCGGACCATGGACATCGTCGCCCAGACCGCGTCAGGCCTGCAGGCCGCGCATGCCGCCGGCATGATCCACCGTGACGTCAAGCCGGCCAACCTGCTGCTCACGCCGAGAGGCACCGTCAAGATCACGGATTTCGGCATCGCGCATACGGTTGGCTCGGCATCGGTCACGGCCACCGGTGAGCTGATCGGCACGCCGGGCTACCTGGCGCCGGAGCGGGCCATGGGAGAGGGGGCGGGACCGGCCAGCGACCTGTACTCCCTGGGGATCGTGGCGTACGAGTGCCTGACCGGCGTCCGGCCGTATAGCGGTACGCCCCTGGAGGTCGCCCTGGCTCACCGGGACCGTCCGCTGCCGCCGCTGCCCAAGTCGGTAGGCCATGACGTGACCGCGTTCGTGACGTGGCTGACGGCCAAGGACCCAGCTAGCCGTCTCGGTGACGCCGCCGAGGTCACCGCGCGGGCGGCCCTGCTCCGCGATGGCGTCGGTGCCCCGTTCCCGGTTCAGGACCGGGCGCGCCGCCGCGCTATCCTCACCTACGCCTGTGCCGGCCTCGTCGCCGTCATCATCATCGTGGTCGCGAGCGTCATCGGGTTCGCGTCTCCCTCACGCCCGGCCGCCGCCTCCTCGTCCCCAGGACCGGCGTCTGCGTCCCCGGGGCCGGCGTCTGCGTCCCCGGGGCCGGCGTCTTCGTCCCCGGACCCGGTGCCTTCTTCGGGCCTGGAGCCGGTGTCGCGCGGCAACGACGTCGCCGCCCGGTCCTCCGGACATCCCGCGGCGAGCCCGGCCCGGCCGGGGGCGGCGCCCTCGGTCCGGTCTCCGGCGGCTCACCAGCAGCCGGCTGTAGTACCCGTCATCAAGGCGGTCACCGCTGGCCGCGGGCCAGATAAGGACGAGGGCAACGGCCCAGGTAAGGCTAAGGGCAAGGACAAGGGCAAGGGGAACGGGAACGGTAAGGGTAAGGGAAAAGGGCGAGGATAACGACGACGGTGCCTAAGGCCGGCGTTCCGAGCCCGTTCGGCTCCTGGGCTTTATCGGTCCCTGACCACGATGGACTTGCGGAACTGGCGCGTGGTCAGGCCGTACCAGCGGCTGGTCGTACCCTCGTCGAGCATGTCCAGCCGCGCGGCCACGGCCTGCGAGCGGACGTTGTCGAGATCGGTCAGCGCCAGTACCTGGCCGATTCCCGCTCCGGCCGCTGCGGCGAGTACCGCTTCCGCGGCCTCGGTGGCGAACCCCTGGCCCTGACCGCGCGGATGCAGGTGCCAGCCGATCTCCACCAGGCCGGCCGGGCCGTCGGCGTCCGTCAGCGGCATCAGCAGGAGCGTCCCGACCGGCTGCTGCCCCGCGGGCGACAGCGGGACCATGGCCCAGAGGCCGAGCGGAGGGCCGAGGCGGCGTCCCCCGGCGATCCACCGGTCCAGCCGCTCCCGCGCCTCGTCCGCGGTCGCCAGGGCGCGACGCGGATGCGTCCCCAGCCACCGCGTGACCTCGTCGCGCGAGTAGATGTCGAAAAACGCGGGGAGGTCGGCTTCCTCCCAGTGCCGGAGCAGCAGGCGCGGGGTCCGTGTCAGTTCCACCGGCGCTACCTATCGGCGTAACGTTCGTGGAGCCGCGCGAACCGGGCGCGCTGGGACTCGAGCATCTGCGCCTCCGTGGTCGCCTCGTCATCGTAGGCCGGGGAGATCAGCGGGGCGGCGTGGCGCACCTCGATCACGACGATCGCCTGCGCCCGCCCGGCCAGTTTCGAGCCGTCCGCGCGCATCCGCTCGACGCCCTCGCCGAACACGGCCGAGCCGGGCTGGTGGATCACCGCCGGTCCCTTGAACCGGTAGCCCTTGCGTACGAAAGGATCGACCACGTTGACCTCGACGGACGACCCGGCCGCGATGTTGGCGGTGGTCTGCGGCGAGCAGATGTCGGCGAAGAACAGGTGGTCGTCATCCCAGACCCGGGTCGACCCCCGCGGGGACAGGTTCGGCGACCCGTCCGGGCAGACGGTCGCGTGGAACGCGAGCTTCTGCTCCTCGACCAGCCGCTTCATGTCGTCGGTCAGAATTCCCATCACTGCCTGCCCCCGGTCTCGGTTCCCGCTCACGCTACCGCCGCTGATTCACCCGGCGAGGGTACCTGACGGCACGGAGCTTGGTCCGCGCGCGATGATGTTCTCGTGACCGCGAATACGCCGGCCAGCGGCGGCGAGCAGCCCGGAGTGGCCTTTCCCGTCGCGGCGGACGGCCGCCGGAGTACGTCGGCGCTGGGCCAGGCGGTCGTCGCCGACGCGCTGAGCCTGGTCGACCCGGCCGGGGCGCTCGCCGCCAGCCAGGAGGCCAACTGGCGCGCGGGCTACCTGGCGCACTTCCGCAGGCTGATCGAAGCCGGGCTGGCATCGAGGCAGGCCGCGGTATCGGTAGCCCGCGACGGCCTGGCGTCGCTGCATCAGCGGATGCGCGTCATCGGCCCGGACGGCACCGAGAGCGGGCTGGACACGCTGATCTCGGCGGCGCCCCGAAGCGAGCTGGACACGGTCACGGTGACCGGCACCGGTGCGGCCGAACGCACGCTATCGGTGCCGTACCGAGGGGAGCGGCTGAGCGGCGACGCCCTGCTGCGGCGGCTGGAGGCGTGGGTCACCGCCGGCGTCGTCGAGCCGTCGTGCGCGGACGCCGTCGCGAAGGTGGCGGCGAGCCCGCAGCTGCTGGCCCTGCCCGGCCGCACGGTCGCCGTGCTCGGCGCGGGCGCCGAGATAGGCCCGCTCTCGGTGCTGCTGAGCTGGGGCGTCCGGGTGGCGGCGGTCGACCTGCCGAGCCCGGCCGTCTGGCCGCGGGTGCTCGGGATGGCGCGGGGCAGCGCCGGAACGCTGCTCGTCCCGGTCGCGCGCGGAGGGCCGGACGACGGCACCGGGGGAGGGACCGCCGGCACCGCCGACCACCCAGATCTGGCCGAACGGGTGGGCTTCGACCTCACCGGCGACATCCCCGCTGTCGCTGACTGGCTGGCGGCCGTCGGCGGGCCGCTGACGCTCGGCAACTACGTCTACGCCGACGGCGCGGCCAACGTCCGGGTCGCCAGCGCGGTCGACGCGCTGACCGTGCGCCTGGCGGCCGGGCGCCGCGACCTCTCGCTCGCCTTCCTCGCCACCCCCACCGACGTGTTCGCCGTGCCCGCCGAGGCGGTCGCCCAGTCGGCTCGGGCCTATGCGAGCCGGTCCCCGGTGGCGAAGCTCGGCGGCGGCCCGCTGCGGGCGCTGTCTGGCGGGCGGCTGCTCCGCCCCGCCTACCCGCCCGGGGCCGATCCGGGCATCTGCGACAGCCTGATCGCCCAGCAGGGACCCAACTACGTGCTCGCCAAGCGCCTGCAGCGGTGGCGTGCCACGGTCGCCGGGGACGGCGGCGCGACCGTCTCCATGAACGTTGCCCCGCCGACCCGCACCCGGTCGGTGACCAGGAACCGGGTGCTGGCGGCGGCATACGCGGGGGCCGGCCGGTTCGGCGTGGAGGTTTTCGAGCCCGCCACTACCAGGACGCTCATGGCGGCGCTGCTCGTCCATGACCTGGAAACCGGCGGCGGCCCGGCCCCGGCCCATCCCTGGCAGGACGAGGCCCGCGCGGCCGCGCACGGCGGGCTGTGGCGGATCGCCTACACCCCGCGCAGCGCCCTCGGGCTGGCGGCGCTGCTCGGCTACGCGGCGGCCCGGCGCGGCTCCTGACGCCGGGCAGTCACGGTTCGGCAACCAGCATGTCTTTGTGTGACTACCGCTTGATATGGTCGGCCAATGATGATCTCTCATGGATCGGGCCGGGCCCGGTGGTTCGGCTCCATGCCGCGCAAGGCAGCTGTCGCCGGGCTGCTGTGCATTCCGCTGGCCGCGGCGGGCTGCAGTTCATCCAGCAGTTCGTCCGCGACGGGATCGGGGCCGGTCAACGTCCTGTACGCCGGGTCGCTGGTCAACCTGATGCAGAAGCAGGTCGGGCCGGCCTTCCAGACGGCGACTGGCTACAGCGTCACCGGCTTCT
The DNA here is from genome assembly GCA_021154785.1 of Nocardiopsis sp. Classification (GTDB taxonomy): domain Bacteria; phylum Actinomycetota; class Actinomycetes; order Streptosporangiales; family Streptosporangiaceae; genus Palsa-504. Next base: position 5,205 of record JAJKHX010000212.1, read on the forward strand.
CGGCCGGTTCCAAGGACCTGGCCGCGGAGATCAAGGGCAAGGTCCATCAGGGTGACGTGTTCATCAGCGCCAGTCCCAAGGTCAACGCCACGCTCGAGGGCGCCCCGGGCGGCAACTGGGTCTCGTGGTACGGCACGTTCGCCACGTCGGCGCTGGTCATCGGCTACAACCCGAAGAGCAAGTTCGCCAGTGACCTGAAGACCATGCCGTGGTACAAGGCCATCACCGAGCCGGGCCTCAAGCTCGGGTTCACCGACCCGGCCACCGACCCGAAGGGCGTGCTCGCCGTTCAGGCGATGACCGACTTCGCCACGTCGAAGAACCTGCCGACGCTGAAGGCGCTGTCCACCAATAAGTCCGACATCTTCCCGGAGGAGAGCCTGGTCGGGCGGCTGCAGGCCGGTCAGCTCGACGCCGGCTTCTTCTACACCGCCGAGGCGACCGCGGCCAGCATCCCCACCGTGCCGCTCGCCGGCGAGGACCTCAAGGCCACCTACACGATCACCGTCCTGAACAAGGCGCCGCACGAGGCGGGTGCCGAGGCGTTCGTCAGTTACCTGCTCGGCGCGGACGGGCAGGCCGCCCTCAAGCAGGACGGGTTCGTCCTGGTCAGCCCGCCGACCGTGACCGGTTCGGGCGTGCCGTCCGCGTTGCAGAGCGTGCTGCCGCAGCAGTGAGGTACCCGGCTTCACGCAGCCCGCTCACCTGGCTGGGCGGGCTGCTGGCCCTGTACCTGGTCGTTCCGCTCGTCGCTTTCCTGGTCCGGCTGGCCGCCCCCGGCGACCGGGGCTTCGGTGTACCGGGCCTGTGGTCGGCGGTGGAAGTCTCCGTCGTCAGCGCCACCATCACGACCGTGCTGGTGGCGCTGTTCGGCATCCCGCTGGCGAACTGGCTCGCCGGGTCGCGCGGGCCGGTCGCCGCTGTCACCGGCGTCCTGGTCCTGCTGCCGCTGGCGATACCGCCGGTGACCGGCGGACTGCTGCTGATCTATCTCGTCGGCCCGTACACGGCCCTGGGCCAGTTCTTCCACGGCGCCCTCACCGACTCGGTGATCGGCGTGGTCCTGGCCCAGACCTTCGTCGCCTCGCCGTTCCTGATCGTCGCGGCCCGGTCGGCGTTCGCCGCCATCGACCCGGCGCTCGATGATCTCGCCGCCACCCTCGGGCACCGGCCCCTGGCCCGGTTCTGGCGGGTGAGCCTGCGCGTCGCGGCTCCCGGCATCCGGGCCGGTCTGCTGATGACCTGGCTCCGCGCGATCGGCGAGTACGGCGCCACCGTCCTCCTCGCCTACCACCCGTACACGCTGCCCGTCTTCACCTACGTGCAGTTCTCCAGCACGGGGATCCCCACCACCCAGGCTCCCACGGCGCTGGCGCTCGGCATCGCCATCGTCGTGCTGCTGGCCAGCCAGCTGCACCGGCCGGTCCGGACCCGGAAAGCCGAGCTGGCCGCGCCCAGCCCGCCGGCCCCCGCGCCGCCCACCACCGTGAGCTTCGATCTCGACGTCACGGTGGGGTCGTTCCGGCTGACGGTGGCCCACCGGGCCGCCAGCCACCGGATCGCCATCCTCGGTCCCTCGGGCGCCGGGAAGTCGATGACGCTGCGCGCCCTGGCCGGCCTGCTGGGCCCGGACGCGGGTGAGGTGCGGTACAACGGCCAGCTGGTCTCGGCGGTGCCGGTGGAAGCGCGCGACCTCGGTTACGTCCCGCAGAGCATGGCCCTGTTCCCGGACCGCACGGTCTGGCAGCAGCTGCTGTTCGCCGTCCGCGCCGACCCCCGGCTGGCCGCCTGGTGGCTCAGCACCCTGCACCTCGGCGGCCTTCAGGACCGCCTGCCGGACCAGCTGTCCGGGGGCCAGCGGCAGCGGGTCAGCCTGGCCCGGGCGCTGAGCCACAGCCCGCGGCTCGTCCTGCTCGACGAGCCGTTCTCCTCCCTCGACGCGCCGGTCCGCGAGGAGCTGCGGCGCGAGCTCAGGCGCCTGCAGAACGACGCCGGCCTGTCCACGGTGCTCGTCACCCACGACCCGGAAGAGGCCGCGCTGCTCGCCGACGAGATCCTCGTCATCGACGGCGGCCACCTGCTCCAGGCGGGACCGCGGGCCGAGGTCTTCAGCCGCCCGGTCTCGCCCGCGGTGGCCCGCCTGCTCGGGATCCAGAACCTGGTCGCCGGCGTGGTGGCCGGCCCGGGCGAGATCGCCGCGGGAATGCTGCGGATCGCGGCCGCCACCGGGGACCTGCCCGCGGGCAGCGAGATCCTGTGGCACATCCGCCCCGAGCGCATCACCGTCGGCGACCCCGGCGGCTACGGTGCCGTGGTCCTGGACGTCGCCGACATCGGGACCTTCACCATCATCACCGTCCAGCTCACCGGCGGCCCTGACCTGCGCATCCGGACCGCCGACGCGGCCGGGCTCGAACGCGGCGACAGCTGCCGGCTCGGCCTCGACCCGGAGTTGATCTCACTCTGGGCGGCCGGACCCGGGACCGATGAGTTCCGCGCCCGGCTGCAATCCTGAGTGCCGCCTGCCGCGGGCCGTCACCGGTTCGATGGAGCATTGAGCCGGCTGCTGCCGGTTCGATGGAGCATTGAGCCGGTAACAGCCCCGCCGCGAGCCGGTAACAGCCCCGCACGTGGCCAGGTCTCAGGCCGGGACGGACAGCGACAGGCCGAACTGCGCTGCGGCATCGGTCCACCACGAGCGCATCGCGAACCCGGCGGCCGCCAGTTCGGCCGTGACGCCCTCGCGGCGGAACTTGGCCGACACCTCGGTCCGCATCTCCTCGCCGTCGCCGAACGCGACGGTCAGCCCGATGCCCGGCAGGCGCACTGTCTGCGCCGCGCGTGACCGCAGCCGCATCTCGATCCACTCGGCCTCCGCGTTCCACACGGCGACGTGCTCGAACGCGTCCAGGTCGAAGTCAGCGCCGAGTTCGGCGTTCAGCACCGCGAGCACGTTCTTGTTGAACGCGGCCGTCACCCCCGACGCGTCGTCGTACGCGGCGACCAGCGTGGCCGGGTCCTTGACCAGGTCGGTGCCGAGCAGGAAGAAGTCGCCTGGCCGCAGCTGCGCCCGGACCCGGCTCAGGAAGGCGGCCCGCTGCACGGGCTCCAGGTTCCCGATCGTACTGCCGAGGAAGGCGACCAGCCGGGGCGCCGGGGCCTCGCCGTCGGCGGGGAAGCCGAGGCGCTCCTCGAAGTCCGAGACGACCGCCCGCACGTCGAGCCCCGGGTGCTCGGCCGACAGCGCCTGGCCCGCCGCCACTAGAGCCGGCTCGCTCACGTCGACCGGGACGTAGCAGGCCAGCGTGCCCTCGGCGCGCAGCGCGGCGAGCAGCAGCCGGGTCTTGTCCGACGACCCCGAGCCGAGCTCGATCAGGGTCCGCGCCCTGGTCCGCGCGGCGAGAGGGCCGGCCGTGGCGCGCAGGATCTCCCGTTCGGCATTGGTCGGGTAGTACTCCGGCAACTCGGTGATCTTGTCGAAGAGCGCGCTGCCCTGGGCGTCGTAGAACCACTTGGGCGGCAGCGACTTCGGCTCCGCGGTCAGCCCGGCCCGGGCGTCGGCGCGCAGTGCTTCCTCGAGGAAGCCGGGCGGTAGCCGGCGGTCGAGGGATGTCATAAGACGGTGATCCTTCCGTTGCCTGATATCTCACCGGCCGGGCCGGCCTCTTCCAGCCCGGTCACGCTGACCTGCTGCGGCGTCGCGGTGACGACGGACTCGCCGGGCACCTCGGACCAGCCGGGATCGTCGTCGCCGGGCTCCGAGGCGACCAGCACGGTCCCGTCGCCGCGGCGGTAGAACAAGGTGTCGCCAGCCGCGGTGGCCGCGATCACCCGCCCGTCCGTCAGCAGGAAGTTGAGCCGCCCGTCCAGGCCGGCCGACCGCACCGCCGCGACGGTGCCCGCCAGGGCCTGGGCGGCGGGCAGGCCGCGTTCGAGCCGCTGCCGGACCAGCGCCCACAGCAGCGCGGAGTCGACCCGGGCCTCCAGCCCGAGCAGCGTCTCCGCGGGCAGCGTCGCGGCCAGCCCGGCGGCGGAAGCCGGCCAGCCCGCCAGCACCCCGTTATGGCTGAACAGCCAGCGGCCCGCCGCGTACGGGGCGGCCGCCGCGGTCCCCGGGTCGGTGCCCGCGGTCGCGGAGCGCACCGCCGCCAGCAGCGCCCCGGTCGACGTCACCCGGGCGACGTCGGCGAAGGACTCGTCGCCCCAGATCGGGGCCGGCCGCCGGTACCGGGCCGGGACCGGGTCGCCCGCCGCGTACCAGCCGACCCCGAACCCGTCCGCGTTCGCCGTCCCGTACCGCTGGCGGCGCGGCGCCCACGCCTGCCGGTACAGGCCGTACGGCGGGTCGATGATCACCGAGCGCAGCGTGGCCGGCGGCCCGAGGTAGGCCAGGTGCCGGCACATCAGCCGCTCTCCGCGACACCACTCCGCGCGGTGCGGAACCCGGAGAAGATCTGCCTCCTGATCGGGTAGTCCCAGTTGCGGAAGGTCGCGCGGCCGGCCACCGGGCTGACCCCGAAGGACCCGCCGCGCAGCACCTTGTACTCCGGGCCGAAGAACACCTCGGAGTACTCCTTGTACGGCCACGCCTCGAAGCCCGGGTACGGGCCGAAGTCCGAGCTGGTCCACTCCCAGACGTCCCCGATCAGCTGCCTGGCCCCGCACGGCGCCGCCCCGGCGGGGTAGGAGCCGGCCGGCGCCGGCCGCAGGAACACCTGGCCGAGGTTGGCCAGGGACGCCTCGGGTTCCGCGTTGCCCCACGGGTACCGGCGGGTCAGGCCGGTCGCGGGATCGAACCGCGCCGCCTTCTCCCACTCGGCCTCGGTGGGCAGCCGGCGGCCGGCCCAGCGGGCGTACGCGTCCGCCTCGTACCAGCTCACGTGCAGCACCGGCTCGTCCGGCGGGACCGGCTCCAGCCGGCCGAACACCCGGCGGGTCCACTGGCCGCCGTCCCGCCGCCAGTACAGCGGCGCGGTCAGCCCGGCCTGCTGCCGGTGCTCCCACCCGGCTCCGGTCCACCAGCGCGGGTCGTCGTACCCGCCGTCGTCGATGAACGCGGCGTACGCCCCGCTGGTCACCGGGGTGGTGTCCAGGTAGAACGGCGCCACCTGCACGGCGTGCGCGGGACGCTCGTTGTCCAGCGCCCAGGGCTCGGTGGAGGTGCCCATCGTGAACGGCCCGCCGGGGACGAGCACCTCGGCCGGCAGCCGGAGCGCGTCCGCCGGGGCCGGCCCGGGGGAGGGCGCGGCGAGCACCGGGGCCCCGGCGCGGATCTGGTGGGTGATCAGCATGGTCTCGTCGTGCTGCACCTCGTGCTGGGCGATCATCCCGAACGCGAACCCGCCGCCGAGCAGCCGCGGACCGGTGAAGGGAACGCGGTCGAGCAGGTCCAGGACCCGCCCGCGCACCTCATGCCCGTACGCCCGGGCCTCGCCGGGCGCCAGCAGCGGCAGCGTCGGGCGCTCGGACCGCGGATGCTCGAACGCGTCGTAGAGCGGGTCGATCTCCGGGTGCATCGAGTCCCGGCCGCCGACCTCGCGCAGCAGCCACAGCTCCTCCTGGTTGGCGATGTGCGCGAGGTCCCAGACCAGCGGCGACATCAGCGGCGAGTGCTGTCTGACCAGGTCGTCCTCGTCCACGGCGTCGGTGAGCAGCGCCGTGCGCTGCCGGGCACCGGTCAGTTCGCGCGCGATGGCCGCGCGCAGTACCTCCTCGGGGGGACTACCCCCCCACGCCCCCCCGCTCAAAGCTTCCGGGTCGAGCTGGGACTCCGTCACGGTGAGACTCCGTCCAGTTGGTCGTCGGCAGGACATCGGTCTTTCAGTACGTAGCGCTCGGTGAAGTCGGTGACCGCCCGGCGGACCGCGGCGGGCGCGTCCAGCCGGGCCAGCGCCGAGCCGGCCGCCTCGAAGCAGTGCTTGCTGGCCTGGCTGATCGCCGGGTCGGCCGGGCCGGACTGCGCCGCCCGCAGCCATGGGTCCCGGGCGTCCGGCGAGCCGTCCCAGACGGGCTCGGCGGCGGCCAGCGCGGCGTCCGCGGCCTGGATGTCGTCAGCCAGCGCGGTGACCACGGCCGCGGGCACGATCCAGCCGTCGCCGGCCTGCGCGTCGATCATCCGCAGTTCCATGTGCCCATGCGGGCGGACCGGCGGGAACAGCGTGGACAGGTGGTAGTCCAGGTCCTCGGGGGTGGGCGCGCGCAGCGGCCCCGAACCGCCGTCGCGCAGCCAGTCGCGGAAGGTCACGCCGGCCGGCGCGGTCCAGTCCCGCGATCCGGGCTCGCGGACGCACATGAGCTCGGCGTCCAGCGCGTACGCGGTCCACGCGTCGCGCGGGTCACCGCCGGCCCAGGCCGGAGCCCGGGTCCGCCCCGGGTTCATGTTGGCCCACACCTGCTGCCGGGCCGAACGCCAGCCGGTCGGATTGCCCTCGCGCAGCGGGGAGTTGGCGAACGCGGCCACCAGCACCGGGCCGATCGCGTGCAGCAGCCGCCAGCGGGACCGGTAACCGGACGGGCCGCCATTATCGTCGCCGGCGTCCAGGCACACCTGGACGGACGCGGTGCCGCACATCATCTGGCGGCCCCACGGGCCCTCGCGGTCGAAGAATTCCTCCATCGCGGCGTACCGCGGGAGATCGAGCAGGCGGCGGGGCGGGCGGAGCGGGTCGAGGCCGTAGCCGCAGAGCTCGAGGCCGGCCGCCGCGGCTGCGTCCCGCAATGCGGCCAGGTCGTGCCCGGTGACCTCGTGCAGCTCACTGAGGGTTCCGGCCGGGGCCGAGCTGAGCTCGAGCTGCCCGCCCGGCTCAAGCGTGAGCGAGGCACCGGAGGGAAATTTATATGGAACGGGCTGGGGTGCTTGCCCCATGTAGCCTGCATCGCCTGCGGCCCCGAAGCCGGCCAAGGTAGCGGCTACTTGTTCCGCCTGGACCGGTAGCGCGGGATCGCGGCGATCGCGCACTAGCCACTCGAGTTCGACGCCTACCTGTTCCGGCGGCCCTGTCTTGAAGCAGATACCGTGCACCCGCGCTTCCGCGTCGGCTTCGGTAAACCGCGCCCCCTTCGTCACGATTCAACGTTACCTGACCGATCCGGACCGGCCGCGGAGCCGGGTCCCGGCCGGTCGCTCGCTAACCGCTCTCCCAGGTAAGTTTCAGTTTCGGGTGGTAATTTGCGGCTCACCGCGCGATCGTTGGTGACGATCAGTTGCTGACATAATGACACGCCGTAGTGGCCAACATGGCCGTCGGCACGTTCCTGCTCTGGCAGGATGGAACTCAATGAAGGCGCCGTCCGTGAAGATCCCGCTGCTCTCCCGGGGGAAGGCTAGCGAGCCACCCGGCATTGCGGCTGTCGCGCGCGTGGATCACCGGACGAAGAACATCACCAAGCGCCTCAATCCAGGCGAGATCGCGGTCATCGACCACGCCGACCTGGACCGGGTCAGCGCCGAGGAACTGATCCGGCGCAAGGTAGCGGCCGTCGTCAACGCCTCGGTCAGCATCACCGGGCGTTATCCCAACCTGGGCCCGCAACTGCTGATCGAGGCGGGCATACCGGTGATCGACGGAGCCGGGCAGGACGTGCTGGTCAAGATCACCGACGGCTCGGTCGTCCGCATCGACCAGGAGACCGTCTACCTCGGCGACGCCGTCGTGGCCAAGGGCACGCCGCTGACCGAGGAGCTGGTGCAGGCCTCGATGGCCGAGGCCAGGGCCATGATCGGGGTGCAGATCGAGTCGTTCGCCGCGAACACGCTGGAGTTCCTGCGGCGTGAGCACGAACTGCTCACCCACGGCATCACGCCTCCCGAGATGGAGACGGACATGTCGGGCCGGCACGTGCTCGTGGTCGTCCGCGGCTATCACTACCGCGAGGACATCGCCGCGCTGCGGCCCTACATCCGCGAGTACAAGCCGGTGATGGTGGCCGTGGACGGCGGCGCCGACGCGCTGATCGAGGCGGGCTACCAGCCGGACGCCATCTTCGGCGACATGGACTCGGTCTCCGACGAGGCGCTGTGCTGCGGCGCGGAACTCGTGGTGCACGCCTACCCGGACGGCCGCGCGCCCGGCCTGGCCCGGGTGCGCGATCTCGGCCTGGACGCCATCACCCTGCCCGCCCCCGGGACGAGCGAGGACGTCGCCCTGCTCGTCGCCGACGCCAAGGGGGCCACCCTGATCGCGGTGGTGGGCACGCACTACACGCTGGAAGAATTCCTCGACAAGGGCCGGCCGGGAATGTCCAGCACGTTCATCACGCACCTGCGGGTGGCCGGCAAACTGGTCAACGCGCGGGGCGTGCACCAGCTGTACCAGAGCCGGATCTCCGGCTGGTCACTGCTCGTCCTGGTGCTCGCCGCGGTGGTGACGGTGCTCGTCGCCGTGGTGTTCTCGCCCGCGAGCCCCGTGCTGGCCCGGTACTTCGAAGCTACCTGGCATTCCTTTACCTACTGGCTGACCGGAAAGCTCTAGTGATCGATTTTCGCTATCACCTGGTCTCCATCGTGGCGGTGTTCCTCGCGCTGGCGATCGGGATCGTGCTCGGCTCCACCGAATTGCAGGGGCCGGCCTACAACTTGCTGGACAAGACCACCTCCAAGCTGCAGAGCGAGCTTGGCCAGGTGAGCGGCCAGCGGGACGCGGCTCAGCAGCAGGCCACCGAGGGCGAGATGTACGCCCAGGCGGTAGAGCCCACCGTGCTGCGCGGCCTGCTGGCCAAGCAGCGGCTGCTGATCGTCACCGAGCCGGGCGCCCAGTCGTCGGTGGTCAGCGGGATCAGCACCGCCGCGCTCGCCGCCGGGGCCAGCATCACCGGGCAGATCAACCTGGCGACGAAGTTCTTCGACACCAGCGGCACGACGCAGGACAGCCTGAACCAGACCACGCTGGACGTGGCCCAGGCGGCCGGCGTCCAGCTCGACACCAGCGCGACCTACCAGCAGCAGGCCGCCCAGGTGATCGCCAGCGAGATCCTGACCACCGCGGCGGCATCCGCGGACGGCAAGCCTCCCGCCGACCAGGCCGCCAACGCCGCGACGATGCTCCAGGCCTACGCCGCGTCCCAGTTCCTCAGCACCACCGGGCAGCCGGCCAGCCCGGCGACGCTCGCGATCGTCGTGACCCCGCAGAACCCGCCATCGGACGGCAGCGCGGATCAGGTCGACCAGGTGCTCATCCCGCTGGTCACCGAGCTCGCGGCGAAGAGCTCCGCGACCGTGGTCGTGGGTTCCTCGGCCGGCTCGGGCGCGGGCAGCCCGATCGCGGTGCTGCGCTCGAACAACGTGTCCAGCCAGGTGTCCACGGTCGACGACGCTGACCTGGTCGCCGGGCAGACCGTCGCCATGCAGGCGCTGGCCGTGGGACTGGCCGGCGGCAAGGCCGGCAGCTACGGCTTCACCGCCAACGGCGCTACCGCCATCGCGCCGAGCCCGGCGCCCTCCCCGTCCGCGTCCGCGACGGCGACCGCGACGCCTACCTCCTCGACGAAAAAGAAGGTCAAGAAGTGAAGCAAGCGGGATCCGCGGTGACCGCCGGGGCCTGTGCGGCGGCCGCGGCCAGGCTGGCCTACTCGGTCATGAACCGCCGTCCGCCGGGCGGCCCGAAGGCCTGGTCACGGACCAACCACCGGGGCGAGCCGGTCACCTTGCTCGAGGGACCCGCCGTGGCGGCCGGGGCGATCGCCGGCGTCCTGGCCCAGGCGGCCCTGGCACCCGGCTCTTCGGGACGGCGCCGCGCCGCGGCCATGATCGCGGGCGGGGCGGCCGCCGCGGCGTTCGGGGCCTATGACGACCTGGCCGGCTCCGGGGACCGGCGGGGTTTCCGCGGTCATCTCGGCGCGCTGCGCCACGGCGAGGTCACCACCGGCGCGGTGAAGCTGGGCGGCATCGGCGCCGCCGGGCTGGCCAGCGCCGCGCTGACGGGCGGCTCGTCGGCTGACGTGGTCATCAACGCGGGCCTGGTCGCGGGCGGCGCGAACCTGCTCAACCTGTTCGACCTGCGGCCCGGCCGGGCCGTCAAGGTCGCGGCCGCCTCCGGCGCCCTGCTCGGCGCGGCCGGCCAGGAGGGCGTCGCCGCGCCGCTGGGGGCGGCGCTGGCGCTGCTCCCCGAGGACCTGGGCGAGCGGGCCATGCTCGGCGACGCCGGCGCGAACGCGCTCGGCGCGCTGCTCGGCGCCTCGGCGGCCGGCCTGTCCCGGCCGGCCCGGATCGCGCTGCTGGCCGGGATCGCCGGGCTGACCGCGGCCAGCGAGAAGGTCAGCTTCACCACCGTGATCGCGCGGACCCCGGCCCTGAACTGGCTGGATATGCTCGGCCGGCGGCCCGCGGCGCAGCCGTCACCTCCGCCGCCGGTCCCGCCGCAGTCGGCGTCTCCGCAGCTGGCCGGCGTTACGATCCCCGCTCAGCGGCCCGAACCAGCCGGGTGAGCGCTCCCGTGGCCGAGCGGGGGAGTGCTCGGCAACGGGGCGGGGGGATCGGCCGCGCGGCGGTGCTGATCGGCGCGATCACGATGCTCGCGCGGGTCATCGGGTTCGGCCGCCAGGTCGTGTTCGCGCATACCGTCCAGGCTTCGTGCCTGGGCGCCGCGTACACCACGGCGAACATGGTGCCGAACATCATCTACGACATCGTGCTGGGCGGGGCCCTGACCGCGGTGGTGGTGCCGGTGCTCGCGGGCCCGGCGCGGGCCGTCGGCGCGCGAGGTCAGAGCGCAGACGCGGACCGCGCGCAGGTCCGGCAGATCTCAGCCGCCCTGCTGAGCTGGGCCGTCCTGCTGCTCGTCCCGGTCAGCCTGGTGGTCGCGGTCATCGCCCGGCCGCTGGTGTCGGTCCTGCTCGGCGGGACGCCTGGATGCCCGCGCGCCACCATGGTCACCCTCGGCGCGCGCATGCTGGTGGTGTTCGCGCCCCAGATCGTGCTCTACGGCCTGGCCGTGGTGCTCTACGGCATCTTGCAGGCGCACCGCCGGTTCGCCTCGCCCGCGCTGGCTCCGGTGGTGTCCAGCCTGGTCGTCATCGGCGCCTACTTCTGGTTCGGCGTCATCGGCCACGGTTACCAGGACCTGACCCGGCCGGTGCCCGCCCTGGCCTGGATCGTGCTGGCGGCCGGCACCACCGCCGGGGTCGCGGCGCTGGTCGTGACCCCGCTGTGGCCCGCCGCCCGGCTGCGCCTGCGGCTCCGGCCCACGCTGCGGTTCCCGGCCGGGGTCAGCGCCCGGGTCCGCGCCCTCGCCGCCGCGGGCATCGCCACCCTGATCGCGCAGGACGCCTCGACCGCGGTCGTGATCGTGCTGGCCAACTCGCGCGGCGGCAGCGGCTCGCTGGTGCTCTACAGCTTCGCGTGGGCGGTCTTCTTCGTGCCGTACGCGGTGCTGGCCGTGCCCATTGCGACCAGCGCCTTCCCCGAGCTATCGGCGCGCAGGGCGAGCTTCGACGACACCAGCGCCACCTCGACCCGGGCGGTCACGGTGGCGTCCTGGCTGGGGGTCGCGGGGATGGCCGGGACCTGCGTCCCGCTGGCGCGGGTGTTCCAGTCCCACGTCAGCCAGTCGGCCGACGCCCGGCAGCTGGCGATCGCGCTGGCCGCGTTCGCGCCCGGCCTCGTCGGGTACGGGCTGAGCGCCAACCTGTCCCGGGTGCTCTACGCGGACGGCCGCAGCCGCGCCTCGGCGCTGGCGGTCAGCGGCGGCTGGGTACTGGTGATCGCCGCTGACCTGCTGATCATCCCGTTCGTGCGGGGCTCGGCGGTGGTGCCCTGGCTGGGCGCGGGCACCACCCTCGGGCTGACCGGCTCCGGCATCGCCCTGCTCATCCTGGTCCGCCGGTTCCGCGGCCCGGCCGCGCTGCGCGGCTGCGGCCGCGCCACGCTCGCCGGGCTGGCCGGCGCGCTGGCCGGCGCCGCGGCCGGGCTCGGCGTCTCCTTCGGGCTCCGGCCGGCCGGCTTCCTGCCCAGCGTCGGTGTCACCCTGCTGGCCAGCGCGGCCGTCCTGGCGGCGTTCTTCGCGGTACTGGCTGTCACCGACGGCGGGGACCTGCGGGCCGTGATCCGGAAGGTGGTCCGGGCGTGAAGGTCGCGTTCGTGCTCGGGACCAGCACCGGCGGTACCGCCCGGCACGTCCGGATGCTCGCGGCCGGCGCGGCGGCGCGGGGCATCGCCGTCGAGGTCTTCGGCCCGGCCCGGACCGACGAGGACTTCGCCTTCGGCGCGCTGGCCGGCGTCGACTTCACCCCGGTCGAGATCGCGGACCGCCCGCGCGTGCGCCGTGACCTGCGCGCCATCCGGCGGCTGCGACGGCTGGCCGCCGCCTGGCGGCCCGACGTGGTGCACGCGCACGGCCTGCGGGCCGGCGCGCTGACCGCGGTCGCGCTGGCGCTCGTCCGGCCCACCGTCTATCAGCCGCGGCCGGCGCTGGTCGTCACCGTGCACAACGCGCCCCCGGCCGGCGGCGTCACCGGCGCGGTCTACCGCGTGCTGGAGCGGATCGTGGCCCGCGGCGCCGACTCGGTGCTGTGTGTCTCCGCCGATCTCGAGGACCGCATGCGCGCCGCGGGCGCCCGCCGGGTCGGCTACGCCCCGGTGCCCGCGGTGCCCCTTCCCGCGCCGCCCCTGGCCGCGACGGCTGGCTCCGCGCCCGGCGTTTCCGCGGAAACGCCCCTCGCCTTGTCCCTGCCCGGTGACCCGGCTCCGGAGCGCCCGCTGGTGCTGGCGGCCGGGCGGCTGGCGCCGCAGAAGGGGTTCGGCACCCTGCTGGAGGCCGCGGCCAGGTGGCGGGACCTGCGGCCCGAGCCGCTCCTGGTCATCGCGGGGGAAGGACCGCTCGCGGCCGAGCTGAAGAGCGAGACCGCCCGTCTCGGGCTGGACGCGCGGTTCCCCGGGCACCGCGACGACCTGCCGGCCCTGCTCGCCGTGGCCGCCGTGTTCGTGCTGCCCAGCGTGTGGGAGGGCCAGCCGCTCATCGTGCAGGAGGCGCTCCGGGCCGGGGTGCCCGTGGTGGCCACCCGGGCCGGCGGAACGCCGGCGCTGACCGGCGAGGACGCCGCCGTGCTGGTCCCGCCCGGCGACGCCCGGCGGCTGGCCGACGCGGTGCGGGCCGTGCTCACCGACGAGGTGCTGGCCGCCCGGCTGCGCAAGGCCGCCGCCGCCCGCGCGCTCACCCTGCCGGACGAGGATGCCGCCGTGTCGGCCGCGCTCGCCGAGTACCAGGCTGTATCCCGGGGGCGCTCGCCAGCGTGATGACCTCGATGGTTACCTGGCGTGGTGATGCCAGTCCTACCGCAGGCCATACCAGGCGATGATCCCGCCTGCCCGGGTGTCGGGCGGACGGCCGAAGAGCCAGCCGAAGAAGGGCACGACCAGGTCCGGCCGGCGCCCGGCCGGCTGTACCAGTACCGTGTCCGCCCGCCACGCCCGCAGCTGGGCCAGCAGTGCCTGCCGCAAGGCCGGAGTCAGCGCGGGAGGCTGCCCGGCGGCGAGCTGGCCGAGGACCCGGCCGGTCAGCGCTGGCCGGCCCGAGGCTGGTGTCCCCGCCGAGCCAGGTGCCGGGACCACGAACCGCCCGCCCGGCGTCTTGAACCGCATGCCCGCCGCGACCTGCCACAGCACCGGGATCGCGTCGGCGGACGACGGGAACGGGTACAGCACGGCCACGCTGCCCTCCGGCACCGAGGTGACCATAGACGAGGAGAAGTAGCGCGGCACCTGGGTGATGCGCGTCCAGTACGGCCAGGCGGGCACCAGGGGGAGCAACGCCAGGCAGGCCAGCGCGGCACAGGCCGCGACGGCGGCGCGGACCGGGCGCAGCCGCTCCCGCAGTGCCTCCAAAGTGCAGGCGAGGATAACGGCCGCACCGAGCATCACGTAGAGCGAGTAGCGCCCGGCGATCGTGTTGTCCAGCAGCGGAACATGGGTCAGCACCGCCTCGGGCAGCGGGACCGCCTTCCAGGTCCAGCGTCCCACGGTGAGCCGCGAGCCGAGCGACAACACGAAGGCGGCGGCCGTCGTCAGCGCGGCCACCCTCACCACCGGCCGGTGCCGCAGCACGACGGCGCCCGCCGCCAGCAGCACGAGCAGCGGGAGCCCGATGTACAAGCCGTTCTCGCTCGTGCCGCCCGAGAACGTGTTCGCCAGCGGCAGCCACCCCGGCACCCGGAACCGCATGGACGAGTCGGGGACCAGCGGCGCCAGCAGGTTCCCCCGGTACAGCGAGGTCTCCTGCACCGGGCCCGGCACCCGCTCCGGCCCCGCCGCCAGCAGCCACAGCGGGTACGCCAGCAGCACGGCGGTGACGGCCGTCGCGACCCCGAACGCACGCGCGGAGGCTCTCCACCGTTCCCGCGCGGCCTCCTTTCCGGCCGCGGCCGCGAGGCCCAGGGCGATGACACCGGTGATAACCGTCGAGGCCAGGACTTCGGCCGAGATGAGGAACTGCGCGACGCACAGCAGCGCCAGGATCGTGCCCCGGACCCGCGCCCGCCGCCGCGGCCCTGGGCAGGCCCGGGAGCCGGACTGGGCGCAGATCTGGCATGCGACTCCGAAGATCAGCGGCGGCAGCGGCACGAACACCAGGTTCAAGTGCGAGCCGCCGTGGGCCAGCAGGTACGGCGAGAAGCCGTAGAGCAGGCCCCCGCCGAACGCCGCCGGCCGCCACCGCACCCAGCGCTGGATCAGTGCGTACCCGGACAACGCTGACAACGGGAACGCCAGCGTGAACAGCACGGTGGTGGTGACGAAGGCGCCGCACGCCAGCGTCACCGGCAGGCCGAGCACCCCCAGCAGCGGCATGCTGAGATTGACGGCCCCGTTGACCCCGTACGGGTAGTTCCCCCAGTCGGTAACCAGCGGATTGTGCAGGTGGACCACGGCGTAGCTAACCCAGCTGAGGAACCAGGCGTCCGTCGCGGGATCCCCGCCCTTGCCCGCGATCCTGGTGCCGCCCGCCGTCCAGAACCCCCAGTACGGCACGACGGAAAGCCCGAGATAGACCACGGCAGCCAGGGCGTCCGGCCATCGTGGCCGCGGCGCCCGCGGCGGCACCGTCGCTGCCGCAGCGGGCCCGGAAGTGACCGCCGCTTCCGGCCCGGGCCGATCCGTGATTGGCTCACCTCCAGAACGGAGAGGGCCAGACTATCCCGCGGGCGGGGACCACAGGCCCCGCACGTTTTCCCAGTCGGCCTCGTCCGGGGATTCCGCGGCCGGAATGTACCGGGCGCCGGGATGGGCCTGGGCCGGCCGGGTGAAGCTGCCGCGGGCGACGAGGCGGTTGATGTTGGCCCGGTAGATCTCGTCGACGTCGGCGTGCTGTCGTGGCTCGGCGTCCAGCCAGAGGTTCTTCGGGTGGACCGGCTCGTCGTACATGTGCCGGAAGATCTCCGTCCGCAGGTCCTTCATCCAGTTGGAGTTGAGGTTCATGGTGCGGAACTGGCGCAGCGCCTCGATGTCGATGATCCCCGCGACGAACGTGTTAGCGCCCGATGCGGTGTGCCCGAGCACGTTCCCCTGGTAGTCGACAACGTGGGAGTTGCCGCCGCCGATGTCATACGGGTGCTCCATCTGCGGGTGCACGTAGACCGGGCCGACGTTCGGGCAGACCATGTAGACGTTGTTGAAATGCGCATGCGCCCGGTTCTGCAGCAGCCACGTCCCGCCGGGCTCCATCCCCACCTGGGTCATCGGCACCGCCTCGCTCGGGCGGTAGACCACCTCCGCGCCGTTGAACGCGAGGGCGCGGACCGCCTCGGGATACTCGCCGTCGGAGCAGCAGATCGTGCCGATGTTGCCGATGTCGGCGGTGCGCAGCACCGGGTAGAACGCGTCGATCCCGTCGCCGAACAGTTCCACCCACCGGTCGTAGACGTCGTGCGGGACGCACGAGCGCTCCCGGCACCACAGGTGGTTCTTGGCCGCCTTGTGCACGATCTCCCCCTGCGGCGAGATGACGAACAAGGTGTTGAAGAACCGGTCGTCGATGACCTCGGGCCAGCGCGCCTTGCACTGGACCGCGATGTACGTGCCGTACTGCCGGGCGAGTGCGGCGAGCCGGTCCGTCTCCGGTCCGGGGATGTCGATGAACAGCTCGCGCGCCGCGGTCACGTGCGGGATGTCGAAGATCTCGTCGGTGAACCCGGTCAGGGCCCCCTCGGCCAGGGCGATCAGCCGCACCGGCATGTTGATGCCGATGATCGCCACCGCGGCGTGGATCCCGTCCTCGACGATCGCCAGGTTGCGCTCGATGTCCTTACGGCTGCCGATGCCGTGCACGATGGTGGAAAGCCCTACCGCCATGTAGGGCGCTACCTGCTGCTGCGTGGGTTCGTTCACGTGTTCTGCTTTCGGTCAGGGTACGAGCCAGTCCCGGGCGACGCGTTCGGCCAGGTCTTCGAGGAGCGGTCCGGCCTGCTCGCGGCAGCGGGTGAGGTCGGGCTCGATGTCGGTGAGCGCGTAGGCCCGCGCGATACCCGCCGAGCGGAGCTGCCCAGGGCTGAGCGAGCAGACGCCGGACACCGCCACCACCGGCAGGTCCGGGCTGGCCGCGGCGGCCGCCCGCGCCACCCCGGCGGGCGCCTTGCCGTGCAGTGTCTGCTCGTCCAGGGCGCCCTCCCCGGTGATGACGAGCCGCGCCCCGGGCAGGTGGCCGGCGAACGACAGCAGGTCCAGCATCAGCTCGATGCCCGGCTGGGTGGTGGCGCCGAGGAAACCGAGCACGGCGAAGCCCAGGCCGCCTGCCGCCCCCGCGCCGGGCTCGTCCCGCCGGGCGAAGCCGAACGACTCCTCGGCCACGTCGGCCCAGCGGGCCAGGCCCTGCTCCAGAAGCGCCACGTCCGCCGGGGACGCGCCCTTCTGCGGCCCGTAGACTGCGGCGGCGCCGTGCGGCCCGAGCAGCGGGTTGTCCACGTCGGTGGCCGCGATCACCTCGGCGCCGGCCAGGTCCCGCAGCCGGCGGACGTCGATGCGGTCCAGCCGGGCCAGCGCCGCCCCGCCCGGCGGCAGCTCAGCGCCCGACGCGTCCAGCAGCCTGCCGCCGAGCGCGGTGACCAGGCCCGCGCCGCCGTCGGTGCAGGCCACGCCGCCGAGGCCGAGCACGATGCGCTTCGCGCGCATCCGGATCGCGGCCACGATGAGCTCCCCGGCCCCGCGGCTGGTCGCGGTCAGCGGGGCCGGCCTGCCGCCCGGCAGCCTGGTCAGCCCGCAGGCCTGCGCCGACTCGACGACAGCGGTCTCGTCGAGCAGGGCGAACGACGCCGTGACCGGCTGGCCGGTCGGCCCGCGGACCCCGATCTCGACCCGGCGGTACCCGGCCGCCTCGGCCGCGTCGACGGTGCCGTCACCGCCGTCCGCTACCGGCGCCTGGACGACCGCCAGCTCCGGCCGGACCCGGGCGAGCCCGGCGGCGACGTGCCTGGCCACCGCGGTGGCGGTAAGAGTTCCCTTGAACTTGTCCGGAGCGACCACCACGTGGCTCATGGGGACATGAGATCACGAGGGAGGGCGGCCGTCACCCGGGAGAGATCAACCTGTTGCGTCCCAGCGGCGCCGGATAGCCGCGAGGCCGTCGTCGGTCAGCGACCCGTACAGGCGCAGCCGGGCCACGCCGCCGTCGGGGAAGATATTCAGCCGCACGTGGGTGGCCGGGCGGCCGGTGACCCGGAACCGGTGCGGGGTGTCCGGCAGCAGCCGGACCGGCGGCAGCAGGTCCTGCCACGCGGACTGGTCGGTGAGCGAGGCGCCGGTGGCGGCGTCCAGCGTCTGCAGCGAGGCGGTGTCCGGCTGGTTGCCGCGGTACCAGGAGGTGTCGATCTCCGCGAGGTCGATAACGCCCCGCCCGGCCAGCCGGATGACCAGCCACTCATGTCCCGGCCGGCGGCGCCTGCGGGTTTCCCAGCCCTCGCCCATCACCCGGGACAGGCCAGGGGAGATGACGTTGCGCGGCGCGGAGAAGGAGTTCTGGTCGCTGCGGGCGGCCACGTCCGCGCCGTTCTCCAGCGCGGCGAGGTCGACCGTCAGGCCCGCCAGCAGCGCCGGATCCGGCACCACCTCGCCGTGGACGCGCAGCCGGGCGACGCCGCCGTCCGGGAAGATGTTCAGCCGCACGTGGGTGGACCGGCGTCCCGAGCTGACCTTGAAGGTGTGCCGGGCATCCCCGGTCACCAGCACCCGCGGCACGATCTCCCGCCAGGTCACCGCCGCGGAGTCCGCGGCGATCTCCTCGAAGACGGGGTACCCGTCGGCCGAGCAGGCGTCGGCCGAGCAGGCCTGCGGGTAATTGCCGGTGAAGAACGCGGTGTCGACCACGATGGAGCGCACCACGCCCGGCACGCCC
This sequence comes from Nocardiopsis sp., assembly GCA_021154785.1. Taxonomy (GTDB): domain Bacteria; phylum Actinomycetota; class Actinomycetes; order Streptosporangiales; family Streptosporangiaceae; genus Palsa-504. The sequence continues at coordinate 23,516 of JAJKHX010000212.1, forward strand.
AGCCGGACGATCACCCAGTCGCGAGCCGAACGGTCCGGCAGCGTACCGCCGGGCCCGCGCCGGCGCCTGGTCTCCCACCCGTCGTACACCTGGCCCTTGGCGTCGTAGGTGTCCGGCACGAATACCGGCGCCGTCGCCTTGGTCAGGTTCTCCTTCGCGGCGAAGAACTCGTCGCTGGCCGCCACGACGGATCCGCGCAACCGGAGCAAATCGGGGAGAAGCTGCTCATCCATAAGGGCTTCATCCCCGTTTTAGCAGCCGTCCAACGGGAGTTTCTCCGTCACCTTCAAGCAGGCCTTCATCATCGAGCAGTGCAGCACCGCGTAGCCACGTCTGCCTCACCCGCCCGGTCAGCTTCCGGCCGGCGTACGGGGTGAGCGGGTGCCGGTGGTACAGCCGGGCCGGGTCCACCACGTAGGTCTCGCCGGGGTCGAAGGCCACCATGTCGGCGTCACCGCCGGGCGCCAGCTGTCCCTTGGCCGTCAGGCCGGCCAGCGCGGCCGGGGCCGACGCCATCCACCGGGCCACGTCGTCCAGTGTCCGGCCGCGGCGCTGCGCGACCGTCCACACCGCCGGCAGCCCGAGCTGCAGCGAGGCGACTCCGCCCCAGGCGGCACCGAAGTCCCCGGCGGCGGCGGTTTTCAGTTCGGGCGGGCAGGGGGAGTGGTCGGACACCACGCAGTCGATCACGCCGGCCTCGAGCGCGCGCCACAGCGCCTCCCGGTTGATCGCGTCCCTGATCGGCGGGCAGGACTTGAACTCGGTAGCTCCGTCCGGGACCTGCTCGGCCGCGAAGTAGAGGTAGTGCGGGCAGGTCTCGGCGGTCAGCCGGATGCCCGCCCCCTTCGCGCCGGAGATCATGGCCGCGCACTCGGCCGCGGACAGGTGCACGATGTGCGCCCGCGCCCCGGTGGCCGCCGCGGCCGAGATCACCTTCTCGATCGCGCGGCGCTCGGCGACCGGCGGCCGGGACGCCACGAAAGCGCCGAAATCGCGTCCGGACCCCGGCTTGACCTGCTTGATCTCCGCGCCGTCCTCGGCGTGCACGGTGAGCAGCGCGTCCACCGCGGCCAGGGTGCCGAGCACGGCCCGCAGCCCGGCCGGGTCCAGCGGCGGGAACTCGGGTACCCCCGAGTCGAGCAGGAAGCACTTGAACCCGACCACCCCGGCCTCGTGCAGCGGGCGCAGCTCGGCCTCGTTGCCCGGCACCGCCCCGCCCCAGAACGCCACGTCGACCCAGCACTTCCCGGCCGCGGCGGCGCGCTTTTCCGCCAGCGCCGCCACCGAGGTGGTGGGCGGCAGCGAGTTGAGCGGCATGTCGCAGATCGTGGTCACCCCGCCGGCCGCGGCCGCCCGGGTCGCGGTGGCGAACCCCTCCCACTCGGTCCGGCCGGGCTCGTTGACGTGCACATGCGTGTCGACCAGCCCGGGCAGCAGGGCGAGGTCGCCGAGGTCCACGTCCCGGGCGGCTTCCAGCGGGGTGTCGTAGCCGGCGATGGCCGCGATGGCCGAACCGCTGATCGCGATCGCCGCCGGCTGCGTCCCGCCGGGCAGCACCGCCCGCCGGGACCGGACCACCAGGTCATACTGCTGTGTTCGCACGGCTACCAGTGTGTCACCTCCGGTCAGCTGCCCCGGTAGGTCGAATACGCATAGGGACTGAGTAGCAGCGGTACGTGATAATGCTCGTCCCGCCCGGTGATCTCGAAGGTGATGGTCACCTCCGGGTAGAACGACGCGACGCCGAGGGCGCCGAAGTACGCTCCGGTGGCGAACGTGATGCGGTAGACGCCGGGCTCGAAGTCCGGGCTGCCCTCGTCGCCGGCCAGCCGCAGGCGCCCGTCGCTGTCGGTCTGGCCCTGGCTGGCCGGCACCCAGCCGGTGGCGTCTCCGCGTTCCAGCCGGATCTGCATGCCCGCCGCGGGGCGTCCGGTCGTCGCGTCGAGAACGTGCGTGGATAGCGTCAAAGGCCTAGCTGCTTCGTGATCCGCAGGCGGGTGATCTTCAGCAGTTCGGCTCGCACCTCGGCCCGTTCGGCCGCTTGGTCGTTCTCCAGCCTGGCCCGGAGCCGGGCCAGCATCTCCTGGCCGGACAGGCCGGCGGCGCAGATCAGGAAGATATGGCCGAAGCGCCGCTCGTAGGCCAGGTTGCCGTCGGCGAGGCCCTGCCTGACCTCATCGGTGGTGGCGGCGGCGCCGGACTGTTCCGCCGCGGACGCCGTGCCGGGGCCGGTACGGTCACCGATACGCGGATGCCCGTTCATGCTCTCGGCGATGTCGTCCCAGCTCAAGGTGGCGAAGGCGGCGTCCACGGCGGCCAGCAGCGCGGCCGCGTCCGGGTACGGGCGGCCGGCTGCGACGGCCTTCGCGAACCTCGTGGAGGCGCAGCAGGCGTAGACGTCGCGCTCGGCGTCCGGGGCCGGGGCGGCGTTGAAGGAGCCGAGAGCCGGGCCCGGGTTCGCCATACGAACATCCAACCAGGCCGGGCCGGTCGCCGGGGAGGCGGCTGCGCCCGGATCGCCGGTAACCTGACTCAGGCTCTTTGCAGCTTTCGCTAGACAGTAGCCAGCTAGGGTGCGCGGGAACGCTTCACCGCGGGAGGTGATTGCGTGCGGGTCAAGGACCTGTTCGGCGTGACCGGCCTCGGGCTCAGGCTGCTGACCGACGTGGCCGGCCTGGACCGGACGATCCGGCACGTGTACACCACCGACCTGCCCGACCCCAGCCGTTACCTGACGCCGGACGTCTTGGTGCTGACCGGGCTGATGTGGTGCCGCGCGCCCGGCGACGCCGACCGCTTCGCCGCGGCCCTGGACCGCGCGGGGGTTGCGGCGCTCGGCGCGGGCGAGGCCATGGGCGACGTACCGGCCGAGGTGATCCGGGCGTGCGCCCGGCACGGTATCCCGCTGATCGCGGTACCGGCCGAGACCTCGTTCGCCGCCGTCACCGAGGAGGTGAGCCGGCAACTGGGCGGGGACCGGGCCACCGCGATGACCCGGGTCCTCGGGCGTCGCCGGCTGCTGCTGTCCGCCGTGGCCGAGGGAGCCGGGCTGGACGCGATGTTCCGGCTCATGAGCCGTGAGCTCGGTGTCGGGTGCTGGCTGCTGACGGGGCTCGGCCGCGTCGTGGGCGGGACCAGCCCGTCGCTGCCCGGACCGCTGGCGCTCAAGCTGGCGTGCGAGTACCTCAAGGCGGACATGCTGCCCGCCGCCGCCGAGGTGTCCGGGCCGGAGGCGGCCGGGGGCTGGTACTCGCTGTTCGGGGTGGGCGGCGAGCCGAGGATCACCAGCTGGTTCCTCGCCTGCGCCGGCCGCGAGCAGGACTGGCCGCACGAGCTGCGGGAGTCCGTGGCCGAGCTGGCCGCCGACGTGGCGCTCGAGCGGGCCCGGCTCGCCGCCGCCCGGGCCGGTGACCAGAAGCTGGCCGAGGCGATCGTCGGCATGCTCGGCTCGGGCGGCGAGGGCGCGGCGCCGGCGTGCTCCGTTCCTTCCGGGAGCGCCTGCTCGGCCCGCTGCTCGCCTACGACGACCGGCACCGGGGCGAGCTGCTGCCGACGCTGCGGGAGTTCCTGGCCTGCTCGGGGTCCTGGAACGGGTGCGCGGCGGCGATGCACGTACACGTCAACACGGTGCGGTACCGGATCAGGCGGATTGAGGAGCTGACCGGGCGGGACCTGTCCCGGCTGGACGACCAGGTGGATTTCTTTCTCGCGCTGCAGATTCGCTAGCGTGTCCGGGTGGTGAAAATCCGGGCTGGCTCGGCCGCGGATGCCGCACAGGTCGCGGCGGTGCAGCGGGAAAGCTGGTTCGCCGCCTACGCGGACATCATCGCGCCGGCGGTCATCGACCGCGTCACCCTTCCTGACAACGGCGCCCGGGTCCGGCAGTCGTTCCGGACCCGGCCCCGGCAGCGCATGCTCCTGGCCGCGGATACCGCCGCCACCGGCCCCGACGCCAGCGAGGTCGTCGGCTACGCGCTCTACGGGCCGGAGACGGACGTGCTGAACGCGCCGTGGCCGCATCCGCTGACCGCGGACGGCGCAGGCGGCCGCGTCGCCGAGCTCTACGCGCTCTACGTCCGCCCCGCCTGGTGGTCGACCGGGACCGGGCGGGCGCTCATGGAGCGGGTCCTGGCCCGGACCGGAGCCGCCGGCTACCAGGCCATCACGCTGTGGGTGCTGCGGGACAACGAGCGGGCCCGCCGGTTCTACGAACGGGCCGGATTCACGCCAGACGGTGCCACCAACGTGCTCGCCGGGCTCGGCGACATCCTTGAGGTTCGCTACTGCCGTTCGCTTGAGCTGGATTTATAACGGTTGCTTCCGAACGTCATAAGAACTATCTCTTGGACTTCTAGAGCATGGCGCGGCAGGCTGGACGGGAAGCGAGACGACAGGAAGGGGGCGTCATGACGGACGCCAAGACGACGGCCGCCACCTACTTCGATGCCTGGAAGGCGAGGGATTTCGCCCGGCTGCGCTCGGTGCTGGCCGATGACGTGGACTTCGACGGGCCGCTGGCCCGGGTGCAGGGCGGCGACGACTGTCTCAAGGGCCTGCAGGGCATGGCGCAGATCATGACCGGCCTCGACGTGCGCAAGGTGTTTCTCGACCGGTCCGACGTGCTGACCTGGTTCGACCTGGCCACCAGCGTCGCGGACACGGTTCCGGTGGCCAACTGGATGCACGTCGAGGACGGCAAGATCACCCAGATCAAGGTGGTCTTCGACGCCCGGGGCATCGCCGGCGGATCCGGATAGAGCCGGCCGCGGCGCTCGAGCCCGCCTCATCCTGGCCGCCGGCTCAGTCAGGTGACTCAAGCGCCGCCTGGCACCCGGCGGCCAGGATGAGACCAGGAACTGAACCTCGCCTTGGAGGGCACTAACCATGACCGGCACTCCCGTTGTCTTCATCCACGGCCTGTGGCTGCACGCCACCTCATGGGAGTCGTGGGCCGAACTGTTCAGCGCGGCCGGGTACGACCCGATCGCGCCGGGCTGGCCCGGTGATTCCGACACGGTGGAAGCCTCCCGGGCGAACCCCGACAGCATCGCCGACCACGGCATCGATGACGTCACCCGCCACTACCAGGCCATCATCGACACGCTGCCGGCCCGGCCGATCCTGATCGGCCACTCGTTCGGCGGCATGATCGCGGAGAAGCTGCTCGGCCTGGACTACGGGGCGGCCGCCATCGGCATCGACGCCGCCCAGATCAAGGGCGTGCTCCCGCTTCCCCTGTCGGCGCTGCACTCGACCCTGCCGGTGTTCAAGAACCCCGCCAACAAGCACAAGGCGGTCTCCCTGACCGCTGAGCAGTTCCGCTTCAGCTTCGGCAACGCGGTCAGCGAGGAGGAGTCCGACGCGCTCTACGAGCGGTGGGCGATCCCGGCGCCGGGCAAGCCCCTGTTCGAGGCGGCGGCGGCGAACTTCTCGCTGCACTCCCCGGCCAAGGTCAACACCGGCAACGAGGGACGCGGGCCGCTGCTGCTCATCATGGGCGGCCGGGACCACACCGTGCCCGAGGCGATCACCAAGGCCACCGTGAAGCAGTACCGGCATTCCCCCGCCGTCACCGAGCTCGAGGAGTTCTCTGACCGCGGCCACTCCCTGACCATCGACAGCGGCTGGCGCAAGGTCGCCGACCTGTGCCTGGCCTGGCTAGCCAAGCAGGGGCTGTGACGGCTCCGGCCAGACCCGGGGCGGACGCCATGATGGCGCTGCGGGCGCACGCCCGGGGCGGACCCGAGCAGTTCGTCTACGAACAGGCCCCGGCCCCGGCGCCGGGGCCCGGCGAGGCACTGGTCGCCGTGCACGCCGCGGGCATCACGTTCGCCGAGCTGACCTGGGACCTGAGCTGGACCACCAAGGACGGCCGGGACCGTACGCCGGTGATCCCGGCGCACGAGATGTCCGGCACGGTGGCCGGCCTCGCCGACGGCGTCACCGGGGTCGCCGTCGGCGATGAGGTCTACGCGCTGATCGACTTCGACCGGGACGGCGCGGCGGCGGAATTCACCACCGTCCCGGCCGCCGAACTGGCCGCCAAGCCCCGTTCGGCCTCGCACGCGGAGGCGGCGACGCTGCCGCTCGCCGCCCTGACGGCGTGGCAGGCGCTGGCCGACTACGCCGCACTGGAACCCGGCGAGCGGGTGCTGGTGCACGGCGGCGCCGGCGGGGTGGGCGCCTTCGCGGTCCAGCTCGCGGTCATCCTCGGCGGCCGGGTCACCGCCACCGGCCGCAGCGGGGACGCCGCCTTCGTCCGGAATCTCGGCGCGGAGGCCTTCGTCAGCGCCGGCGACCCGGTGCCGGCCGGGTTCGACGTCGTCATCGACACCGTCGGCGGCGCGGTCCTGGACGGCTCTTACCGTCTCCTGCGCGCCGGCGGACGGCTGGTCACGCTCGGTGCCCCGCCGTCGCAGGAACGCGCGAAGGAATTCGGCGCGCATGCCATGTTCTTCGTGGTCACGCCCGACCCGGGCGAACTGGCCCAGCTCGCGAAGCTGGTGGACGAGGGCCGCCTGCACACGGTGGTGAGCCGGTCGTTCCCGCTCGAGGACGGCCGCCTCGCCTTCGAGAGCGGCAGTCGCCCCCGGCCGCCCGGCAAGACCGTCCTGACCGTCCGCTAGCGCGCCGCCGCCGCGATTACGAAGCGCCTTGGAGTGCTACCGAACTCTCGATCACACCTGTCTCTCAAACCCTTCCCCGGGCATCGTCCCCGGCGTTTCGTGATCGCGAAGAGTTTTATATCAAAATCCGTAGAAAAGTCTTCATGATCATGGAAAGCCCCGTATAGCAGCCGTCTCGAGCCCTCAATTTCATGACCGTGAACAGTTTCGGGCACTATGTAACGGCGAATACCGGTCGCGATCGTGAAGCGCCATAGGCGGTGGCTGCGCCCGCGACCACCGCAGCCCGGCAGGAGCGGGGTCAGGCGCGGCGGATCTGGGTGAAGGCGGTGGCGTAGGCGGCGGCGATGTCGTCCAGGTCGCCTGGGCTGAGCGCGGTGGACAGGTTGATCATGCCCCGGGGCGTGGTGTAGACGCCGCCGAGCAGCAGGGCCAGGTGCAGGTCAGCCAGCTGTCCCAGGTCCCCGAGGTGCACGTTCATGATCGAGCCGGCCCGGGTGACCTCCGCGGCCACCCCGGCCGCCGTCGCGCCCGCGTCGATCCGGGCGGCCAGGGCCGCCGCCGCCGAGTTCAGCCCCGAGATCGCCGCCTCGTCCAGGTACCGCAGCGTCATCGTCCCGGCCGCCGCCGCGGCCAGGTGGCCGTTGAAGGTGCCCGCGTGGGTGACGTAGCCCGGCGTCAGCGCCGCGACGGTGAGCTCAAGCAGGTCCGCCCGCCCGCCGACCGCGCCGATCGGGAAGCCGCCGCCGATGATCTTGCCGAGCAGCGTCAGGTCCGGCGTGAGCCCGAGCCGGCCCTGCTCGCCGCCGGGGCCGTTGCGCAGGCCCTGCACCTCGTCCAGGACGAAGAGCACGCCACGCTCAGCCGCCACGCCGGCCACCGCGGCCAGAAACCCCGGCTCGGC
>JAJKHX010000213.1 GCA_021154785.1 Nocardiopsis sp.
GCGCCGAACATGCTGCACCGCGAGATTGGCGTCGCGGCCGCCCGGGCGGGCAAGCCGTTCTGGATCGAGAAGCCGGTCGGCCGGGCCGCCGGCGAGACCGCCGAGGTCGCCGCCGCGGCCCGCGCGGTCGGCCTGGTCACCTCGATCGGCTACAACTACCGGCACGTCCCCGCGGTGGAACGGGTTCGCGAGCTGATCGCGGCCGGGCGGCTCGGCCGCATCACCAACGTGCGCGCGGTGTTCTTCAACAGCTACGCGGCCGAGCCCAACGGGGCCCTGTCCTGGCGGTTCCTGCGCGGCCAGGCCGGCAGCGGGGCGCTCGGCGACCTGCTCAGCCACGTGGTCGACCTCATGCAGTACGTGGTGGCGCCGATCACCGAGGTCACCTCGCTGCTGTCCACCGTGTACGCCCAGCGGCCCATCCTGCCGATGGGATCGGCCACCCACTTCGCCGTGATCGAGAACGGCGAGCTCGGCGAGGTCGAGAACGACGACTACGTGGCGGCCCTGGTCCGGTTCGGCACCGGAGCGGCCGGCACGCTGGAGGCGTCCCGGGACAGCGTCGGCGCGGAATGCGCGCTCGGCTTCGAGATCTACGGCACCGAGGGTTCCGCCGTCTGGAACTTCGAGCAGATGAACGAGCTGCGGCTGTGCCTGGGCCGCAACGGTCCCGACCGCGGCTACACCACTGTCCTCGGCAACGCCGCCTTCGGTGACTACGCCCGGTTCCAGCCGGGCCCGGGCAACAGCATGAGTTACGACGACCTCAAGGTCATCGAGGCCAAGAAGTTCCTGGTCGCGGTGGCCGGCGGCGAGCAGCGCAACTCGACGATCGAGGAGGCGCACGCCGACGCCGAGGTCATCGCGGCGACCGCGGCCTCGGCCCTGGACGGCGCCTGGCACCAGGTGACGCCGGTCCCCGATGCCACCTTCGGGCACCCCTGATGGCGGCCAGCCAGGACCTGCCGGTCGTGGTGGCCCTCGGGACCGTCGACCCGGCGCTGGTGGCCGGGGTCCTCGACGGGCACTGCCGGTTCGTCGCCGCCCCGGATGACGCCGACCTCGCCGTCGCCGCGGGCGCCATCGTCCGCGCCGACGTCCGCGTCGACCAGGCGCTGCTCGCCCAGGCACCCCGGCTCCGGGTGCTCGCCCGCACCGGGGTGGGCACCGACCTGATCGACGTGCCCGCCGCCACCGCCCGCGGCATCGCGGTGGTGATCACCCCCGGCGCGGGCGCCGCCGCGGTGGCCGAGGGCGCCATCGGCATGGCGCTGCACCTGGTCAAGCGGTTCGGGCCGCTGACCGCGCTGGTCCGTGAGGGCTGCTGGGCGGAGCGCGGCGGGACCGCTGTGGGCGATCTCGACGGCGCCACTCTGGGCGTGATCGGCTACGGCCGCATCGGCCGCCGGACCGCGGAGCTCGGCGCGGCGTTCGGCATGAGGGTGCTGGCCTACGACCCCTACAGCGAACCGCCCGCCGGCCGGCGCTGTCCGGATCTCGGTGACCTGGCCGCCCGCAGCGATGTCATCACCTTGCACCTGCCGCTGACCGATCAGCCTCGTCACCTGGCCGGCGAGGATTTCCTGGCCCGGGTGAAGCCGGGCGCGATCCTCGTCAACTGCGGCCGCGGCGGCCTCATCGACATCGACGCGGTGTGGCACGCGCTCACCGAGGGGCGGCTGTCCGGCGTCGGCCTCGACGTCTTCGACCCCGAGCCGCCCGCCCCGCATCCGCTGTTCAGCCATCCCGACGTCGTCCTCACCCCGCACCTGATGGGGCTGAGCCGCCGGGCCACCGCGGCGACCTTCGTGGCCGCCGCCCAGGGCGTCCTCGACGTCCTGCGCGGTGCCGAGCCGCAGGCCGTCGCCAACCCCGCCTGGCGCACTCATGTACCGAAGGAGATCCCCGCATGACCACCCCCGCAGACAACATCGCCGGCGCGCCCATCTCCTGGGGCGTGTGCGAAGTGCCCGGCTGGGGCTACCAGCTCCCGCCCGACCGGGTCCTGGCCGAGATGGAGGAAGTCGGGCTGGCTGCCACCGAGTTCGGCCCGGACGGCTTCCTGCCCGCCGACCCGGCGCGGATGGCGGACTTCCTCGCCTCCCACCACCTGACCGCGGTCGGCGGCTTCACTCCGGTGGTGCTGCATGAGGCCGCGCACGACCCGGCGCCGGAGATCGAGCGGCTGCTCGACGGCTACGATGCCGCGCACGCCGGCGTCCTGGTGCTGTCCGCCGCCACCGGCCGGGACGGCTACGACACCCGGCCCGATTTGGACGAGGCGGGCTGGAAGACGCTACTCGCCAACCTCGACCGGCTCACCGCCCTCGCCGCCGTGCGCGGCGTCCGCGCCGTCCTGCATCCGCACGTCGGCACCATGGTCGAGCGGGGCGAGGAGGTCCAGCGGGTGCTCGAAGGCTCGGCCGTCTCGCTGTGCCTGGACACCGGCCACCTGCTCATCGGCGGGACCGACCCGGCCGAGCTGACCAGGCAGGCCCCGGAGCGCATCGCGCACACCCACTTCAAGGACGTCAACGGCCAGATCGCGGCCCAGGTCCGGTCGGGCCGGCTGAGCTACACCGAAGGGGTCAGCCGCGGCATGTACCGGCCGCTGGGCCGCGGGGACGTCGACTTCGCGGCGATCGTCAGCCACCTGCGGGACCGTGACTACGGCGGCTGGTACGTCCTGGAGCAGGACACCATCCTGACCGGGGAGCCCCGCGGCGAAGGCCCGGTCGCCGACGTCCGGCAGAGCGCCGGCTACCTGCGCGGTCTGCTGGCCCCGTGACCTCATCCGTGCCGGGTGATGCCGTCCGGCCGCGGCCGGTCCATCCTGGGTAGCTGTGAGCCGCCGCGCGGACGCCGAAGGCCCTTGATGCCGCCGCAGCCAGAAACGACCCAGGAACGCGGGTTCGGGCCGTTCGTCACCTTCGTCGTCCGCAAGCGCCCCGACGGCGTGATCGCGCACTGGGAGTCCCGCGCGCACCGCAAGCACTTGTCGGGAGCGCCTGCCCGCGGCTCGACGTGGTGGGCGCCGCACGACCGTGACTGGTGGATCGGCATGCTGTTCGCGGTCGGCTCGTTCCTGTTCGGGCTAGGCACGGTGCCCGGTTACGTGAACGCCGTCGGCGCCGTACCCGACGCCGTGACGTTCTTCATCGGGTCGCTGTTCTTCACCTCGGCCGGCTTCCTGCAGTACCGCGAGGCGGTCGATGCCGCGCCCCGGCGGCCGGACGCCGCCCGCCGTAAGGTCTTCGTGTTCCTGCCCGGCCAGATCGACTGGCAGGCGACCGCCGTGCAGCTCGCGGGGACCCTCGAATTCAACATCAGCACCTTCGCCGCCATCTTCGCCGCCGTGGGCACGGCGCAGGCACGGCACCATGTCTGGCGGCCCGACGTCCTCGGCTCGGTCTGCTTCCTGGTCGCCAGCGTCCTGGCCTGGTTCGAGGTGTGCCACGGCTGGGCGGCCTGGCGGCCGGGGTCGCTGGCCTGGTGGATCACCGGGGTGAACCTGGCCGGGTCGGTCGCGTTCGGGTTCTCTGCCGTGGCCAGCTACGTCGTTCCCGGGACGGCCGAGTTGCTGAGCGTCCCGGTGACCAACCTCGGTACCTTCATCGGCGCGGTGTGCTTCCTGGCCGGCGCGGTGCTCCTGCTGTTCGAGCGGACCGAGGAGCTACCCGCCGTCGCGGCGGCTCCGCCTCGCCTGTCCGGTCCGGCCGAGCCCGCCCGCCCGTTACAGGTCGCGGGACCAGTTCTGGCCGGTCAGGTCCTTCCCGAAGCGGTGATGCGGGCTTTCGTCGTCCAGCGTGAACCCGGCCCGCCGGTAGATGCGCCTGGCGTCGGCCAGCACGTCGTTGGTCCACAAGGTGATGCGGGAATATCCCGCCTGGCGGGCGAACCGCAGCACCTCGCCGACCAGCCGGCCGCCTATGCCCAGGCCTCTGGCCCACGGCTCCACCAGCAGCAGCCGAAGCCGCGCGGTGGTGGCGTCCTCGCGCACGCAGAACACGCAGCCGGCCGGCCCGCCGTCCACCTCGGCGATCCAGGCCGCTTCGGCGGCCGGGTCCCGGTTCTCCACGTAATCCGCGACGATCCTGGCCACCAGGGCCTCGTACGACTCGTCCCAGCCGAATTCCTCCGCGTACACCGCGCCGTTCCGCTGTACCACCCAGCCCATGTCGCCCGGGAGCGGGGCCCGCAGCAGGTAGCCGCGCGGCCGTGGTGTCTCGGTCAGCGTCTCGGTGATCACCCGCATCGCCTCGAGCAGCCGCCGCTGGCCGTCGCCGGGCACCGAGGCCAGAAGGCCGCGGATCTGCTCGGCTGACTGCGCGTCGAGGCCCGCGATGACCTCCAGGCCGTGGCTAGTCAGCCTGATGACCTGGCGCCGGCCGTCCGCGGCCGAACGTTCCCGGCCGACGAGGCCGTCTGCCTCGAACCGGGCCAGGATGCGGCTCAGGTAACCCGGGTCGATGTCGACCACGCGGCGCAGGTCGGCGACCTCGCTGGCATCCCGCTGGCCGAGCTCGAACAGCAGCCGCGCCTCGGTCAGCGAGTACGGCGTGTCCAGGTACTTGCCCCGCAGCAGCCCGATCACGTTCGTATAGAACCGGTTGAACTCGCGTACCGCGGCCACCGCCGTGTCCTCCGCAGCGGTCCCGCCCGAACCGGCCCCGCCCGTGCCGCCGTGTGCCGCCTTATCGGCCGCATCGCCGCGAGCTAGCGGCTTCGTCGTCACCTGACCATCAGCGGTCACTTCACTCATACGGTCTCCCAGGTACTGTTTGCCTAAGTCAATTATATACATGCCTTCAGCAACTAACTCTACCGATGGCCGTCCCGGCGGCGGCTCCGGGAGCATGGCAGCCCTCGTGCCGTCCCAGTGGCCGCGTCCGCCCCAGGACCGCCGCGCAGTCACCCGCAGCTGGCGGCAGCGCTGCCACCCGGGCCGGATCGATGGAACATCCAGCCGCCTCCCACCGGATCGATGGAACATCGAGCCGGTCCGGCCCACGCCCGCCACGGGGCCTGCGGGGAGATGGGGCATGCGTGACCCCGGACACCGCACCCATCCGGAACTCACGGAGAAGAACCGCCCCCATCGCCGTTGTCCCGCCACCCGCGCCCGCGCCCGCCACCCGC
>JAJKHX010000214.1 GCA_021154785.1 Nocardiopsis sp.
GGTCCGCAAATGAACGCCTGGCTGCTCGGTGCGGTGGTCGTGCTGTTCGGCGGGCTGGCCCCGGCCGGCTGGATCGCGTCGCGCGGCTCACCCGTCGACCGGCTGGTCGGACTGGAGATGGGCAGCGTGGCCGCGGCGCTGGAGCTGATGCTGTTCTCGCAGGCGGTGAACCAGTCCCAGTACCTCATCGTCCCGCTGGTCCTGGTCCTGCTGTCGTTCGCGGGCACGCTGGTGTACGTCCGGCTGCTGGCGCCGCGGGCATGAAGGCCCTGGAGCTGGCGCTGCTGTGGGCGGGCATCGCCACGGTGGTGCTGTCCTGCCTGGGCGCACTGGCGCTGCGCCGGGCGCACAACCGGCTGCACTACCTCAGCCCGATGACCACGATCGGCGCGCCGCTGATCGGGCTGGCCCTGGCGATCGGGAACGGCTGGGGGCTAGCTATGGCCGAGGACCTGTTCATCGTCTTCCTGCTCGCGCTGACCGGCCCGGTGCTCGAGGCGGCGACCGGCCGGGCCGCCGCGCAGCGCGAGGGGCTGATCGAGCCGGAGGTGCCGCGATGAACGTCCTGATCGTCGCGGCGCTCACCCTGGTGGGCCTGGCCGGGACCGCAGTAGTGGCGGCCGACATGCCGGAACGCCAGGCGGTGACCCTGTCCTTTTTCGGGCTCGCGCTCACCGTGCTGTTCATGGCGTTCCAGGCGCCGGACGTCGCGCTGTCCCAGCTCGGCGTGGGCGCGGCGATCGTCCCGCTCATGGTCATGCTGGCGATCCGGACGATCAGCCAGCGCCCGGCCCGGGAAGAAGAGGCCGGGTCTGGCGAGGATAAGGCGAGCCAGGAGGAGGTTCTTCCGGGCCGGGGTGGTGACCCCCCGTGAGCCGGTCCGCGCGTCTGGTGGTATTCCTGATCGGGGCCGGGTGCGTGGCGGCCATGTTCGCGGTGGCCTTCTTCAAGATGCCGGCCTTCGGCGGCTCCATGCACCTTTACCGGGACCTGGCGGTGCCAGCCTCGGTGTCCCACTACACGGCGAACGTGGTGGCGTCGGTGAACTTCGATCAGCGCGCGATCGACACCCTGGGCGAGGAGACGATCCTGGTGGCCTCGGTGATCGGCGCGGCGGTGCTGCTCCGCCCGGCGGAGGAGGAAGCCGAGATGCGGCCCAAGGCGGTCGGCCGCACCCTCGAGGCGACCAAGCTGGCCGGTTACCTGCTCCTCCCGGTCACCTTGCTGATCGGGCTGGACGTGGTGCTGCACGGCCAGGTAACGCCGGGTGGCGGCTTCCAGGGCGGGGTGATCCTGGCCACGGGGCTGCACCTGCTGTACGTGACCGGCAGCTACCGGGCGCTGGACCGGCTGCGGCCGCTGGAGCTGTTCGACACCGGCGAGGCGGTCGGCGCGGCGGCCTTCGCCGGCGTGGGGATAGCCGGGATCGTCGTGGCCGGGAACTTCCTGGCCAACATCGTCCCCGGCGGCACCTTCGGGCAGCTGCTGTCCGCCGGGACCGTGCCGATCCTCAACGGCGCCGTAGGCCTCGAGGTCGGCTGCGGGATAGTGGTGCTGGTCGCCCACTTCCTGCAGCAGGACATCATCATCTCCGCCCAGGCTGAGCAGGCCAAACCGGGCGGCAGCAGCGAACCACAGGCCGGGGAGCGAGTCGGGACGGCGGAGCGATCATGAGCGTCTACCCCTATTTCGTGGCCGCCTGGCTCATGCTGGTCGGCGGCTACGGCATCGTCCGCAGCCGGAACCTGGTGCACGCGGTGGTGTCGCTGTCGGTGGCCCAGGCCGGCACCTACGTGCTGCTGCTGGCGGTCGGCTACCAGCGGGGCGCCCTGGCCCCCGTCTTCGGGTCCACCACCAAGCCGAACAAGCACGTAGTCGACCCGGTCGTGCAGGCCATGACGCTGACCGACATCGTGGTCTCGGCGACCGTCACCGCCCTGCTGCTCGCGCTGGCGGTCCAGGTGAACAAGCGCCAGGGCACGCCCGACCCCGACGAGCTCCAGGCGCTGAAGGGCTGACCATGACGACCGGACAGCTGATGCCGCTGATGATCGCGATACCGATCGTCATGGCGTGCCTGATCCTGGCGGCCGGGTCGTACCTGCCCCGCGTCGTGACCGACATCCTCGCCACCGCCACCGCCGCGGGAGTCGCCGGCATGGCGGCCGCGCTGCTCATCCACAGCGGGCACAGCCGCGTCGTCACCTGGCTCGGCGGATGGCGGCCGGCCCGCGGGGTGAGCGTCGGCATCCCGCTGGTCGCCGACCCGCTGAACGCCGGGCTGGCGCTGCTCGTCGCGGGCCTGGTCAGCTGCGCGCTGCTGTACAGCTGGAAGTACATGGAGTCGGTCAGCGGCCGGTTCTTCGCGCTCATGCTGCTGTTCCTGGCGGGCATGGAGGGCTTCACGCTGTCCGGCGACGTGTTCGACATGTTCGTGTTCTTCGAGCTGATGGGTGCCGCCGCCTACGCGCTCACCGGAATGAAGATCGAGGACAAGACCGCCGTGCAAGGCGGGCTGATCTTCGGGGTGGTCAACTCGCTCGGCGCGTACATCTCGCTGTTCGGCGTCGGGATCCTGTACTCCCGGTTCGGCCAGCTCGGGCTGCCGCAGCTAGGGGCGATGCTGCGGCAGCACCGCCCGGACGCGCTGGTCATCGTGGCATTCGTGCTCATCATCACCGGCTTCCTGGTCAAGGCGGCGATGGTGCCGTTCCACTTCTGGCTCGCCGACGCGCATGCCGTCGCGCCCGCCCCGGTCTGCGTGCTGTTCTCCGGGGTGATGGTCGAACTGGGGCTGTACGGGGCGGCCCGGGTGTACTGGGTGGCGTTCGGCGGGACGATCCCGCACGCCGACGTGACGCGCGCGTTCATCGTGTTCGGCGCGCTGACCGCGGCGGTCGGCGCGGTGATGTGCTTCCTGCAGCGCCACCTCAAGCGGCTGCTGGCCTACTCCACGATCTCCCACGTGGGCCTGTTCATGATGGGCTTCGCGGTACTGGATGACGACGGGACGGCGGGCGCGGCCCTGTACGTGGTCGGCCACGCCGGAGTGAAATCGGCGCTGTTCCTGCTGACCGGCATCCTGCTGAACCGGTACGGCAACGTCGACGAGCACCGGCTCTACGGCCGGGCCAGGGGTGACCGGCTGACGGCCTGCCTGTACTTCGCGGCCGCCCTCGGCCTGGCCGGGCTGCCGCCGTTCGGCCTGGCCCTGGGCAAATCGGTCACCGAGGATGCGGTGGCGGTGGCCGGTTACGGCTGGGCACCGGTGCTGTTCATCGCGGTCTCGGCGGTCACCGGCGGGGCGGTGCTGCGGGCCGGGCTACGCGTCTTCGGTGGTCTCGGCCCGCGGCCGGCCCTGGAATCCACGGCCGGCGCGGGCGAGGAGAGCACCGGCGGCGAGGAGAAGCCGGAAACCGGCGGGCTCCCGCGAACACCGGTGACGATGCTGCTGGCGATCGGCATCCTGCTAGCCGGCTCACTGGCGGCCGGCCTGCTCCCCGACGCCGGGCAGGCGTTCGCGCACGCCGCGCAGCGTTTCACCGACGCGGCCGGTTACATCAGCCAGGCGCTGTCCCATGCCGGAGCGGCTCCGCCGCGGCCGGACCCCGCGGTGGCCTGGACCGGAGAAGGCATCGGGCTGGACTTCCTGTCCGTGGCGCTCGCCCTCGGCGTCGCGTTCCTCGGGCTGTACGCGCGGCGGCTGCCCGCCGCACTGCGCCGCTCTGCGGCCCCGGCCAGGCCGGTTATCGCCGTCTTGCGCCAGGTGCATTCGGGCCACATCGGCGACTACGTGGCCTGGCTGTTCACCGGCATCGCCAGCCTGACCGCGCTGCTCGGCCTGCCTCTCCTGTAACCGCTCGCCTTTGGCCTCGACGTGCCTCGCGGCGTCCTCAAGTCCCGCAACCAGGAGGCCCTGCTCCGCGGTGTCGGATCCGTCCTCGAGCACGACGGTCAGGGCGCCCTTGGTCTCGTAGAGCACGTAGCGCAGGTCCTCCAGCCGGTAGGCGCCCTGCTGGCGCAGCTGGGCGAACAGGTCGCTCTGGGTGATGCCGCAGATCCGCAGCTGCCGGCCGCGGACCCGGCCGTGCTCGACGAGCACCCGGACACGGTGGTCAGTGAGCTTGGCGATAACGGCGCTGTACCGGGCGGTGCTTATCAGCCAGTGCGCGGCCAGGATGGTAAGCAGCGCCACCACCCCGAACAGCAGCGACTGGGTGCTGGCGATCGCGGTCCGCCCGACGATCGCACCGATCGCAACCGCGGCGGCGAAGTCGATCGCGGTCCACTGGGCCAGCGTGCGCCGGTAGGTCAGCCGCAGCCCCACCAGGGCGGCGAGGTACATCAGGGCTGCTTTGGCGGCGACCGCACCCAGGTGCGGCCAGTCGCCGGCTAGCCAGGCGGGCATCCGTGCTCCCTTCCGTAGGCTCCGCCGTGGGCGGAGACTGATCTGACCCGGGCCCCGGCAGGCCGCTCCCCACGTCGCCGCGCCTGATAGCCGTCGGCGTGGCCGGCTAAGCCTTGGTGGCCTTGACCGACGAGTACCCGGCGACCATCCGCCGACGCCAGCGCAGCTTCATCGTGCCTAGGGAGGACACCAGGCACCACACGGTGCTGCCGGTGCCGCGGTGGGGAAGCGGCCGCCGGGCCGTCGATGGCGGCGAGCCTGCCCAGGCGAGGAACATCGACCACGAAGCCGGCGTCCGGGAACAGCTGTGAGGAGCCGGGCTCATGCCGCCTGACTGGCTGATGACGCTGTCCTGGCCCGCGCTGGCGCTGGCGTCAGCACCTGGCTCATCCGGGCCGGCATCAAGGAAGCCAGGTAAGCGGCTATCGGAGGGAAGCCCCGCCGCCCGGCGGACGCTGCGGCCGAACCGCGATCGCACCTTGGCGCAGATCAGGCCGATACCGCGCCTCGCCCGGTGAGCGCAGACGGAGACGCGAGCGGCCACGGCGGCGAGCACGTGAACTACCCCGGCCAGGCCGCCGCGTATCCAGCAGCGGGCCGCTTCGCTTTGCTCGGTGCTGGCGATCGCCTCGCCGGCCGTGAGCCTGGCGA
>JAJKHX010000215.1 GCA_021154785.1 Nocardiopsis sp.
CCGAGGTGCCGGTCCTGCTCGGCATGCCGGCCCTCCCGGCGCGCGGCTGACGGCAGCCCCTCGAGCCCGATGGCCAGCCCCGGTAAGCAGCTCATCTGCCCGGAATGCGGGCAGCCGATGGCGACGGCATCGTGGGGGCTTTTCCGGGGACTGCGGATCACCGCGCCGGAGGGCTTCCTCGTGACCCCGGTGAGCAATGACCTGATGCTCCGCGGTACCGAGCAGCGCCTGACCTCGGCGTCGGCAGCGGACCCGGAAGCCAGGCGGCGGCGGGATTTCGTGCTGAGCCATCCGGGCGACCGGTTCTACGACATCAAGTGCCCGAACGCCATTTCACGCTCAGGACAGCGCCCCAGATTTCAGCGCTATCCGCCGGGCGCCGGGCAACCAGGTGATACTGGCCTGATCAACGTCGACTGAAGTATAGTTCACTGAACCATACTTCACTGGAACACAGTTCACCTTCCTGGAGACCGTCTCATGGCGCACGCTCTCGGCAAGCCCGCTCACGTCTTCGGCCGGGACCGGGAATGGCGGGCGCTGGCCGATTTCGCCGCCGATCTCCGCCCGGAGGCGACTCTCGGCATCGTCAGCGGACGCCGCCGTCAGGGCAAGACCTACCTGCTCCGGTCGCTCGCCGCGGCCACCGGCGGTTTCTTCTTCGAGGCGGCCGAGGCCACCGAGGCCGAGTCACTGCGGATGTTCGGCGCGGCGCTGGCCCGGCACGCCGGCTCGGCCGCGGACTTCTCGTTCCCGGACTGGGAGAACGCGCTGCGGTACTTCGCGGACCTGGCCGGCCCGGACCCGGTTCCGCTGATCATCGACGAGTTCTCCTACCTGGTGAAGGCCAGCCCCGCGCTGCCCTCGCTGCTGCGCCGGGAGATCGACGGCCGCGGGCCTTCGCAGGGCGGCGGCAGCCGGGCGCGCGTCCTGCTCTGCGGCTCGGCGATGTCCGTGATGGGCGGCCTGCTGGCGGGTAACGCCCCGCTGCGGGGACGGGCCGGCCTGGAGATGGTCATCAAGCCGTTCGGCTACCGTGACGCGGCGCGGTTCTGGGGGGTCAGCGACCCCGGGCTCGCCGTGCGGCTGCACGCGATCGTCGGCGGCACCCCGGCGTACCGCCGCCAGTTCGTCCGTGACGACGCTCCGGCGGGCCCGGATGACTTCGACAGCTGGGTGGTGCGCTCGGTGCTCAACCCGGACCGTCCGCTGCTCCGCGAGGCCCGGTACCTGCTCGCCGAGGAGACCGACATCCGCGATCCGGCGCTCTATCACTCGGTGCTGGCGGCAATCGCCGCGCGGAACGAGACATGGGGCGGCATCGCGAACTACATCGGGCGCCGGGCATCCGACATCGCGCACCCGCTCAACGTGCTCGAGGACGCCGGCCTCGTGGTGAAGGAGACCGACGTGTTCCGGGCCGGCCGGACGCGCTATCGCATCACCGAGCCGCTCGTCACGTTCTACGAGACGGTCATGCGGCCCCGGTGGGCCGACCTGGAACTCGGGCTGGGAGCCGAAGTCTGGGCCGACAGCGGCCCGGCGTTCGGCTCGCAGGTGGCCGGCCCGCATTTCGAGGCGCTGTGCCGGGAGTTCGCCCGGGCGCAGGGCCGCCGCGTCTTCGGCGTCCCGGTGGGGGAGGTGGCTTCGGGTACTGTCACCGATCCGGGGAACAAGGCGCAGATCGAGATCGACGTGGCCGTCTTCGGCCCGGCCCGGCCCGGCGAGCCGCGGCCGCTGATCTCACTCGGCGAGGCGAAATGGGGCAAGGTCATGGGCCTGCGCCACGTCGAGCGCCTGCGCCGGGCCCGCGCCCTGCTGACCGTCAAGGGATACGACACCACCGCCACCACCCTGGCGTGCTACTCAGGCGCGGGCTTCGACCCCGCGCTGGCCGCTGCCGCAGCAGACGGCGACGTCCTCCTCCTCGGAGCGGACCGCCTCTACGCCTAGCGCGCTAAGGAGTCCGTGGCACACCGGCTACGCAAGAACGTGGTCTGTGGCACACAGACTCCACCGGGGGCACGACGCCGAGGCGGGTGGACGCCCCGGGCGCCACATGGGCATCACCAGAACCGGATCGGCCGCTCGCCACACAGGCCGAGGGCGCGCTACTTCTCCTCGAGGCCGTGCAGGAAGTCGATCAGCCCGGCGTAGTAGACCGCCTGGTCGTCGTACATGGCCATGTGGCTGCCGTCCGGGCAGAACAGGTAGCGCCCCTGCGGCAGGCGGCCGGCCATCATCTCCATGTGGCCCGGGTCCATGGTGTCGTGCCGTGCGCCGATGACCAGCGCGGGCACGTCGATCGAGGCCAGGTCCGCGCTCCGGTCCCAGTGGGCCAGGCTGGCGTCCGCGCTGATGCCCAGCTCGCTCGGTCCCTGCATGGACACGTAGATGGCCGGGTTGATGTGGGCGAAGCCCCGCACCGCCGGGTCAGGCCAGTCCTCGACTGGCATCTGCAGCACGTGGTGGATGTAGTGCTGCTCGTTCAGCAGTTCCATGTACCGGGGGTTCTCGATGTCCCCGCTGGCCTCGAGCGCCTTGATCTCCGCCAGCGCGACGGAGTCCATGGCTGGCATCAGGACCTGCTCGGCGTAGGCGTTGTAGGCCGGGACGCTCGACATCATGTTGGAGATGACGATGGCCCGCAGGTGCTCCTGGTGCCGCAGTGCGTACTCGGTCGCCAGGATCCCGCCCCACGAGTGGCCGTACAGGACGAAGTTGTCCGGCCCGAGCCCCAGCGCCTGCCGGACCTGCTCCACCTCGTCGACGAACCGGTCCAGGTCCCACAGCGACGGATCCTCGGGCTGGTCGCTGTAGCCGGAGCCGAGCTGGTCGTAGTAGTAGTACTCGACGCCCGCGCCGGGCAGGTAGCTATCGCAGGCCTCCAGGTACTCGTGGGTCGCGCCCGGCCCGCCGTGCAGGAGCAGCACCCGCAGGCCCGGATTGTTACCGGTCCGCTTTACCCACACCCGGTGCCGCCCGGACGGAGTATCGATCCCGATCATCCGGGACCCCCCGCTCAGCACGTCATCCCGCCCGGAATTGTCCAGGTACCCGCTCACGCTGCGCCTCCCATGGTCGGCTCGCCCGACAGGTGAGGATTATGCCAGTACGTGCGCTGATCCCGGCCGAAGGCTACCTACCTCAAGCCCGTACTCCCGGGGGAGTAGCCACGCCGCCTACCGGCGGAGGGCGACGCCGGGCGCGTGCGTGCCTACGCTTGCGTCATGGACGGAGCGGCGGTGGCGAGACGGCCCGGGTTCGTCCCGCCGCTGCGGGACGCGGCCGCCGCGCTGGTCCTGGCCGCCGCGCTGGCCTACGGCGCGTACGGCGAGGCCCATCCGGGCACCACCGCCTACTTCCACGGCGGCCATCACCTGCCGCACACCCCGTCCGCCGCGCTCACCCTGGTCGGACTGGCCTGCCTGGTGCTCGCCTGGCGGCGCCGGTGGCCGGTCACCGTACTCGGCATCTCCGTGGCCGCCGCGACTGCCTATACCCTGCTGGGCTACCTGAACGGCGCGGTGCTGGTGGCCCCGATGATCGCCGTGTACACGGTGGCCAGCCTCACCGACCTCCGGCGGGCGGTGGCGTACGGGCTGGGGACGCTGGCCGTGCTCGGCCTGGCCAGCATCGCGGTCAACCCGCTCGGGCACTTCGGCGGCGGTGTGGTCATCCTTCCGTTCATGACCGCCGCGGTGGTGGTGGCCGGGATCGCGGTGGCGAACCGGCGCGCCTACGTGGAGTCCATCCGCGACCGGGCCGAACAGGACGCCCGCCGCCGCGTCGATGAGGAACGGCTGCGCATCGCCCGCGAACTGCACGACGTGGTGGCGCACACCATGGCCACCATCAACGTGCAGGCGGGGGTGGCTGCCCACGTCCTTTCCACCCGCCCGGAGACGGTGGCCGAATCGCTGCAGGCGATCAAGGCCGCGAGCAAGGAGGGGCTCCGGGAACTCCGCGCCATCCTGAACGTGCTGCGCCAGGCCGACGACGCCGACCCGACCCAGCCGGCGCCGGGTACGGCCCAGCTCGGGACGCTGATCACCGGGGCCCGCCGGGCCGGCCTGGACACCACGCTCACCGTGACCGGGGAGCCGGTCCCGTTGCCGGCCACCGTGGACCTGGCCGCCTACCGCATCGTCCAGGAGTCGCTCACCAACGCCATCCGGCACGCCGGCCCGGCCACCGCCGCGGTCTCGCTCGGCTATGACCGCGACGAGCTCCGCATCGAGGTCACCGATACCGGCCGCGGCCCGGCCCCAGGCCACAGCCATAACGGCAACGGCGGCCACGGCCTGGCCGGCATGCGCGAGCGCGCCGCCACCGTGGGCGGATCGCTCGAAACCGGCCCCGGGCCGTCCGGCGGTTTCCGGGTCGCGGCCCGGCTTCCCTTCAGCAGTAATCCCATCGACGTCAGGGAAGGGGCGCGGCCGTGATCCGGGTCCTGCTCGCCGACGACCAGGCGCTGATCCGCGCCGGGTTCCACGTCCTGATCGACACCGCCGGCGACCTTCAGGTGGTGGGCGAGGCCGTCGACGGCGCGCAGGCCGTCGACCTGGCCCGGCGCGAGCGGGCCGACGTGGTGCTGATGGACATCCGGATGCCCGGGGTGGACGGCCTGGAAGCCACCCGGCGGATCAGCGCCGACGAGGACCTCGCCGGGGTCAAGGTCATCATCTTGACCACCTTCGAGTCCGACGAGTACGTCTACCAGGCGATCCGCGCCGGGGCCAGCGGCTTCCTGGTCAAGGACACCGAACCGGCCGACCTTATCCAGGCGATCCGGGTGGTGGCCCGGGGCGACGCGCTGCTGTCGCCGAGCGTGACCCGCCGGCTCATCACCGACCTGGCCACCCGGCCGGAGCGGCCGCCGGCCAGCGACCGGGACCCCGGGCCGCTGGCCGGGCTGACCGAACGGGAGCGCGAGGTGCTGGGGCTGGTCGCCGAGGGCCTGTCCAACGACGAGATCGCGGCCCGCCTGTTCCTGTCCCCGCTGACCTCCAAGACCCATGTCAGCCGCATCATGACCAAGGTGAACGCACGCGACCGCGCCCAGCTCGTCGTCATGGCCTACGAGACCGGCCTGGTCACCCCGGGCGGACACCGCCACGGAGCCTGACTACGGAGCCCGGCCACAGAGCCCTGACCACGGGAACTCAGCGCAGCGGCCGGAAGAACTCGCGTACGTCGCCGACCAGCAGGTCCGGCACCTCCATGGCGGCGAAGTGGCCGCCCCGGTCGAACTCGGACCAGTGCGTGATGTTGTCGGCCGGCTCCGCGAAACGCCGGATGGCCGGCGCGATCTCCCGCGGGAAGACCGCCACCCCGGTCGGCACGTCCGAGCGGGCGGCCGGGTTCCAGGCCCGCGCCTGCCGGGTCTCGTAATACAGCCGCGCCGACGACCCAGCCGTCCCGGTCAGCCAGTACAGCGTGACGTTGGTGAGCAGCTGGTCACGGTCGACCGCCTCGTGCGGCAGCCCGCCGTCGGTCCACTCGTAGAACTTCTCGGTGATCCAGGCCAGCTGCCCGGCCGGCGAGTCGGTCAGCCCGTAGGCCAGCGTCTGCGGCCGCGTCGCCTGGATCATGTTGTAGCCGGATCCGGTGTTACGGAACTGCCGCGACCGCCCCAGCCGCCGGCTCTCCTCTTCGGTCAGCTCGCCCAGGTCGTCCGGCGGCCGGGTGATGAGCATGTTCAGGTGCACGCCGGCCACATGCTCCGGGTCGGCCAGGCCCAGTTCCCGGGAGATGATCGCACCCCAGTCGCCGCCCTGCGCGCCGTACCGCTGGTAGCCGAGCCGCGCCATCAGCGACGCCCAGGCCCGTGCGACCCGGCGCACGTCCCAGCCCCGGTCCGTGGTCGGCCCGGAGAACCCGTAACCGGGGATGGACGGGATGACCAGGTCAAACGCATCATCTGGGGAACCGCCGAAGGCCAGAGGATCGGTCAGCGGCCCGATGATCTCCATGAACTCCACCACCGAGCCTGGCCAGCCATGCGTGACGATCAAGGGCAAAGCACCAGAAGAGGCCGAACGGATGTGCAGAAAGTGGATCCGCTGCCCGTCAATCGTGGTCGTGAACTGGCCGAACCCGTTCAGCCGGGCCTCGTGCACCCGCCAGTCGTAGCCGGTGCGCCAGTACCCGGCCAGCTCCTTCGTGTACTCCAGCGGGATGCCGTAATCCCAGCCGGCCCCGGGCAGCTCGTCCGGCCACCGGGTCCGGGCCAGCCGGTCCCGCAGGTCGTCCAGGTCCGCCTGGGGCACGTCGATGCGGAATGGTGTCAGCTCATCCATGGCTAACGATCATCCACGGCCGGCGACCTCGTGCGCCAGGGCCAACGTGGCAAAAGCCGCTGAGTACCGGCCGGTTCGGGAGTCGTGTAGATCACACGTATTTCCGCCGGCCCGCCGTGCTCTGGAAGGTAGGAAGGCCGCCGACGGGGGAAGAAGGCCATCATGCATCCGATGTTCGTGCAGCTCTACCTGGAGACTGACGCCAGCGAGGACGAGCGGGACGCGCGCCGCCGGGCCTCCCGGGCTCGTCGCCAGCGCTCAGCTCGCACCCTCGCGCGCGCCACCGTCGCCCGGGCCCCGGGCAGCAGCGACCCGCGCGCCGCAGCCCGCTAGCACCCGGGCACGCCCGGACCCCGGGCACACTGGGGGCATGGGGACGCACGTCATCGCGGTGGTCGGCGCGACCGCCACCGGGAAATCGAGCCTGGCCATCGAGCTGGCCCGCGCCCTCGGCGGCGAGATCGTGAACGCCGACTCGATGCAGCTCTACCAGGGAATGGACATCGGCACCGCCAAGGAGCCCGAGTCGGCCTGGCGCGGCGTCCCGCATCACCTGCTCGACATCTGGCCGGTGACCCAGGCCGCCAACGTCGCCGACTACCAGAAGCTGGCCCGCGCCGCCATCGACGAGATCACCGCCCGGGGCCGGATCCCCATCCTGGCCGGGGGCTCCGGCCTGTACGTCCGCGCCGCCCTCGACGATCTTGATTTCCCTGGCACCGACCCGGCGATCCGCGATCGACTCGAGCGCGAGCTCGCGAGCGACGGCGCCCCGGCCCTGCACGCCCGGCTGGCCCGGCTCGACCCGGCCGCGGCCGCGGCCATCCTGGCGAGCAACGGCCGCCGGATCGTGCGCGCCCTGGAGGTGATCGAGGTCTCCGGCCGCCCGTTCACCGCCACCATGCCGTCCTACGGGCAGAACCGCCTGGCCGTCCAGCTCGGGCTCCTCCTGCCCCGGCCCGAGCTCGACCAGCGGATCGCGGCCCGGGTCGACCGGATGTGGCACGCCGGCCTGGAGGCTGAGGTCAGGAACCTGGCCGCCCAGGGCCTGCGGGACGGCCGGACCGCCAGTCGCGCCCTGGGCTACCAGCAGGTCCTGCGCTACCTGGACGGCGAGTGGACCCTGGAGGAAGCCCGGCTGGAGACGATCAAGGCCACCAGGCGGTTCGCCCGGCGCCAGGAGTCCTGGTTCCGCCGCGACCCCCGGGTCCGCTGGCTCGACGCCAGCCAGCCCGCCGGAACCCTCCTGGCGCAGGCACTCACGCAGTACCGCGCTGGGCCAGGTCCCTGAGCTCGCGGGGGAGCGCGTCCGCTACGTCATCTCGTCCCGCGCGGCGGTCAGCGGGGGAGCGGGGTCCTCCTCGCCCGGCGCCACGATGCCTTCGCGGGCGGCCAGGGCCGCGCCGAGCTTGCGCGCCGTCCCCGGCGCGAAGAGCACCGCGACCACCGCCACCACCAGCCAGATGCCAGACACCACCGGGAACCACGCGGGCGTGCCCGTCGGGTACGGGATCACGTTGCGGTACAGCGTGTAGCCCAGCACGACCAGGCTCGCGATCGGCACGATGACCTGCCACATCGGCACCGGCAGCTTGCGCCGCACGAACACCAGCATGATGCAGCCCGCCGTGGCCAGCACGTACACCACCAGCAGGATCAGCGTGCCGATGGTGCCGGACCACAGGAAGCTGTTGAACGCGTCGGCGTGGGCGGCCACGCCGGCCTCGATGCCGGTGATGACGGCGGCCATCGCGACGATGACCAGGGTGGCCCAGACCGGGGTGCCCCAGCGCGAGCTGCTCTGGCCGAGCCCGCGCGGGCCGGCCGTGTCCCGGGACAGCGCGTAGAGCAGCCGGGCCGCCCCGACCACGCAGGCCAGGCAGCAGCCGAAGGCGCTGATCGTGGTGCCGAGCGTGATCACGTCGCCGACCCAGCTGCCGACGTAGGAGGTGCCCAGGTCACCCAGCAGCGACGAAGAGCCGATGAACGCCTTGACCCCAGCCGGGGTCGCGCCGAAGGCCATCATCTCCACCGCGGTGACGATCACGAAGTACAGGCCGCCGAAGACCGCCGTGCCCAGGATGGCCCGCGGGATGTCCCGGGTCGGCCGGTTGGCCTCCTCGCCCAGGGTGGCCGCCGCCTCGAACCCGGCGAACGACAGGAAGCCGAACACCACGCCCAGGAACAGGTCGTTGGTGCCGGTCCCCGGCGCGACCGTGAACACGCTCCAGGTGAAATGCTCGTTTCCCGGCGCGTTCCCGGCCAGCAGCCGGACCAGTACCACCACGGTGACCACCAGGATCAGCGCGACCGTGGTGCCCTCCACGGTGAGCAGCACGTGCGTCCCGCGCCTGGCTGGCATGACCCCCAGCAGCAGCGCCAGGACCAGGGCCACCGCTAGCAGCACGAAGGGCGCCCAGCTGGGCGGGTGCGGCCAGATCTTCACCTCTTGCAGGAACGCGGTCCCGAAGATGCCGGCCGCGGCCGAGGTGACCACCGCGTAGAAGGTGTAGGTGCCGAGCAGGCCCCAGCCCGCGACGACGCCGGTGCGTGGCCCGAGGGTGGCGCCGACGAACGCGTAGACCGAACCCGCGTGATGGAAATACTGGCACAGCCGGACGAAAGAGTAGGCCACGAGCAGGACGCCCACGGCCGCGATCAAGAAGGTCAGCGGCACCGCGCGGCCCGCGTAGCTGGCGCTGCCCTGGGGGTTGATGTTCGCCGCCATGCTCGGCGCCATCAGCGCAACCGACAGGCCCACCGCCGCCCACACCGACAGCGAACGCTTAAGCCCCGGTCCGCCCGACGGGCTCACTTCCATCGGCTCCTCCTCACTGTGCCTCCGATCCCCATAGTGTTCCTCCGGCAGGTACCCCCTCGGAAGAGCCAAGAAGCCCATAACCAGCAATTTCCCGAACGAGGCACCGTCCCCGCCCCACCCCCGCCCCCC
>JAJKHX010000216.1 GCA_021154785.1 Nocardiopsis sp.
GGCGCTGGTGCATGCCTGCGAAAACGGGTACGATCACGACTCGGATCCGGTCCGGTACCGCGGACACTTCACCGGGAACGAGATAAACCTCGGGCACTACTCGCGCCTTCGCCAGCCCCACGCGGAGAGCGCGGGCAACGTGATGGGCTGATAACACCCATCGAAGGCCCGGGTCAGCACCTGCGCGAACGTCCGGCCGGGCTGGCCCCGAAGACCATCCGCTGATCGGCCTCGCGGTAGCCGAGCAGTTCGGGTGAGCGGCGCGCTTATTACTTGCTGCGAGTATACCCTGAGTGTATTCTCTGAGGTATGAGTGTTCCGCTAACGCTTCTCGGGCTGCTCGAGCGAGAACCGAGTCACGGCTACGACCTGAAGCGCGACTACGACGCCTACTTCGGCCGGGACAAGCCGGTCCCGTACGGCCAGGTATACGCCACCCTCGGCCGGCTCGCCCGCGACGGCATGGCCATCGCCGGGCCGGCCGAGCCCGGCGATGGCCCCGAACGCAAGCGCTACACGATCACCGAGGACGGGGTGACCGAGGTGAACACGTGGCTCGAGACCCCGTCCGCGCCCGAGCCGCACCTGCAGACGGTGCTGTTCGCCAAGGTCGTGCTCTCCCTCATGCTGGACCGCCCCGCGGACCGCTACCTGGATCGTCAGCGGGGCGCGCACCTGCAGCGGATGCGCGAGCTCACCGAGCTCAAGCAGCACGGCAACATGATCGACACCCTGCTCGCCGATCACGGGCTGTATCACCTGGAAGCGGACCTGCGCTGGATCGACCACACCGCGGCCCGGCTGAGTGCCCTCGCCCGGGAGGTAAAACGATGATCATCGAGGCCCGGGACGTCGAGAAGTCATTCGGCCAGACCCCGGCGCTGCGCGGCGCCACCGTCGGCGTGAAGCGAGGAGAGATCCTCGCAGTCATGGGCCCGAGCGGCTCCGGTAAGTCGACCTTGCTGCATTGCCTGGCCGGCATCCTGACCCCTGACCGGGGCGAGGTCAGGTTCGACGGCCAGCGGCTGGACACGCTGAAGGAGGCGGAGCGCAGCGGGCTGCGGCGGGACAATTTCGGCTTCGTGTTCCAGTTCGGCCAGCTGGTGCCCGAGCTGACCGCCGAGGAAAACGCCGCCCTGCCGCTGCTGCTGGCCGGAACCCGCCGGGCAGCAGCCCTGACCGAGGCGCGCCGGTGGTTCGCCCGGCTGGCCCTGGACGGCCTGGAAGGCCGCCGGTCGGGTGAGCTGTCCGGCGGCCAGGCCCAGCGCGTCGCGCTGGCCCGGGGGCTGATCGCCCGGCCCGCCGTGCTGTTCGCCGACGAGCCGACCGGCTCCCTGGACTCGGTCACCGGCGAGCACGTCATGAACCTGCTCGTCGCGGCCGCGCGCGAGCAGGGCAGCACGGTCGTCCTGGTCACGCACGAGCCCCGGGTCGCCGCCTACGCCGACCGCGAGGTCATCGTCCGTGACGGGAAGGTCAGCACGCTGACCGGAGCGGCCCCGTGATCCGCCTGGGCCTGCGCCTCACCCTGGCAGGCGGCCGCGAGGCCGTCATCCGCCTGGTCCTCCTGGTAGCCTCGGCCGGGCTGGGCGTCGGGCTGCTGCTGATCGCCGTGGCCGGCGTCAACGCGGTCAATACCCAGAATGCCCGCTACGCGTGGCTCAGTACCGGTGACGCGGCGGCCGCGGCTGGCGCGGCGAAGACCTCCGCCGATCCGCTGTGGTGGCTGATCCGCGCCGACCGGTTCGACGGCCAGCTCATCGGCCGGATCGACGTGGCCGCCACCGGGCCGACGTCGCCGGTGCCGCCCGGCATCGGGCATTTGCCCGGCCCGGGCCAGTACTACGCGTCCCCCGCGCTGGCCGCGCTGCTGCGCCGGACACCGGCCGGCCAGCTGGCGGGCAGGTACCCCGGACACCTGGCCGGCACCATCGGCGACGCCGCCCTGCCGTCCCCGGACTCGCTGGTCATCGTCATCGGGCACACCGCGGCCCAGCTGTCTCACACACCAGGCGCCGTGCGGGCGACGGCGATCGCCGCCCGGCCGCCGAGCGACTGCCCGCGAGACCAGTGCCTGCCCGGTGAGGGGATGGACGCGAACAGCATCGACCTGGTCATGTCGGTGGTGGCCCTCGCGATCTTGTTCCCGCTGCTCATCTTCATCGGCACCGCGACCAGGCTGTCGGCCGCCCGCCGGGAGGAGCGGTTCGCCGCGATGCGGCTGGCGGGGGCGACCCCGCGGCAGATCTCGCTCATCGCCGCGGTCGAGTCCACGGTCGCCGCGGTGGCGGGGATGGCCGCTGGGTTCGGCCTGTTCTTCCTGCTGCGGGTGCCGCTCGCGTCGGTCCCGTTCACCGGCGCGCCCTTCTTTCCCGGCGACCTGTCGCTCAGCCTGCCTGACGTGCTGCTGGTGGCGCTCGGAGTGCCGCTGGCCGCCGCCATCGTGTCCCTGCTCGCGCTGCGCCGGGTGCGCATATCCCCGCTCGGGGTGACCCGGCGGGTGACCCCGAAGGCGCCCCGGGCCTGGCGGGTGCTTCCGCTGCTGGCCGGCGTCGGCCTGCTCGGTTTCATCGTGGTGCACGGGCGCCCGCCGACCACGCCGGGGCAGATCCAGGTTTTCCTGCCCGCCTTCATCCTGATCATGGCGGGGCTGGTCACCGCCGGCCCGTGGCTGACCCTGGCCGGGGCCCGGCTCATGGCCCGGCGGACCAGCCGGCCGGGCATGCTGATCGCGGCCCGCCGGCTCGCCGACAACCCGAAGGCCGGGTTCCGCGCGGTCAGCGGCCTGGTCCTCGCCCTGTTCATCACCACCGTGGCGGTCGCCCTCATCACCACGCAGAACGCCAAGAGCGCCGGACCGCTCGAGGGTCCGGCGGCGAAAATCCTGGTGGACCAGTTCTCCGATAATCCCCGGCCGGTTACCGTGCCGGCCCCGCCGGCCGCGCTGGAAGGCCGTCTGCACTCGATCGCCGGCGTCGGCGGGATGCTCACGGTTCACCAGGGCCGCGGGCTGACCATCTCGCCCGCGGTGTTCGGGCTCCCGGAACGCTTCGGGGACATACCAGGCGCCCTGGTCTCGTGCACCCAGCTGGCCAGCATTCCCTCGCTCGGCCGGTGTCCGGCCGGGGCCGCCGTGGCCGTCTTCCCGGCTGACGGCGTGTTCGGGGTCGCGTCCCTGGCCAAGGTGACCTGGCCGGCCGCCAGCGTAGCCGCGGCCCGGCTTGACCGCTTGCCCGTGCTCGCGATCAACCTGGCCACCAACGGGACGGTCGCGGCCGTCGAGCAGGCTCGGACCGTGCTGGATACCGCCTATCCCGGGTACGACCCGGCGGCCACCCTGGGCGAGCAGCGCGCCGACTCCATTCACCTGGACCTGGCGTACCAGCAGCTGGCGGACGTCGTCGTGCTGACCAGCCTGGCCATCGCCGGCTGCACGCTCGCGGCGAGCGTCGCGGGCGGCCTGGCCGAGCGCAAACGCCCGTTCAGCCTGCTGCGGCTGGCCGGCACCCCGCTCAGCCTGCTCCAGCGCGTGGTCGCGCTGGAGAGCGCCGTCCCGCTGCTGGTAACCGCCGTCCTCTCCATCGGCGTCGGGTTCGCCGCGGCGGCGATGTACGCGGCCGCTCAGGTTGGCCCGTTCGCGGCGCCCGGGGCCGCGTACTACGTCATCACCGGCGCCGGCATCGCGCTGAGCCTGGGCATCATCGCCTCGACCATGCCGCTGCTCCGCCGCATCACCGGCCCGGAGGTCGCGAGAAACGAGTAGGGCGCCGGGGCGTCAAGGTCGCCTGATGGCCACCAGCCACTCACCAGACCCTGCGAGCATGGGCTGAATTCGTTGACAACCTTTCCGGTGAGATCGGCCTCTGGACAAGTGTGACCACCGAAAGCTGGCGGCAATGAGTCGCCCCGAAGAGGAGTACCGGGAGTTCGTCGGTAGCCGCGCGGCGTCGCTACATCGCACCGCCTACCTGCTCTGCGGCGACTGGCATCTGGCCAACGACCTAGTACAGGAGACGTTCGTCCAGGCCTTCCGCCACTGGCGGCGGGTGCAGCGGGCCGACAACCAGAACGCCTACGTCAAACGCATCCTGGTCAACGAGTTCAACGGGCACTGGCGACGCTATGGCCGACTGCCCGTGCGCGCCGACACCGACCGCCCCGGGATCGCCGTCCCCGACGTCTCAGACGAGGTCGTCAACCGCGCCGAACTGCTGAGCGCGCTGTTGACCCTCCCGGCCCGGCAGCGGGCCACCGTCGTCCTTCGCTACCTGGAGGGGATGAGCGAACGGGAAACCGCCGCGGTCATGCGGTGCAGTGAAGGCACCGTGAAGAGCCAGACCGCCCGGGCGCTGAACGCGCTCGGAGGCTGCCTGAAACACAAGGAGTCGTCACTATGAATTCCCCGACCGAACAGCACCTGGCCGCGGCGTTCCGCGACCTGGTCGCAGAACAGCCCTTCACCCCGGATGTGCCGGCCATCGAGCATCGTGCCCGGCAGGCCCGCCGACGCTACCAGGTCACTCGGGGCGGCATCGGGGCTGGCGTCATCGCGGTCGCGGCGGTAGCCGCCGTCGGCGTGGCCAGCGCCCTTCCGTCCGCACCAGCCGGAACGGCTCGGGCCAGCGGCGCGCACCCGGCCAGTACCGGCGCGTCGGCTTCGCCGACCGGATCGGCCGGTACCCAGCCGCCACTGGTTAAACTGGCCGCCTTTCTGGCCGCCGCGCCGCGGCCGGCCGGCGACGCCACGCTGGTGGAACGCGAGACGGCCGCACCTGGTCAGGCGAGCATCAACGTCTGGGACCTGTACACCGACGGCGGCCGGTACTTCTTCTCGCAGACCAAGGCCGGCCTGCCCGCACAGGTCAAGGAGAACAACAACCAGGGCGACGGTCAGTTCGGACGGGAAATCGCCGCGGCGACCTACGCGGCGCGCGGCGACCTGGACACCGCTGTGCTGAAGATGGCCTGGCCCTACGCGACCCGCGTCCCCGCCTGGCTCTCGGCGCAGGTGAAAAACATGTCGGCCGGCGGGATGCAGATCGACAACTACGTCTGGGAAAGCTGCGAGGACGCGCTGGTCGCGGGTTCCGGCAACCCTCAGGTGCGGGCCGGCGTGCTGCGCCTGGTGTCCGCGTTGCCCGGCATTACCGTCACCCATGGCACCGTCGACGGCCAGCCTTCGCTCACCCTCACCGCCGGCGCGGCCGAGTTGGGGCACGTGGGGACCGATAAGGCCAACCCCAAGGCTGACACGGGGCCGGCCTATCAGGAGGCGATCACCATCAACGCCGACACCGGCGTCGCGCTGGAGATCGCCAGCGGCCCGGCCGGCAAGGTCACCGGCACCGTCACCTACGTGGTAACCCGGGTTAACCTGTCCGGCATCGCCGCCGGCAAGTTCTGACCTGCCGTATCGACCAGCGATCCCCGGCCAGGCCCTGCCCTGGCCGGGCGAGCTATTTACCGGCACCGAATTCACCTACGTCAACGGCGTCTTCGGACGCAGCGCGGTCCTGCTGCCGCCCGGCCTGACGCTACGGTTCGGGCGAACAAACGGGCCCCGCGCCGCCGAACCCACGGTTTACCAGACTGGTCAGCACATAACTGGGTGCGGGTAGCCGGCCGATCCCGGCCGCGCCGGTTCCGCGAACTCGGCCCGGCGCGGCCGGCGGGACTTCTGGCCGCCGTACCTGAGGCCGAACGCCCTGAGCGGGACGGGTGCTGACCTGGGGAGCCGGTGAGCGGGATCGAACCGCTGACCTGCCGTTTACAAGAAGTCCGGCCCCGTGCACCGAGCGCGCTAGCTGCATTGACAGCACACGTCATCGCACTGATAGCACTCGCTGCGCTGGGATTGCCCAGAGCGCCGTTCCACGAAACGTTCTACGCGGATGGCGGGCAAATAGCCCATGACCGTAACTGAGGGTAGACACTCTGGCCTCGCCCATAGGCGCTGCTCGGGCGGGTTGCGGAGTCGGCTCAGGTGGAGCTCTATGCGGTAGCTGTGGACGGGATACCGGAGGTACGTTACGTACTTGACGTACGTGACATGATCGGCTTGACTGGAGCCAGGTAACGATGGAGGGCAGGCCGATGCCGCAGGTTCATTACGACAGCTATACCGAAGCACGCAACAAGCTCAAGGACCTGCTGGATGCTGCGGAAAACGGCCAGGTCGCCACCGTCCGACGGGATGCCGCCACCGTAGTCGTCCTGGACGCCGAGCGGCTGCGGTTTTTCCTCGCGTCCGTGGCGCCATCTAATGC
This sequence comes from Nocardiopsis sp., assembly GCA_021154785.1. Classification (GTDB taxonomy): domain Bacteria; phylum Actinomycetota; class Actinomycetes; order Streptosporangiales; family Streptosporangiaceae; genus Palsa-504. Next base: position 6,267 of record JAJKHX010000216.1, read on the forward strand.
CCAGGTCGTTCAGGAAGCTGGCGGGTGGTCAGTTTTCATCCCCGGCCTACCTGTCGCTGCCGACGGAGGGACCTTCGAGGAGGCCATCACCGAGATGGCCGCAGCGCTGCGCGAATACGCCGAAGACTGGCAAGACCACCTTTTGCACGCGCCCAATCATCGCGATAACTGGGGCCTGGTGCAGATGATCAGCCTCAGCAGCGATGAACAGCTGCGCAAGTGGCTCACCGGGTCGCCGGGGTGACGTGGCCCACGCCGACCCGGGAAGCCCATGAGGCCTTCGGCAGGATTGAGGGCTGGCAGCCAGTCCGTGACGCGCGAGGCCAGGTTGGCACGCATCATGTGACCTACGAGCTCCACCTGCATGACGGGCGGATCCTGAGAACGCGGATTTCCCACCCGGTGAATCGCGAGACATACGGCCCAGGCATATGGAGCCACATCCTCAGAGATCAGCTCGACGTCGACCAGGCGACGTTCTGGGCATGCGTTCAGGACGGCGAGAAGCCCGACCGCGGCGCGCCGGAGCCGCCTCCGGAGGCACTTCCGGCTGATCTCGTCCACTTGCTACTGACGAAAGTGCGCCTCAGCGAAGCCGACGTGGCAGCCATGAGCAAAGAAGAAGCCATAGCCAGAATGCAGCAATACTGGACCACAGGCACCTGAAAGGTATCGTCGCAGTTCTCCGCGGAGCCGGCCACGCTCAATACAACCGGGAGGCGCATCCGGTTAGCAGGCCATCCCGGCGCGCGTGTCAGCCATTCGTGAGCGGCAGAACATAAATCGCGGGCCTGATGGTATGGAGACGCGCGTCAGCCTGTCGTCCAGGGCGGGGGCAAGGTGAGCAGGCCGCCTCTCCGTGCCTGGTGTGAATGGCCGGCGTGACCGGCGTGACCCGTTGCGGAGGACGGTTGAAGGTCAGCGAGACCACGAGGTGAGCCGCGTCAGGTTCGTTGCCCGGCGTCCAAGAGCGCGAGGACGTTCTGGATGCCCTGCGCGAGAACCGCGTCGGCGACTTGCCGGTCGGCCAGTGCGCGGGACAGCTGCAGTGTGCCGGTCATCATCGCGAAGACGCTGAGCGTCTGGACGCGTGCCGACTGCGGGTTGTCCGGCGCCAGGCGGGCGCCGATGTCGTCGATGACGGCCAGCAGGCCGTCGGTGTAGGCCTGCTTGACGGCACCGGCGCAACGCCCGATCTCGTCGAGCAGGGCGGCGGACGGGCAGCCCTCGCCGGGATGGTCGCGGTGCTGGATCGAGAGGTACTCGCGCACGTACTGCTCGACTCCCGCGCGGCCCGGGGCCAGGGCGCTGAACTGCTCGCGCTGTTCGCGTAGCTGGTCGGCGACCGTGGTGGCGACGAGGTCGTCCTTGGAGGCGAAGTGGGCGTAGAAAGCGCCGTTGGTCAGCCCGGCATCCGCCATCAGCGTCGCGATCCCCGAGCTGTCGATGCCGTCCCGCTTGAACCGCCGGCCGGATGTCTCGATGATCCGCCGCCGGGTCGCCTGCTTGTGCTCATTCCCGTACCGCGCCACATGCACCTCCCGCTCGTCCCGGAAGGACAGCTTGCCCTCCGCAGCTCAACGTGATTATATTACGAACGTAATCCAATAGTCCAGGAGGACGCGATGACAGCAGCTCGGCCGGTGGCGCTCGTGACGGGCGCGACCTCAGGAATCGGGAAGGCGGCCGCTGTGGCACTGGCCGGCGCGGGCTTCGAGGTGATGGGAACGGGCCGGGACACGGCCCGGATCACCCCTCGCGGCGGGGTGACCTACCTCGACCTCGACGTGTCCAGCGATGAGTCGGTGGCCGCCGTGGTCCAGCGGGTGACCGGGCGGTTCGGGCGGCTCGACGTGCTGGTCAACAACGCCGGCATCGGCTCGGCGGGTGCTGCCGAGGAAAACTCGGTCGCCCAGGCGCAGCGCGTCTTCGACGTCAACGTCTTCGGCCTCATCCGCATGACCAGGGCCGTCCTGCCGCACATGCGCGCCCAGGGCAGCGGGCGCATCATCAACATGTCGTCCGTACTGGGGTTCCTCCCGGCCCCGTACGGAGCCCTCTACGCCGCCTCCAAGCATGCGGTCGAGGGCTACTCCGAGTCCGTGGACCACGAGGTCCGCGAGCACGGCGTCCGGGTGCTGCTCATCGAGCCCTCCTACACCAGCACCGGGTTCGACGCGAACGTCGTCCAGCCCGACACCCCCCTGCCGGTCTACGCGCAGCAGCGGCGCATCGCCGGCCAGGTAGTGGCGGCGGGCCTCAAGGACGGCGACGATCCCGCCACGGTCGCCAAGGCGATCGTCGCGGCGGCCACCGACCCGAAGCCGAAACTGCGGTATACCGCCGGCCCCGCCGCCGGACGCGTCAGCACGCTGCGCCGCATCATCCCCGCCCGGACCTTCGACAGGCAGATCCGCAAGCTCAACCGGCTGGCCGGCTGAACGCACTACCCGCCGGCGCCCGGACCTCCCCGATGTCGCGCCGCACCGCCGCGCCCTCGGCGGTCAGGCTGACGCTGCCGGCCGCCATCAGCGCTGCCACCAGCGCGGCGGCCAGCCCGGTGTTCACCGGACACCGGCCGGAGCCGACGGGGCGGGCAGGCGGCATGTCGTGCCAGCCGTCAGGGGGCAGGCGGCCAGGACGTGGTGCAGCCAGGCCCAGGCGTCGGCGGCCGGGGCGCGCAGCGGCTGGCCGAGATCGCACCACACCACCCGGGCCCCGGGCAGCCGGAAGCTGTCCCACTGGGCGGCGACGGCGTGGATGACCTGCAGGCCCCGGCCGCCTTCGGCCAGGCCAGCGTCCCCGCGCACCTGCGGTGCGGTGAGCCCGCCGCCATCACAGACGACGATCCGCGCGCCCGCCGGCCAGAGGCAGTAGCCGATCAGCACCCGGCCGCCTTCCGGGCCGTGCATGACGGAGTTGGTGTACAGCTCGCTGACCACCAGGGCCGCCTCGTCCGGGTCGACCGGGCTGTCATGCTGGTTGATCGCGGCCCTGATCCAGTCCCGAACCGGCCTGACCTGGCCTGGATCAGCGTCCACGACCCGCCATCCGGGTCCGCGCCACCCACCGATGATCACAGTTCTCTCCTGTTCCTGGCTGCTGTCCTCCCCGTGGTCCAACTGTTGCCTATACAAATTGCAAAATGTAGCTACAACCTCAGTACAAGTACTGACGACAACGGACGAAGTAACCATTGCGCTATTGCGCTAGCGAGAGCCGTGGTGGCACGCTGACTTCAGGACCATCTGCGCGAAGGGGGACCAGTGGCCGGAACCCGGCAGGACGGCAGCCCGACCGTGCTGCGGATGATCCTGGCCCGGCAGCTCCAGGCGCTGCGCGAAAAGGCCGGGATGAGCTACGACCAGGCGGCCAAGGCGATCTACTCCTCCGAGTGGACGATCCGGCGGATGGAGCGCGCCGAGGGCGGCCTCAAGCCGCTGACGGTCAAGAGCCTGCTCCAGGCCTACGGCATCACCGACCCTGGGGAGATCGAGACGTTCCTGGGCCTGGCCCGCGACGCCAGCAAGCCGGGCTGGTGGCACAGCTACGACGACGTGCTCCCGTCCTGGTTCCGCATCGCGATCGGCCTGGAGGAATCGGCCTCCCTGATCCGCGCCTACGAACCGCAGGTCGTGCCCGGTCTGCTGCAGACCGGGGACTACATCCGGGCCATCACCGCGGCCAGCTTCCCGGCCGCGACAGAAGAATTCACCGAACGGGCGGTAGCGCTGCGCCTCACCCGCCAGCATCTGCTGTCGCGGCCCGAGCCGCCCGGGTACTGGATCGTGCTGGACGAGACCGTGCTACGCCGGCCGATCGGCGGCCGCAAGGTCATGCGCGCCCAGCTCGAGCATCTCGCCACGCTGACCGAACGCCCCAGCATCACCATCCAGGTCATCCCGTTCGCCGCGGGCTGGCATCCCGCCTTGTACGGGATGTTCAACATCTTCCGGTTCCCCTCCGAGCAGCTCCCCGACATCGTCTACACCGAGGCCCTGACCGGCGCGTACTACCTGAACAAGCCCGACGAGGCGGCTCGGTACACCGAGGCGCTGGACCGCATGTGCGCCCAGGCCGCCTCCCCCGAGCACACCGTCACCATCCTGCGCGAGATCATCAAGGAGACCTGACATGCAAGCCGAGCCCATCCGCAACGGCATGCGCGCCGCCAGCCTCGGCGACGATGGCTGGCGCAAGCCCTGGAGCGACAACGGCGGCTCCTGCCTGGAAGCCAAGAAGCTCCCCGGCGGCCGCATCGCCCTGCGCCAGTCCACCGACCCGGATGGCCCCGCCCTCATCCTCGAGCCGGACGAGATCCGCGCCTTCGTCGAAGGTGCCAAGGCTGGCCGGGCCGACGACCTGCTCACCTGACATCCACGGACTTCCGCGGACACTGGCCGTGTCCGGGAAAGTCCGCCGAGGAAGGCGGTGCACCGTGACCGAGAATTTAGGCGCCTGGCTGCGCCAAGAGCGCGAGGCCCGCAGGTGGACCAGGCTCGAGATGGCCCGCCAGCTCATCCAGGCCGGCCGGTCCAAGGGCGACACCCTGCCCGGCGCCGACAGCATGTGCCACAACATCCACCGCTGGGAACGCGGCCAGGGCGGCCTCACCGAACGCTACAAACTCCACTACTGCGCCGTCCTGGGCATCTCGCCTGCCCAGTTCGGCGTGGCCCCAGACGCTCAGTCGAAGCCCCCCGATCCTGGCCTGCCAATCGCAAACACTGTCGCTTACCGTGGAAGCCAAGATCCCGGAACGGACGATCCCGCGGTGGAGCGAGAGGTGCTGATGGCAGCACATAAGGGAAGCGATCACGCCGAGCAGGCCGGGGAGCATGGCATCGGCGACGCTACATTCGATCAACTCCGCGCCGACCTCGTACGGCTCTCGCATCTGACAGATACGGGCGAACCATTTGCCGTGTTCCTGGACATGCGGCGGGTGCGTGACCGGATCTACCGTCTGCTCGACCGCAGGCTGTGGCCACGTGAGCAAGCCGACCTCTACTTCATGCTCGGCTGCCTCAACGGACTCATGGGCGTTACGGCAGAACGCCTCGGGTATCCGGATGCAGCCGAAGAACTGATCCGATCTGGCTGGGCTTACGCGATTGCAATCGATCACCGGCCGCTTCTAGCGCAGTTGCGACAGCAGCTTTCCTATGTCGCGTTCTGGCGTGGCCGGACCATGGAAAGTCGCGACCTAGCCGCTAGTGGTCTCGAGTACCTGACACAGGGGCCCGTTGGGGCCGACCTATACCTCAAATACGCCCGGGCAGCGGCCCGGCTAGGCGACGCCGACGCAGCCCGCCAAGCCGTAACTAATGCTCACAATGCTCGCGAGCACGAGTACAGCGACGACCTGCTGGACATCGGTGGTGAGTTCGCCATATCCCTGGCCACCCATCACGGCTTCGCCGGCGCTGCGCTCGCCGAGATCGAAGGAGGCGAGCTCCAGGCAGCCGATGAGCTGGAGCGCGCTATCAGCTTGTACAGCGCCGGACCTGGTCCCGGAGAAGAACACTGGTTCGGCGGAAAGCCGCTCGCAGGGATCGACCTGGCCGCCATCCGCCTCCGTTCCGGAGCGCTCGACGCTGCGGTTGCGGCCTTGGAGCCGGTCCTGACCCTGCTACCCGCGCAGCGGATCACCGCGCTAGTTACCCGGCTCACCCTGGTACGTACGGAACTAGCTGCTCCTGTTTTCCAGGGATCGATGCAGGCCCGCGCACTCGACGAACGCATCGAGGAGTTCGGGCGTGAATCAATCACCGCTGGCCTGCATAGCCTTTCCGGTGGCACGGGCTGAGCGGCTTGCTCGGCGAGGTGGAGGGGGGAGCCTGGGCGGGGACGGCGGCTCGTTCGGCGTGATGATTGTCGTGGTTCCCTTTCCTCGGTCATGGGCTCTTGCGGGCGATGCCGCCGTAGACCCAGGCGCGGTCCAGTTCCCGCTGCCGGGGCCGCCTGTTATCCGGCCGCCACAGCGGCACCTGGACCAGCCCTGGCTCGACCAGGTCCCAGCCGTCGAAGAACGTGGCGACTTGCGCTCTGGTGCGCAAGGTCACCGGGGAGGTGGCGTGGTCGTACACGGCGGCCGCGTCGCGGGCGGCGGCCGGGCGCAGGTCGGCGGTAGCGTGCGACAGAGTCAGGTAGCTGCCCGCGGGCAGTGCGTCGCGGAAGACGGCCAGGATGCGGGCGGGGTCCTCGGCGTCCGTGATGAAGTGCATGATCGCTACCAGCAGCAAGCCGACCGGCTGGGCGAAGTCGATCAGGGCGCGGATCTTGGGGTGGGTCAGGATGCTCTCGGGTTCGCGCAGGTCAGCCAGGATGATGCTGGTCATGCCACTGCCGGTCAGCAGCGCGTTAGCGTGCACGTGCACGATCGGGTCGTTGTCCACGTAGGCCACCCGGGCGCCGGCAGCAACCTCGTGCACGTTCCCGGCGGCCGGGATCCCGGTGCCGACGTCAATGAACTGCCTGATCCCCGCCTCGCCGGCCAGGAACCGCACCGTCCGCTGCAGGAACGCCCGGTTGGCCCGGGCCGAGTCACGGGCCTCCGGTGCCGCCTTGAGCAGCTGGCGGACCGCCTGCCGGTCGGCGGCGTAGTTGTCCTTCCCGCCCAGCAGCGCGTCGTATATCCGCGCCGGGTGCGGCGTGGCCGTATCGATCTCCGAGAGCGCGAATCCGGTCTCCATCGCATCCTTCCGGCCCGTCCTGCCCCCCGCTATCGCCATCGTGGACCGGACAACGGAACGCGGGAAGATGACGAACGCGGACACCCGCTGACAGCAGTCTGGCCAACCGGGCAGGGCCGGTGCGTTGCGGTGCGGTGCGTGGCAGGCTGGTCGCATGAGCGGTCCTGATGACGACATTCCCGCCTACCGGACGGTGCGGGTGAGCGCGCCGGACGCTCCGGTGGCCGAGCTCGCGGACATCGAGGCGTGGCCTGGGCTACCTCCACCACCACAGCGACGAAGCGCTGCTCATCCTGTGCCGTGGGGTAGGAACGTCCGGTGGAGGGTGGGAGCATCTTATCGCTGCGAGGTGAGGATATGGATCGTGCCCGGTCGTATGGTAGCGGCTCTGGTGAGCTGGGTATGGCGGACCGAGGGGTGCCGGGGCCGGCACATGGCCTGTTCCAGCGGCGCGTCGCGGGGGACGATGCGCTGCTCGAGCTAGCCGGGCTCCGGTTCGCCCAGATGGGCCTGGCCGCCGAGGTGTATGCCGGCACGCCAGACGAGCTTGAGCACGTTCTGGGGTTCGTGCCCCCTCATCCGTACCTGCCTGTGGTCCATCTGAACCGCAGCGTCAATGTGCTGGATACGTCCGGCCGCGTCGTGGTCAGGGAGTTCGCCGGCCGTTTCGCGGGCCGCATCGCCGGCCTCGTCGTCCATGACAAGAAAGAAATGGGCGAACAGACAGACCGCCTGGTTAGCGTGATGCGCCAGCTCGATGCCGAACTTAGCGAGCAGCCGGGCAGTCCGCTCGTCTTTCTCGAGTACGCCGCTGGCCTGGAGCCGGAGTGGTTCGTGGGGGTGGCGGAGCGGCTCCGCGATGCGGAATACGTCAGTTGCTGCATCGATGTCGGCCACGTCGGTATCAGGCAGGCCTCGGCCAGGTTCACGCGCAGCCATCCGGGGGTGAGCCTGAGGGACCTTGACCCGCAAGACGGGCGGTTGCCTGATCTGGTCGCAGAAGTCCAGGACGCGGTCGAAGGCGCGGCGCGGGACGTGCTCGACGTCACCCGTGCGATCGGCTCGGTCGGCAAGCACGTGCATTTCCACCTGCACGACGGGCATCCGCTGATCCGGGGTCTCCCGGACCACTTCAGCTTCTTGACGCGGCTGCCGGTCCCGTTCAGCTACCAGGGGCGCCGGTCGCTGAGCATGATGTACGGGCCCGGCGGCCTGGCGTCTATCATCTCAGCGGCTATGCAGGCGTGCCGCCCGCACGGGGTCTCCTTCACGCTGGAGATTCACCAGGTCGAGGGCCGGCTGCCGCTGGCCGACGCCTCGCCGCTGTTTTCCCGCTGGCGCGATACCACCAACGCCGAACGGATGAATTACTGGCTCTCGGTGCTTGGTGAGAACGCGCTGCTGATATCCGAGTGCCTCACTGAGAACCAGTAGCCGGGACGGGACCGGCGGGACCGGGGATGCGGAAGACATGGATCGACTGATCTTCTGCCCGGCACCGGCGGTCCTGCTCCGGCTTGGCCTTGTCCGAGCACATGACCACCTGGTCAGGTGCCATCCATGACACCCCTTCGGCCGTCCCGTACGTGATGCTGCCATCAGCGTCCCGCGGGAGCGCATAGGTGACGCCTGCGCCCGTGACCTGCCAGCTGTCCGGCGCCAGGCGGCCGAGCCATAGCGCCGAGGAGACCTGAGATACCACCGCGACTCGGTCGCCGGTCACCGCGATGCCGCTGTAGTCCTCGAACAGCACGGTCTCGGGCAGCCGGATCTTGCCGACCCTTTGCCAGTTACGGCGGTCACGCCGGAACACCTGGATCCGCCCGCCGCCGGGGACGCGGCCTGCCGCGCCTCCCTTGCCCCGGTTGCCTTCGCACAGCCCGAGCAGGTAGGTCTGCCCGTCGCGGTGCACGCACGTCAGGCCTTCCAGGCCCTTGTTCGGCCGGTCAAGCGGGAAGTCCAGCCAGGAGCGGCCGATGTAGCGGAAGCCGGCGTCGTATTCCTGCACGGCCGGCATGTACGTGGCGCGGCCGCGGCGCAGCGATTCGATCAGCACGTAGAAGCGGCCAGACCGCGCGTCGTACGCGATGTCCTCGAAGCCGCAGCGGTGACCTCTCTCCTGCATGATCATGTAATTGCTGCTGGCCTCGCGGGCTAGCCCGGGCCCGATGCAGGCGATGTGCGGCAAGTTATCGAAGATGACGTAGAACAGCCCGTCCTTGGCGAGCACGCCGCTGGCTTCCAGCCTCGGGTCGAGCGAGCCCGGCAGGAGGTCGAGAATCTTCGCTTCCCGCACCAGCTCGAGCTGCGGCATCGCTACGCGCGTAGCCACCATGGCGGCGCCTCCTCATACCTTCGGCAGCGGTTCCATCGTGGCCGGGAAGCTCGCCGGGTCGGTGACGCGCGGCATCTCCCGCCGCACCTGCCCGATCTGCTGGCGTGCGCTGTCGCACCGCATGCGGACGTAATGGATGATGCCTTCGGCCTTTTCCTGACTGTGCCTGAGCTCGTTCTGCTGGCAGCCGCTGAGGTAGACCTCGTCGTTGGTGAACTGGCGGCCGGTGAACGGCTGGCCGTAGGGCGTGGCTGACTCCAGGTAGGCAGCCTGGCGCACACGGCTCCACAGGCCGTCGTCGGAGTCGGCCGCGATCTGCTGGCTGAACGCGTCCGGGTTGAACTGCGTGTCGAGCAGGAACTCGAGATAATCGAGGTAATACTGACGGTAGCGGCGGTTGCGCAGCAGGTTCTGCACCAGCGGTATGCGCGAGGTCGCGCGTTCCCGCCAGTAGTGCCTGGTGTTGCCCGGCCAGTCCAGGATGTCGGTGTACTGCCATTTAGTGCCGAAGTAGTCGATGCCCAGGCAGTTGTCGTAGTCCCACGGGATGAACGTGAAATACGGGGAGCGCATGAAGTCGTCTTCGGCGCCCAGATGCCCGGAGTTGTAAAGATAGTAGTTGGACGGGGTGGCGTAGTAGTTGTCCCAGCTGCCGAGCAGCACGTTGACGGCGGCCCACCTGAGGAAGGCCCGGGCGTTCATGATGGCGTCGACCGACTCGCGGAACTCATCGGTGTCGAAGCGCCCCTCTCCGCCGCCGAGCCCCGCGCCGTTGATCGTCCTGATGAACTGGGCCAGGTCATCGTAGGTACCGGCGTCGCCGTCATCCTCGTTGGACTTGAGCCGGTAGGTGCGGTCGTCGGCGGCGGCCTTGTGGTACTGCCGCCCGCTGTCATCGCCGCCGGGACCGGTACGGTGTTCCAGGGTCGCGCACCCGACGTCACCGCAGTAGGCCTTGTACAGATTGCCGCGGTGGTTGCCGCCGAAGTGATCCTTCAGGAACCGCTTGTCGACTTGCTCGATAACGGAGAACAGGCCGTAGTAGGTCGCGTCGAACGCGAGCTTGGCATAAGTGTGCCGCGCCGCGGGAACGCCTGCGAGCCGGAACAGGCGCCAGGCTAGCGCCTCCCGCATCTGCGCAGGATCGTTGTACATCGACTTGAGGTTGACGCACGTCATCCCGGCGATGTCATCGGCACCGCGCTCGAGGGCTACCTTCCATGATCTCTTCGGCGCGTGCAGGGTCCGGTTGCCGCTGTTGACGAGGGAGAAGCTCTGCGTGCTGAACGCGACGCCTTCGGGGCCCGGGCCGGGAATGTGCCGGTCGCTGGCCGGGTCGGTACGCCACATATCCAGCCGGGCGCCTTGCGGCGCCTCCGCCTTGCTTGTCAGCACGCCGGGCTGCTGCGGGAAACCCGTGACATGGAACATGTACATGCCGGCCGAAAAAAATGCGTCCTTCGCCCGCGCCGTCTGCGTGGCCTCGTTTGTCTCGCTCATGTGTTTCCCCCCGGAGCGCCGCTACGGTCTGGTGCAATGGCGCTGTCGTCGTGCCGGTCTCTACCCGGTCGGAGGCAGCCGCCGCCGTTCTGATACACCGCGCGCCAGGCCGGGCAGCGCGAGCCTTCGTCGCCGGCACACGCACAATGTCCCGGCGTGCCCAACAGCCCCGGACGTTATGAGCGGAAGGCGGCGGCGCGGTGAGAAGTGGCCCATGGCATCATCCTCGGCGGATGAGGCATGGCCGCCGGGGATCGATGACGATTGGCTCACAGTGCCCGGGGGCCGGCCGCGATCGACTCGTCGCCTTGGACGGGACTGGTGGTGCTGCGCCCCGGGTTAGCGGCATGCCTCCGCGACCGGCCCGGGCGGACGACGGTGATCATGGAGGAACCTTAATGTCTGGACCGGCACAGAACGCCGAACTGACCGGCGCCGATTTCGGTGACCGCGCTGACTTCACCAACGCTGACCGTGGGTTCATCGGCGCGCTGGACCCGATGGTCGTCAAAGCTGCGGATGGCCGCGTGGTCTGGGAGATGGAGTCGTGGCGGGAGCTGACCGGGGCGTGCCCGGACACGGTTCACCCGAGCCTGTGGCGGCAGGCCCAGCTCACCGCCAAGCACGGCCTGTATGAGGTGACGGACGGCATTTACCAGGTCCGCGGGTTTGACATGTCCAACATGACGCTGGTCGAAAGCGACCACGGGGTCATCGTCATCGATCCGCTGATCTCGGCGGAGGTCGCCGCCGCGGCGATCGCTTTGTACCGCCGCCACCGCGGCGACCGGGCGGTCACGGCGGTCATCTACTCGCACGCCCACCTGTACCACTTCGGCGGGGTGCTGGGCGTCGTCGACGCCGATACCACGGTTCCGATCCTCGCGCCGGAGCATTTCCTGGAGCACGCGGTATCCGAAAACGTGTACGCCGGGGTGGCCATGCTGCGGCGCAGTTACTACTACGCCGCGGTCAGCGTGCCCAAGGGCACGACAGGCACCCTGGGGATCGGGCTGGGCGCGGGCGGGTCGACCGGCACGCCCGGCCTGATCGCGCCGACCCTGGACATCACCCGCACCGGCCAGGAGGAGGTCCTAGACGGGGTTCGCATCATCTTCCAGATGACCCCCGGCACCGAGGCCCCAGCGGAAATGAACTTCCACTTCCCGGACAAGCGGGCGCTGTGCATGTCCGAGAACGCCACGCACAACCTGCACAACCTGCTGACCCTGCGCGGCGCGCAGGTCCGCGATCCGCGGATCTGGTCCCGCTACCTGGCCGAGGCGATCGAGCTGTTCGCGGCCCACTCTGATGTGGCGTTCGCCTCGCACCACTGGCCCACCTGGGGCACCACCGAGGTCATCAGCTACCTGACCCAGCAGCGTGATCTGTACGCCTACCTGCACGACCAGACCCTGCGGCTGATCAACCAGGGCTACATCCACAGCGAAATCGCCGAGATGATGGAACTGCCACCGGACCTGGACCAGGCTTGGCACGCCCGCGGTTACTACGGCTCGGTCAACCACAACGTCAAGGCGATCTACCAGCGCTACCTCGGCTGGTACGACGCCAACCCGGCCCACCTGTGGCAGCATCCCCCGCAGGCCGCCGGGACACGCTATGTCCAGGCGCTCGGCGGCCCCGACGCCACTGTCGCCAAGGCCAGAGAGTACTACGAGCAGGGCGACCTGCGGTTCGCCGCCGAACTGGCCAGCCACGCCGTATTCGCCCAGCCGGATGACCGTGCCGCGCGAGAACTGCTCGCCACCGTCCTAGAACGCCTGGGCTACGGGGCGGAGAACGCCACCTGGCGCAACAGCTACCTCACCGGCGCCCGCGAGCTGCGCACCGGCACCATCGAGCACACCGAGGTCAACAGCGCCGGGCTGGCCCCGGCGCTGACCATCATCCAGCTGTTCGACTCCATCGCCATCCGCATCAACGGCCCCGCCGCCTGGAAAGAACACCTTTCCATCGGCTGGCACTTCACCGACACCGGGCAGGACTACCGGATGGAACTCAGCAACGGCGCCCTCATCCACTACCCCACCACCGGGAACCGGGCAGCCGACCTCACCGTGACCCTGACCAAACCCCAGCTCCTCCACCTCTTGGCCACCGGGCGACCCGACGGCATCGGCATCGAAATGTCCGGCGACCTTAGCGTGGTGCAACGACTCCTGTCACTCACTGACAGCCCCGACCCCGACTTCGCCGTCGTCACCCCGTAAACCCGGGAACCTCATCGGGCGGCCGCGTGACCGGCGAGTGGGTCCCGAGCTGACGATAACGAGCCCAAGGCCGCCGTGGAAGTGCCTGCTTGCTTGCCGGTCTTGCGTGATCCCGTGTGCGTCATGAGGGACTGCCAGCCGCGGGAGGCAGCTTCATAGAGGCTTGCAGCTGGACGATAGGGGTGTCTGGCACCTGGATCAGTCCACGGGTCGGACGATCCAGGTCGAAGATGACGTACAGCAGCAGGGCGACCATCGCCGCGGCCAGCATCACGGCGACCATACCGCGGCCGAGTACGCCGACATGCAGCCCGAGAAGTCCTAGCGCGACGGCGGCTCCGATGATTTCGAGCAGCAGCACCTCCGTCGGGACCCGGTTGCTTAGTCCGGCCACGCGCACGGTCTGTTCGTCGATCATCGCGTTAAGGCTGTCCTCGTAAAGCCGCGGCGCGGTAGCGACAGGCTGTTTCTGCACCGCCAGCGCCGCGAGGCTCCACAGGGGCCGTTGCAGAGCCGATCCAGCGGCGATCGCCCGGTTGGCAGCAGCGGTGCCGGGCACGACATGAGACAGCTGCAGCTCGACGTCGGCGTACCGCATGATCAGCGTCAGCGACCTGCTGCGCATTGGTTCTGGCAGGGTTTGCGCCCGCAGGTACGTGGTCCCGATGGCGTTGGCATCCTCGACTACTGCTTGGCGGCGGTTATCGTAGCGGCCGACTGCCAAAGAGAGGCCAAAGGCCAGAATCAGGGCCATGAAGCCGAGCAGCGTGGCTTGAAGAACTCCGAAGGACTCGCTGACCTTCTCCCGGCTCTCCCGCAGCGAACGGCCCACCAGCAGGCCGCTCCCGGCTGCGCCGGCCATCACCACCAGCAGCACCACGGCCAGCACCACGCTGGAAAGCGCGAAGAAGAACAAGGCAGCCTCCCAGTTCAGAGCATCAGCGGTCGCCGACAGCCGCACTGAAATACCGCGCTCGGCCCTCAGATCGATCCACCAGCCAACCCAGGATGACACAACCCCTCCGATACGGCGCCAACCGGTCTTGACGGTGGACTTGAGGCGTATCGCGCGCCGGGTGAGCGGATCGGTCCCGACGTATACGGAAACCCGGAATAACCCGCTCGGCAGTTGCTCTAGTGACCGTTGGTAACTCTAGGCATAGTGGCAGGGGTAGCCCGGATCAGTGTCATTCGTTCCACGGACCAGGGTGAAGGTGTGGTCAGTAGGTGTCGGATAGCAGGAAGTCGTGGATCGGTAGATGGTGAATGCCGCCGGTATTGTCACCGGCGAGCGGGTCTAGGGTGATCACGTACTTGGGGTAGTTGTCAGTGATGGCTTCGAGGGGCGCGTATTCGCGGCGACGTGTCTCGGCCGAGGCGGCGATCGTGGTGGCGACCTGGATGTAGACAGTGTCCTCTTGGCGCCGGGCGGCGAAGTCGACCTCGGTGGGTCCGACCTTCCCTATCGTGACGTCGTAACCGCGGCGGCGTAGCTCGAGCCAGACGATGTTCTCCAGCACCCCGGGCAGGCGCCGGTCGGAGTAACCGAACAGCGCACGGACGATGCCGTGATCGCCAAGATAGTGCTTCTCATCGGTCGCGAGCAGCGCGCGGCCCCGGATGTCGTAGCGGGGCACCCTGCTAACGAGGAAGGCCTCCGTGAGCGCTGACAGGTAATTTAGTACGGTCTCGTGCCGGATAGTGCGGCGCTGAGACTTCATGAACTCGGCCACGCGCCGGGCGGAGAACGGGTTGCCGACGTTGTCGATCGCGAATGCCGCGACCCGCTCGAACATGTCGGCATCGCGGATGGCGTGACGGGTGAGGACATCGCGGACCAGGGTCGAGCGGTAGATGTCGGTGACCATCGAGCGTGCGTCGGCCTCTTCGAGCGAGACGACGTGAACGCCCGGGAAGCCGCCGTAGCGCAGGAACCGCGCGAATTCTTCGCTGGTGCGGCTGATGTCCCGGTTGGAGTAGGCGGCACCGAATGCCAGGTACTCGCCGAAGGAGAGCGGCCAAACTTCTATGGATACGTAGCGCCCGGCAATATAGGTGGCTAGCTCGCCCGACAGCAGCCGCGAGTTGGAGCCGGTGATGTACAAATCGGTGCGGCCCTCGGCGACAAGTGAGTTGACGAGGCGCTCCCACTCGGAGACCTCCTGGATTTCGTCGAGAAGGACGTAGACACGCCCCTGAGGCGGGAGTGCGTCGGCCAGGTAGGCCTGCAGTGCCTGCGCGGAAGCGATCGAGGCCCACTCCAGGGAATCGAAGTTGAGATGGACGATCCGCTCCTGAGAGATCCCCCGGTCGCGTAGGCGCTGGGCGACGAGTTCAAGCAGGCGGGACTTGCCCGAACGCCGCAGGCCGGTAAGGACCTTGACGACCGGGGCGTCGATGAAGGGTTCGATCCGGTCCAGGTACAGCGGACGGTTAACGAGGCTCATACTCGCCCTCCGGAGTTCACCTACTGGCGACTACAAGCGCCATCCTAGTCGAAAATGATCTGTCTGGCGGTTATAACCGGCCACTCTCTGACTCTCAGGCAGGTGACTCTCTGCGCCCACGTGGCCAGGGTTTCTACTGTGCTTTCTACCAGTCGGCTTTCTCGACCCGGGAGCCGGTGAGCGGGATCGAACGCTGACCTGCCGTTTACAAGAAGTACGGCCTCATGCAGCCAGCGCGCTAGCTGCACCGATGGCACAGGTCATCGCATTGATTGCATTAGCAGCGCTGGGATTATCCGGCGCGTCGTCCCACGAACCGTTCCACGCGGGCGGCGGGCAGCGGGCCATGGCGGTAACCGAGCGTAGCAACCAGAGCCCGCCGCAGCGGCGTCAACTTGACGGCATAGCCGGACAGGACATCGGGCAGGTCCTTTGCACTGCCGAATCGGGCACATCTAGATCAATGCGGCGCCTGCGGCGCCGCTGGCCCGGCGTCAGCGCCTGGGCTCAGCCTTGGAAGGCCCGCCCGGCGCACGCCGGGCCACATGCGCAGGGCGATGCAGATCAAGGCGGCTCATAGGCCTACGCAGGCTCGGTACGGCCCAGAACTGTCTTCCTCATGGCCGGCAGCGAATGTCCGGTCGCGGCGGCGGCTATGCAGGGTCGTCACCCGGGTCGGTGCCGTGCTCGCGCAGAATGGCCCGCAGCCTCGCCAGCTCGGCGTTCACCCGGCCGAATTCGCTGGCTAGCGACGGGCGGCCAGCATCGGCCTCCGTCCACTCCGTCTCCCGGGCGGCTCGGGCGGTGAGCAGTTGCTTCTCCTTGTCACGCAGCGCGGCGGCAGCCTCGAAATCCTGCCGGTCGATCGCGGCTTCCTTATCCCGGCGCACCTGCGCGATCTCCTGGTCCAGGTCATCCAGATCAGGTCGCAGGCCCACCCAGCGTTCGATCGCCGCCAG
This sequence comes from Nocardiopsis sp., assembly GCA_021154785.1. Classification (GTDB taxonomy): domain Bacteria; phylum Actinomycetota; class Actinomycetes; order Streptosporangiales; family Streptosporangiaceae; genus Palsa-504. The sequence goes on from JAJKHX010000216.1 coordinate 22,437, forward strand.
CCGCCGGTCCAGCGAGTCGACCCGCGCGAGAGCGTCATCGAGCAGCCGGGCGCGCGCCCGCTTACCTCGCCGGGTCCCCTCACCGGTCACGTCGTTGCCCTCGTGCCCGTGCAGTAGCTGGATAACCTGCTGGCGCACCCGGTTCAGGTCGGCGCCCAGCTTGACCAGCACCTCCGCCGCCACGCCGCCGCCCTCGCGGATCAGGCCGAGCAGGATGTGCTCGGTGCCGATGTAGCCGTGGCCGAGAGCACGGGCTTCCCGATGCGCCAGCTCGAGCACCTTCTTGGCCCGCGGCGTGAACGGGATGTGCCCGGACGGCGCCTGCTGGCCCTGGCCGATGATCTCCTCGACCTGCTGCCGCACCGCCTCCAGGCGGATGCCCAGCGACTCCAGCGCCTTGGCTGCCACGCCGCCGCCCTCATGGATCAGGCCCAGCAGGATGTGCTCGGTGCCGATGTAGCCGTGATTGAGGATCCTGGCTTCTTCTTGCGCCAGCTCCACCACCCGGCGTGCCCGGTCGGTAAACCTCTCGAACATGCTCCGCGCCGCCTTTCTCATCCTCGTCCCGTATAGGTCCGATGCTAAGACGATCGCCTCCGGCTGGCGCCAAGCCGGTCTGTGACCGCAGGCCAACCGCTACCGGTCAAGGTCCCTGGTCAACGTACGCGAAGACCGCCTTGACCCCCTTCTCCGGCTCACGAGGTTGACGCCGGTCAGGGCGGCCGCAGCAACCGTGTCCGGCGGAGCAGTCCGCGCCGGACCCGTACCGGGCCTGGGACAGCAGACCGAGCAGCATACGACGTCAGGTTGAGTTGGGAGCCGCGCGAACGAACGGCATCTACGGATCTGAAGGCCCAGGGGTTAGAGAGCCTGATGGCCCGGCGGTGTGGCGTCCTGGCCGGGGACGACCGCCCGAGCCTGCAGATCAGGGTGGCGCAGGAACGTGTTGACCAGCTCAGCCGGGCCGCCGATGCAGGTCCAGTCGTCGTCCCATAGCGTCGACACCAGCCACGAGCGGTCGGCGGGGAACATCAAGTTGGGCAAGGCGCACTTCCAGAACGACCATGGACCGCTCTCGCGCCAGGTTGCGGCCTGCTCTGGCCCCGCCTGGACGAGCACATAATGCCAGTCCGAATACAAGGTCACCATCGGCGCATCGGGGAACGCGATGTCATCGGCGCCGGTGTCAAGATACCCAAGCCACCACGGCTGGCCTGCCGACTGCTCGCGCAGCAGCCCGAGCACGGCCCGATCATGCCGATCCTGTCCTTCACCTCCCTCCGGGAGCAATACCGTGGCGTAGGCGTCGAAGACCGGTGGGATGGCTGCGGTGATAGTCCGGCCGATTGATGTGCCGTTGGCGATCCACGCGACTTCGGCGTCTGTCCCGATCTGCCATGTCCTGCCGTCCTTGGCCAGCCTCACCACGCCAGCGTAGATATTCCCGCGGCCGGGATACAACAGAATTAGGCTGGTGAAGGTATGTCCCCGAACTGCCATTACCAGCCAACGATTATCATCAGCAGCACCTTACGAACGCAAAGCCAGCGCGGGCTTCGGGAACCCGCGGCCAGCGCACGTGACACGCTCGTAATGCGTAGGCCGCTAGGTGGTGATGAGGACCAGGGCGCGCCGAGATGCCACGGCTCGCATCGTCAGAACGACAGCGTCCCGCTCTCTGCGAACTTGTCCACCTCGTGGCGCGGCGTTTGAGCGAGCGAGCAGGTGCCGTCGGGGTTGCGGGCCAAAAGCGCCCGGCCGCTGACCGTCCCGGTGAAGTTGCCCGTCGCGCCGGCGAACTTCCCGGTGCCGCCGGTTACCTGCAAGGCGAGCTGCGACGTGCCGGTGAACAGACAGCTGTGCGGGTTGATATGAAACGACAGGCTCTCCCCGAGCGTGCTGACCACGTGCAGGGTGCCGCCGGGGAAGACCAGATCGTCCTGGCTAACGGGATCGCCGGGCACGACCTCGACGAACCGGCCGACGCCCTTGAATACCCCCCTGGCGCGCACCACGCTGCCTATGACCGTCCGGGTGTTCGTACCCGGCACGGCTGCGAACACGATGGTGCCGCTGAGCATCTCACTGCCGCTCGTCGCCGCGGCCGCGGGCATAGCGGGCGCGGCGGAGATAGCCAGCGCGGTTCCAGCGACCAGCAGCGCCCATGACATCGCTCGCTTCATGAATCCCTCCCGTGGTCGTCCGCCGCCTGGTGGCGGGATCATCTGGTGTGGGCTCGTGCGCAGTGCCGGTGAGGGCATGGAGCACGGGACACCGCTGCCGGGACCAACGGTCTGGCGAAGCGACATACGACCTGAACCATCGACGCATATCACGCTTCAAGTGACGCCCGGTAAGCCGTCACGCCGCAACACGAAGGTATAACGCGGAGGCGATATGGGGAAGCCACACATGAGACATTCGCGGGACGCAACGCAGCCGACGATCGCACCGCAGTCACACAGCATGTACCAGCTTGAGTCATGACGGTCTGTGAAAACCGTGCCCGATGACTGGTGCATGCCCAAGATCCGGAAAGCAGCAGGCCAGGGAGCGCGTCGGCTAACGGTTGCGGTCACCGAGGCGTTCATCCGCGTCGATGTCCGCGACGACGGCGCTATCGAGCGGTCCCGCGACGATCCTCCGGTTCGCCGCCGTACCGGGCCTGGGTGCCGTGTACCTGCCCGGCCTCTCGAGCGGAGTCTGCCTAACCGGCCAGCGAGACGTCGCCAGCCACAGCAAGGCGTTTGAGCAGCTCCGGGCATCGGCGCTGCCACCGGCCGCATCAGCACGCCTCATCCGAGGAATAGCCGGAGCTTGACAGCATTCGCTCCCGGCCAAGGCCCGGATGGCCGGAGGCGAAATCTGGCCCTAGTGCCGTCCGAGCATGTCGTCGGAGACGTGCCGAAGGTGGTCGCGCATGAGGGCTTGGGCTCGCTCGGGATCGCGTTCGGTGAGGGCGGCGACGATGGCGGTGTGCTGCTCGTGGTAGTCCTTGCGGCGTTCGGGAGTGGAGGTGCGGCGCTTAAGGCTGCCCCACACTGGAAGGGACCTAGCGGTGCTCATGACGTCGAACAGATTCATGAGCAGGCCGTTGTGGACGGCCTGGGCGATGGCCCGGTGCAGGTGGGTGTCGTGGGTCTCGAAGGCCTCGTAGCTGTCGCTGTTCCCGCCGGCATCCAGGTAGCCGGCGATGCGATCCAGGTCGGCCTGGTTGGCGGTGCGGGCGGCGAGCGCGGCGATAGGCGGCTCGATGGTGAGCCGGACCTGCATGATCTCGGCGGGGCTGGTGTCGGGGGGTGCCCCGTTGAACTGGCGGGTGGCGGTCTCGGTGAGGAAGGTGCCGCGGCCGACGTGGCGGGTGATGAGCCCGTCGCGTTCCAGCCCGGCCAGAGCCCGGCGGATCTCGCTGCGCGGGGCGGTGAGCTGGGTGGCCAGGTCGCGCTCGGTGGGCAGTTTCCCGCCGGGGCCCAGGACGCCGCTGGCGGTCTGTTCCTGCAGCAGCGCCCGGAGGGTCTGCTCGACGGTAGTCACGCCGACAATCTTACCTCTTGAACCAATCGAGACCAATATTTCGTTGCTGTATTTTCTCAGTTGAATGCCACTTAGCTCTCGACTTCGGCTACACGCTTGCTTACTATCGAAACCTAGTCGTAACATAATGGCTCGATTGGTTCAGATTGGTTCACGATGAAGCTAGCGGTATTCAGCACTGGGGCGGATCTCCGGGCCGGGGTCGCTGACCCTGATCAGGGCATCATACGTGACGTCACCAGCGTGCTCGGCGGCCCGGACCTGACGGCCGTCCTGAGTGACTGGGACACCACCCGCGCCGCCCTCGAAGACGCGCTGGCGTCGCTGCCGGCCGTCCCGCTGGACTCGGTGCGGCTGCACGCGCCGCTGCGCCCGGTCCGGAACATCTTCGCCGTCGGCAAGAACTACCGCGATCACGTCCGCGAGTTCGGCCGCAGCGGCTACGACACCCCGTCGCGGTCCGAGGAGATCCCGGACAAGCCGATCATCTTCTCCAAGGCGACCACCTCGGTCACCGGCCCGTACGACGACGTTGACCCGCACCACGGGGTGACCAGCGAGCTGGACTACGAAGGCGAGCTGGGCGTCATCATCGGCCGCGGCGGCCGCGGCATCACCGCCGCCGGCGCCTGGCAGCACGTGTGGGGCTACTCCGTCATCAACGACGTCACCGCCCGCGACCTGCAACGCGACCACAAGCAGTGGCTGCTCGGCAAGTCCCTGGACACGCACTGCCCGATGGGCCCGTACGCCGTCACCGCCGACGAGATCGGCGACGTCGACACCCTGGAGGTGGAGACGCTGGTCAACGGCGAGCAGCGGCAGCACGCCCCGGTCAAGGACCTGATCTTCGACATCCCCACGCTGATCGCGACCATCTCCGCCGGGATCACGCTGCTGCCCGGCGACATCATCGCCACCGGCACCCCGGCCGGGGTCGGCATCGGCTTCGACCCGCCGAAGTTCCTGGTCTCCGGGGACGTGGTCGAGGTTTCGATCACCGGCCTCGGGAAGCTGCGCAACCGGATCGGCTGAATAGCCGCCGCTACCGCGGAAGGAACATCATGCGTATCAACACCAGCCCGCCCAAGGACCTGGCCGTCGAGATCGAGGGCAGCGGCCCGCCGGTCCTGATGGTCCATGGCCTCGGCGGCACTTCCAACTTTTACCAGGTCCAGGCCCAGGGGCTCGCCGAGCGGTTCCAGGTGATCCGGCCCGATTCAGCGGGCGCCGGGCGCTCCCCGGTCAGCGACGGCATCAGCATCGATTCGCACGCTGAGGACCTGGCCGCCCTGCTGGACCAGCTCGGCGTCACCGGCGCTACCGTCATCGGCCACTCCATGGGCACCCTGGTCGTCCGCGCCCTGGCCGCCCGACACCCCGGCCTGGTATCGCGCCTGATCCTGCTCGGCGCGGTCGCCGAACCGGCCGATGCGGCCCGGCAGGCCCAGCGCGACCGGGCCGCCACCTTGCGGCAGGACGGCACCGCAGCCGTCGCCCCGGGCGTCGTCGCCAACGCTCTGTCCGAGACCACACGCCGGGACAAGCCCGAAGTCGCCGCGTTCGTCCGCGAGCTGATCATGCGGCAGGACGCCGAGGGCTACGCCCGCAACTGCGAGGCCTTGGCCGCTGCCACCGATCCTGGGCCGGTCAGCCCTGACCTGCCGCTGCTGCTGATCACGGGCAGCGACGACAAGACTGGCCCGCCAGAGGTCAGCCAGGCCATCGCCGCCGCCCATGGCTCAGCCACCGTCACGGTCATCGACGGCATCGGGCACTGGACCGCCCTAGAAGCCGCCCGCGACGTCACCGACCACCTGCTGAAGTTCCTGTGACCAGTCCTCTCTCGTCCTCTAGCTGCAGATACTGTCCGATGTAACAGGAGTCACTGTCATGCCCGTCAAGCCCGACAAGGTTCTCTTCAGAAACGTCTCCATCCTCGACTCCACCGGCGCCGACCACTACCCAGGCGATGTCCTGGTCGAGAACGACCGCATCGCCGCCGTCGGCACCGTCGATGAGCACGCCGCCGCCGGGGCCCGGGTCATCGACGGCCGCAGCCGAACCCTGATGTCCGGGCTGTGCGACGCCCACACCCACTTCAGCTGGAACAACAGCGCCGACCTGGACGGCCTCGGCACCATGCCGGTGGAAGAGCACCTGCTGTTCTGCCTGGAGTCCGCCCGCACCTACATCGACTCCGGTTACACCATGTGCCTGGGCGCCGCCTCGGCCAAGGAGCGCCTCGACGTGGTATGCCGCGACGCCATCAACACCGGCCGCTTCCCCGGCCCCCGCTACCTGGCCAACGGCCCCGAGATCGCGGTCACCGGCGGCGCCCTGATCAAGTCGATCACCAAGTTCGCCGACGGGCCCGAGGGCATGCGCAAGGCCGTCCGCGAACTAGTCGACCTCGGCGTGGACCAGATAAAGCTGTCCATGACCGGGGAGGAGATCACCGGCACCCAGCGCGCGGAGGACACCTACTTCTCCGACGAGGAATGCGCCGCCGCCGTCACCGAGGCCCACCGCCGCGGCAAGCGCGTCTGCGCCCACGCCCGCAGCGCCGAGTCCGTCAAAATGTGCGTCCGCAACCACGTCGACGTCATCTACCACGCGAGCTTCACCGACGCCGAGGGCATGGACATGCTCGAGGCCAACAAGGACTGGGTCTTCGTCGCCCCCGGCATCAACTGGCTCATCGCCACCCTCTACGAGGCCGAGGCCTTCGGGTTCCCGCAGGAAGCCGCCGAAGCCGTCGGCTACAAGAAGGAACTGGAGATGGCCGAGGCCGGGCTGCGCGAGATGCACCGCCGCGGCATCCGGATCCTGCCCGGCGGCGACTACGGCTTCGCCTGGACCCCGCACGGCACCTACGCCCGCGACCTGCAGCACTTCGTCGAGCGGCTCGGCTTCACCCCGATGGAAGCCATCCTATCCGCCACTGCCCTCGGCGGGCAGATCATGCTCCGTCCAGACGAGCTGGGCAAGGTCCAGCCCGGCTACTTCGCCGACCTGATCCTCATCGACGGCAGCCCCCTGGACGACATCACGATCCTCCAGGACCACGACAAGCTGCACTACATCATGAAGGACGGCCGCTTCCACAAGGAGCACGGCGACGAGCCTGCCCCGCCGCCGGACCAGCACGAGCTCCTGGCGACCAGCACCGACGCTGTCGTCCAGCAACGGCCCTGACCCATCCCCGCGCCGAGCCGGGCCGGGCCGTCCACCCTAGGCGGCCCGGCGCAGCGCGCGTTCGACTCGGATCCGCATACTTGCCATGACACTGCTGATCTGTCGCACCTGCCCCCGCTATGACCGCCGTGCCACCGGCCAGTTCGCCCGCGACCTCACCGCCGCCATCCGCATCGACGGCCGCGACGTCGCTACTCGCAACGTCCAGTGCCTGGGCGGCTGCCCCGATGACAGCGTGGTCGCTGTCGACGGCCCTGGTATGACCCGCGTCCGCTTCACCGGCGTTACCAGCGACGACGCTCCCGCCATCATCAACGCCGCGCTCGCCCACCAAGCCAGCAGTACCGGAGATCCTGGCGACTGGCTCATCCCTGCCGAGCTCACCAGCCGGATCAGCTCCGTCACCGCCAAACGCCAGCCTGCAGATTCCAGCGACGGCGGCCGGCCTGTACCGCCCCGGCACGCGCCACCTGCCTACCGCAACCAGCCGTGGGGCAGGACTCTCCGCCCGCCCGGGCCATCAGGGCTGAACCCCCGGCCGGCAGTCGGCTAGCTGCCCGGCCTTGGCCATCCGCGTTGCGTGCCGCCCCGCAGGCCTATAACCGATCAAGGCGGAGAAGACGACCTAGCGGTCAGCTGGGCGAGGTAAGCAGCGGCTCGCCGGTCCACTTCGGGGACGGGGTCGGCGTAGTGCCGCAGCGTGGTGGCACCGCCGCCACTGTGGCCGAGGCGGGCGGCGGTGTTGCGCAGGTCGAAGCCGCCGGCGAGGAGCTGGCTGGCGGTGTAGTGCCGGCCACCCTTGATGTCGAGATCTACTCCGGCGGCATCGGCGGCCGCGGCGATCTGGTGGGTGACCCAGTCGGGGTTCCACGGACGGGCGTGGGACGGGTCGTTGGAGAACAGGTACGCGTCGTCTCGCAGTTCGATGCCAACCGAAGCGAGCGTGGCGCTGATCTCGTCCAGGTGGGTCGCTATCAGCGCGCAAGCGTCTGGGTCGATGGCGAGCCAGCGGTCCTGGTGAGTTTTGGTGTCCTTGCGGACGCGCTGGCCGCCGCGGACGACGTAGTTGAAGGCGACGTGGACCAGGCCGCGGTCGAGGTCGATGTCGCGGAGCTGGAGGCCGCATAGCTCGCCGCGGCGCACGCCGGTGACCACGACCAGCCACAGGTACAGGCCCAGGGCGGCGTTGCGTGTGCGAGCCTCGGTGATCACCTTGGCCACGTCTTCAGGCGAGGTAGCCGGGATGGGGCGGCGGATCGTGGTGGGTGGCTTGGCTGACTCGGCAGGGTTCCGGTCGGTCCATTCCCAGCGCTGCGCGGCAGCGAACGCGCCGGACAGGATGCCGTGGATGCCGCGGATCGTGCTGGGCTTCATCGGGTGGCAGACATGCTGGCGGCACCCCGCTCGGTTGCAGTCGTGTTCAGGACCAGGCCGCCTCCGGCTCAGGCGCGGATCGTTGCTGGGCTCTCCGGCGACGACCGCGGGACGACCGTGCCGCACGATGATCACGCCGCCCGCGGCGAGCGCTTCAACCGCGTGCCGCATGACGCCCGTGCCGATGCCCTGCAGGGCACTCACCTCGGTGATCGACGGCAGCTCGTCGCCGGGGACGAGGATCCCTGACCGGATGGCCCCGGTCAGCGTCGCCGCGACCTGCTGCCAGGCCGGGCGGCGGTCGTGTGGGTTGATCGTCAGCACCGGGACGTTGCGGTGCTCGATGAACGGCTTGCCCGTGCAGGACAGGTCACCGCAGCGCTTAAGCTCCGCGTAGAGCTTGTCGAGGATCGGACCGCGCACCTTCCGCACCTTCATAGGCCCGAGGGCGGGCTTGATGGTGCGGCGGATGAACCCCTCGTTGGTCTGGCGTGTGGACACGTCCCACTCCGCCACCGCGGCGTACTCGTCCATCAGTGTCGCCACGGTAGCGCCGGTCTCAGGGGTGCGGCCTTCGGAGGCGTCCTTGAGCAGCTCGCCGAGTTTGATCTGGGCTTGCTGCTCGGTCTTGACGGTGGACTTGAGGCGGATGGGCCGCCGGGTGAGCGGGTCGGTTCCGGCGTACACAGACACCCGGAACGATCCGCTCGGTAGTTGCTCTATGTGACCCTTGGCAACCCTAGGCATATTTGCAGCGTAACCCGGATCAGTGACATTCGTTCCACGAAACGTTCCACGACGAGAGCGGGAGTAGAGCCTAAAAGGGCTCTGACCTGGGAGCCGGTGAGCGGGATCGAACCGCTGACCTGCCGTTTACAAGACGGCTGCTCTGCCAACTGAGCTACACCGGCGGGAGACTGAAGAAATCGTAGCCGGCCGGTATCGGGGCCAGGCCGTTCTCACGGCTGACCAGTGCCCAGAGTGTCCCGCAGGGACTCCAGGGCGGTATAGCGGGGTGCCCAGCCCAGTTCGGCCTTCGCCCGGGTGGTGTCCATGATGGAGGGGTGGCTGGCGGCCTCGACCCACTGCGCGGCGGGCGGGAGGAACGGCAGCGTGGCGGCCGCCCGGGCCGCCAGTTGCATCGGCTTAGCGGGCAGCGGCAGTGGCAGCAGGCCGAACTCGCGGGCGACGTCGGCGCTGGTGAGGATGCCGTCGGCGGCCACGTTGTAGGCGCCGGGCGGGCCGGCGGCCACGACACAGCGCAGCAGCGCGTCCCCGAGGTCATCCTCGTGCACGCACTGGAACGGCATCGACGGCAGCAGCACCGGGAGCCGGGGGACGCGCCCGGTCCGCACGGCTCGCGCGGCCAGGGTCGCCAGCTTGCGGCCGAGCGGGGCCAGCGGCCCGGGCAGCAGGTCCTTGGCGCCCACCGCGTGCGGGCCCAGGACCACCGGCGGGCGCAGCAGGTAGAGGGCGGGCCCAGCGGAGGCTGCCGTATCAGGGCCGGCGAAGCCAGCCGCCGCGAGGGTGGCCGCCTCGGCCCGCAGCAGGTGCTCGAGCTCGGCCTTCTCCTTCGCGTAGAAAAGCCGCGCCGCGGGCCGCACCGGCCACTCCTCGGTCATCCCGACCGGGTTGTCGGAGTGGAAGCCGTAGGCCGCTACCGAGGAGGCGTAGACGAACCGGCGCGCGCCGGCCGCGGCCGCGGCCCGGAAGGCGTTCAGCGTGCCCTCCACGTTGACCGTCCTGAGTTCCTCCGCGGGCGCGGCCCCGGTGATCAGAAAGGCCAGGTGCACCACGACGTCGGCCGCGCCGAACGCGTCGCGCAGGGTCGCCGGGTCGCGGACGTCGCCGCGGCGGTACTCCATCTTCGTCCAGCCAAACCCGTCCGGGTCGAACGGGCGCCGGGCGATGCCGACGATCCGCGTCACCCGGTCGTCGCCCTGGAGCAGGGGCATCAGCCCGAACCCGAACGTTGCGGTCGGTCCCGTCACCTCGACTGTCAGTCCCCGCTCCTCCTCATCCGCCATGCCTCCACCCTGCCACAGCAC
>JAJKHX010000217.1 GCA_021154785.1 Nocardiopsis sp.
GGCGCGCCGCACTAGGACGGCCGTGTCGTCGATGGACTGGTCGTCGAGCACGATGATCTCTGTGACGTCCCGGGAGATGAACCCGGCCAGCGTGACGGGCAGCCGACGGCCCTCGTCACGCGCTGGCACCAGCAGCGAAGTGTCCGGCCGGGCTGCCCGGCCGGTTCCGGCCGGTTCCGGCCGCAGCACGGGAAACATGACGGAATTCGCCACCAGGCCGGCCAGTTTGACCGCGTGAAAGGCGACGGCCGCGCGAGCTAGCGCGGTGGCCATGCCAGCAAGCCCCGTGCGACGTCGATGCGCTCGTCCCAGCTTCGCCGTCCGCGCACCACGCGGGTGAAGCCGGGCAGCGGCTGGCGGGCTTCGGCCTGCGCCCCGAGGCGGTCGACGCCGGCCAGGTCCTCGCGCAGCCGCTCGCCCAGCCGCTCGGTGACCTCGGCGGGCGGGCCGCCTGCACTGACCTCGCTGAAGGTCACGTAGGCCTCGGGGTACTGGCCGCCGCGGAGCAGCACCCGCACCGCCACCGAGCACAGCCGGGCGGGTGCCCGCGCGGCGAACCAGGCCGCACCCGGCGCGAGCGGGCCCGGACGGCCGGCCGGAAGCAGCTGGCCTTCCGGATAGACGACGAGCACCGCGCCGCGGCGCGCCGCCGCCAGCGCGGTGCGCAATTCGTCGGTGCCCACCGCGCCTATGCGGCGGGCCGACCGGTAGCGGCGGACGTTGGCGGCGTCGGCCAGCAGCACCATGCCGCGTCCCCCGCCGGCCACCAGCTCGCCGGCGATGAACGGATCCCACCAGCTGTGATGGTTGGCGGCCCAGACCACCGGGCCGGCCGGCAGCCGGCCGCGGACCCACACTCCCGCCAGGCCGCTGCGCACGGTCAGCCGGAGCGCGGCCAGCATCGCCGGGCGACGCACGTCCGGCATCACGACCGCGCTCCGCGGGCCGCCGGGGACGGCTCCGGGGCGCGGCCGCGCCGGACCCGCACCCACAACGCCAGGGTCAGCGTGATCATCGCGAACGCGAACCCGAAGTCCTCGACCGGGATATCCCACGGCCACCGTACCCCGGAGATGGCCGCCGGGCGGTAGAGCACGATCGGCGCCGACAGCTTGGTCAGCCAGCCGTCCACCGGGACCTGGAAGGCGAGCGTGATCGCGATCGTGACCCAGAACCGGCCTTGTCGCAAGATGCCGGTCCGCAGCACCGTGAGCTCGACGGCCACGACCGCGGCGGGCGCGCAGACCGCCCCGATCGTGTAGGCGCCGGTCATCGGGGAACCCGCCTGGCGGCCCGGGATCGCACAACGGAGGCCCCGCGGCCGAGGACCTCGTAGGTGAGCAGCGCGCAGACCGGGACGACGAGAAAGAAGAGCCATTCCTCGACGGGCAGGCCCGCTATCCGCAGCCCCAAGGTGTAGCGCGCGCTGAACCACCACTCGGCGTGGTGCACGGCGATCGAATCCCATCCGGCGAAGATGACCAGCACGGGCACGAGGGTGGCCAGCAGCGCCTTGGGGCGCCGGTACACGCGGGCGCCTCCGGCGAACTCCAGCGGCAACGTCACCGCGGCACACGACGCGAGCACCAGCAGGTACTGCCAGGCATCCATAACTTTCCTCTCACCCCGGGCGGCTCGCGCCGCATCGCCGCGGCCCACCGGCCGGCCAGGATGCCCCGCGGCGGCACGGACCATACCGGCTCGGTGCGGTGCCCGTGGGCGGCCAGGATGGCGTTGGCGGCGCCGATGCCGGTGGCGGCGGCCCGTTCCATCAGAGCAGACGGGAACGAGCTGGCGACCCAGTCGCCGGCTAGCGTCAGCCCGGGGACGGCGGTGCGCACGCCAGGGGCGCAGTCATGGCCGCCGACCGGGAAGCCGGCCGCGTCGGTGCCGACCTGACAGTGCCGGTCGATCTGCCGCAGGCCGTGCACCTCCGGCCACAGCCGGGCCAGTTCGGCCAGCATGGCGGCGCCGAGGTCGGCGGCCGGAACGCCCGGCGGGCAGGCGTAGGCATGCAGTTCGACCACCGATCCTCCGGTCCGCCCGTGCCAGCTGCGCGCGCCCGCCTCGAAGCGGTGGTACAGCGTGACCGAGTCCAGGACGCCCGGGTCGGCGATGCTGGTGAACTGGGCGCGTTCCGGCCGGACGTCGCCGTCCAGCCAGTATCGCGCCACCGCGTACGGCGGCCCGGTCCGCGGCCGGGCCGCGACGGCGGCGAGCCGCTGGTCACCGGACGTGACGTCGGGCGAGGCGCCGAGGATGCGCGCGGCCGCCCCGGCGTCGGTGGCCAGCACTACCTCGTCGGCGGGCAGGATGGCGCCGTCAGCGGTACGGACCCGCCATCCCCCGGCCGGATCGCGGTCGAGCGCGGTGACCGTGGTGCCGGTCCGGAGCTGCGTTCCCCGCTGCTCGAGGTACCGGCCCAGGGGCCCCCAGATAGCGCTCTGGTAGTCGGCGTGCGGCGCGTCCATGCCGAGGCCCTCAGGGTTGGCGAGAAAGTAGAAGTGGAACATCGCCACCAGGTCAGCGGCCGACATGGTGGCGGCGTCGTTGAAGAACGAGTGGGCGAAGACGTTGAACAGCATCACCCGGGCGCGTTCCGGCAGCCGCAGCGCGGCCAGGAACTGCTCGGCGCTGAGCTGATCGAGGTGCGCGTAGGTCTGCTCGGCGTCGAATCCGAGCAGGGCCAGGCCGACGGCGTGGTCGGCGCGCGCCAGCTCACGCAGCCGCAGGCTGGGGGAGCGCAGGGTGAGCGCCATGATGCTCAACGGCGGCGTGGGCGGAAGCCGGTCGAATTCCTCGTCCGGCCAGCGCGCCGAGATGACGGGATAACTGCCCAGCGGATGAAGCAGCGGCCCGGACCCCGCACGCCCGGTGCTGATCCGGCGCAGAATCCGCCGCCAGTTGTAGTACTGCCGGAAGAAGCCGTGGAACCCGTGGTCCACCCACTGCACGGTCCCGTCGGGCAGGGTCCGCGGATGCGCGCCCAGGCGCCCGCCGAGCCTGTCGGCGGACTCGCAGACGACGACGGGGATACCGCGTTCGGCCAGCACGACCGCCGCCGACGCCCCGGCGATACCGCCGCCCGCCACCACCACCCGCGGCCGGTCCGCGGGCGCGCGCCGCGTGCCGCCGGCCACGGCGCCAGCCAGGCCAGCCGCGCTAGCCGCGCCGGCCCCGCCAGCCGGGGCGCTCACCAGGTACGGACGCATCCCGGCCAGCCGGCCCACGAGCCTGGACACCGGCACCATAGCGCTCACCGCTGCCGGTCCGCGGCGGCCATGGCCAGCTTCCGCAGGGCATCCCCGGCCCGGGACGGCAGCGCGGCCCGGTCCACCAGGGCGCAGGCGAGGCGGACGTTGTGGTGGATCTTCTGCTCGACCCGGTCCCGTGCCCCGCACCGGGTGAGCTCGCTGGTGAGCTCGGCGGCGTCGGACGGGGTGAGCGCGGACGTGCCGGCCAGGGCCCGCAGCGCCTGCCCGTAGGGCGGCAGCATGTCGGCGGCCAGCGCGAGAAGCTGGGTGGGCTTGCCGCAAATGAGGTCGTCACCGACCGGCTTGCCGGTTCGCCCCGGATCACCGAACACGCCGAGCAGGTCGTCGCGGAGCTGGAAAGCCTCGCCGGCCAGGTCACCGTAGCGGACGAGCTCGGCCGGCAGCTCCGGGACACCGCCGAGCGCGGCGCCGAGGCGCAGCGGGCTGGTCACCGTGTACTGCCCCGACTTGAGCAGCGTGGTGGCCCGCGCCACCCCCTGCGAGCGGTCCTGCCGCGCGGAACCGGCCAGGTCCAGGAACTGGCCCAGGACCAGTTCGTCGACCATCCGGCTCCAGATCGGAACGGCGGGCGCGGGCAGCGCGGCGGCGAGCCGGCTGGCGACCGAGAACGCGAGGTCGCCGGCCAGCAGGGCCATGGCGTGGCCGTACTGGTCCGGGTCGCCGGCCCAGCCGCCCTGGCGGTGCTGCGCGGCGATCTCCCGGTGCAGCGCGGGCCGCCCCCGGCGGGTGCCGGAGTTGTCCATGAGGTCGTCGTGGATGAGCGCGAAGGTATGCAGCAGTTCCAGCGCCGCGCACACCTGCAGCAGCTGCGGGCTGGAGTCCGGCCCGGCGAGGGCGTGACCCCAGTAGCAGAACCGCGGCCGCAGCGCCTTGCCGCCGCCGAGGTAGGCCGCGAGCGCCTCCGGCAGGTCCGCCCAGGACGTGCCGGCCCGTTCTCTCCAGGCGCCCTGCTCGCGGGCGAGCAGGTCCGCCAGGTACGGCCGGAGCTCGCCGGTCACGAACGTGACGTCGTCCGTCGCCAGGACGGCGGTCTTTTCCGCGTTGACGGTCATGCCGGCCTCGCCAGTTCCCGCACCACCGCGGTGGCCCGCCGCCGGCGCGGCACGACGGCCCGGCCGGCCAGAACGTCGTAGCCCGCTTCCTCGACGCGGTCCAGGATCCCGCCGTAGACGGCGTAAGCCAGGCGCACGCAGCGGCGGGACCGGGCCGGCAGCACGGCCAGGCCGGGCAGCGCCTGGCGGTAGTGGGCCCGGGCCCGCTCGACTTCGAACGCGATCAGCCGGCGCACGGCCGGGCTCGCGGACGACGCCGCCAGGTCGTCGCGGCCCACGCCGAAGCGGGCCAGGTCCCCGGCGGGCAGGTACACGCGGTCGCGGCCCAGGTCTTCGGCGACGTCGCGGATGAAGTTGGTGAGCTGGAAGGCCAGGCCGAGCTGGCGGGCCGGCTCGCGGGCGCTGTCCATCGCCGCCGCGGCCACCGGTCCCGGCCCGTCGTCGGGCGCCAGCAAGATCGGCAGCATCATCGTGCCGATCACGGCCGCCGAACCCTGCATGTACTCGAGCAGTTCACCGTAGTCGGCGTAGGCGCGGACGTGCAGGTCCATCCTCATGCTGGCGAAGAACGCGTCGAAGTCGGCCCGGGGCAGGCCGAACGTGTCGATGGTGTGCCGCACGGCGAGCAGGATCGGGTCGGCGGGGGACCGGGTGCCCTCGAGCGCGGCGTAGAACTGGTCGGCCCACTCGCCGAGCCGCCGGGCCCGGTGCGGCCCCTCGGTGTCACCGCCCACGTCCACGATGTCGTCGGTGTAGCGGGTGAAGCCGTACAGCGCGTGAACGTGCCGGCGCTTCCAGGCCGGCAGCAGCTTCGTGGCTAGGTAGTAACTGCGGCCGTGCCTGCGGTGCAGGCCGCAGCAGATCGAGTAGGCCGTGTCCAGTGCGGCCGCAGGCGGCGCGGGATGGGTCATGAGATCCCCTCGGACGAGCTCCTGGAGCAGCTCGCTGTCCTGAAAATCGATTCACATTTCGTTTCAAACTAGCTCGGTAGTACTCTGGACGCAAATGGCGCGCGGCGGGGGACTTCCGCGGACCCGCGGCACTGCCCGAGCGGAGGAATTTCATGCGGACCGTAACCGGACCTACCGACAACGTCGTCATCGTGGGCGCGGGCCTCGGCGGCCTGGCCTGCGCTTTGCGGCTAGCCGGCGCCGGCCGGCAGGTGACGGTGCTGGAGCGGGCTGACGGCCCGGGCGGCCGGATGGGCCAGCTCGCCGTGGGCGGTTACCGGTTCGACACCGGCCCCACCGTGCTGACCATGCCGGACCTGCTCGACGAGACATTGCACGCGGTGGGCGAGCGCATGTCGGACTGGCTGGAC
>JAJKHX010000218.1 GCA_021154785.1 Nocardiopsis sp.
CGCCGTGAACAGCTTCTTGATCAGGTAGTTCTCTTCGTTGTCCAGCGTCGCGCCGCCCAGGCTGGCGAACCCCATGGTGCGCCGGGTCCGCTTGTCCCCGGCCTCCCACTGCCAGCCGGCCCGGCGCGCGTCGATCACCCGTTCGGCGATCATGTCCATCGCCTGCTCGAGCGGCAGGACCTCCCAGCCGGTGCCGCCCGGCCGCCGGTACAGGCATTCGTACCGGCGGGCGCTGCCGGTGGTGAGCTGGAGGCTGGCCGAGCCCTTAGGGCAGAGCCGCCCTCGGCTGATGGGCGAGTCCGGGTCGCCCTCGATCTGGACGACCTTCTCGTCCTTCACGTAGACGTTCTGGGCGCAGCCGACCGCGCAGTAGGGGCAGATCGACTTGACGACCTGGTCGGCGGTGCCGGTGCGCGCGGCCAGGTGGGAACTGCGGCTGCTCTTGGCGGCCGCGCCGCGGCCGAGCGGGTCCATGGTCCGCAGCTGCCGGTAGACCGGCCACGCGTCGATCCAGGTCTTGACACCCATTACGATCCCTCCCCGTTCTGCTCGGTCTTCTGCTCGGTTTTCTGCTGGGCGGAACGCTCCGGCTTGCCCTGGCGCTTGGCCGGGCGGTCGCCGGCCGCGTCGCGGGCCTTGTCCAGCACGGCGGCCCCGGCCGCCGCGGCCTTGACGGCCGCGCCTGGCCGCTTGGGCGCGCGCCGGTGCGGCCGGGTGGGCGCGGTCCTGGCCGCGGACAGCAGCGTGGCCTCGAGGCGGTCGAGGTCCTCCTGGCTCATGGCCTCGCGCATCTTCAAGAACACCAGCTCCTCGAACGCGGTGTGCTTGCGGACCTGCAAGACGAACTGCTCGACGTGCTCGTCGAACTCCCGCGAGTCCGGGTCGAGCCGGCCGAGCTCGGTCAGGCTGTCCTTGCCTTCCTGCTCCTGCTCCAGGGCGGTGTCGGCGTAGTGGTCGCCGTCCGGCAGGGTCTTGCGGACGGCCGGCCAGAAGTGCTCTTCCTCGATCGTCTCGTGCTCGGACAGCCGGACCGTGATCATGTCCACGACCGACTTGCGCTGCGACATGTGCTCAGGTGAGCCGCCGGTGGTGTGGCTGGGCAGCGCCTGCAGCTGCTTCAGCAGGTAGCGGACCTGGCCGTGCTGCCGGCCGAGCACCGTAATGGCGTCGTGGCTGTCGTCTGGATCCTTGATGGCGGGCGGCTCGGCGGTCCGCTGCCGCTTCGCGGTGCGCATCTGCTCGTCGGCCGCGACCCGCGCCTTCATCCACGCTCGTACCTGCTCCTTGGCGGTCGGGTTGTGGTGCGGCGGGTTGGACAGGTACTGGCTGGCGGGCAGCAGGTCGTCGCGCTGAGCCATTTCCTGGTCGGGGATCGAGTCGCTGCCGTCCGCGGCTACGCCGGTCGCGATCATGTACGCCTGGCCGGCGGGGATGCCCAGCTCCCGGCCAGTCGCCTGGTAATCCAGTCCGTCGGCGAGCAGCCGCCTGACTTGCTCCCTGGTCGCCATCGCACTCTCCTGCGCGTAGTTACATCGCCCTACGACGTCAATCTACGAGGCCGGTTTCCCTGCCCGAGGCGCTGGTCGCTAAACACGCCATCGCAGCAGGCAGCGTCAGCCGCCAGCGGCCGGGTCACCTGGCTGTTCCGCGTCGCGGACGGCATCCTCGCGGCCAGCCGGGCGGGCCGGCAACGGCGAGCTTCGGTCAGCACGTTCCACGATCCCTCCGGATCGATCAGCTACCATGACATACATCGATTCACGATATGATTACACAGGGTCAGATCAATTTCTTAATTATGTATCGTACTACGATAACAACAGGTGAGATCGCACGGCAAGACGGCAGTCAGGCGGAATGACGGCAAGCTCCGCCGTCGGGGATCTTCAGTCCGGTGCGGTGCTGGCCGTCTGCGTACCGTGCCGGGTGACGAGGGCGTCGAGGGCGGCGGCGAGCTCGTGCAGCCGGCCAAGATGGGCCCTGGTCAGCCGGCGCACGATGCGGTCGCCGTCCTTGGTCAGGCGGACGCGGACCACGCGGCCGTCGCTGGCGTCCGGCACGCGCTCGACCAGCCCAGCCGCTTCGGCCCGGTCGATGAGCTCCACCGTGCTGTGCGGGCGCAGGAGCAGGTAGCCGGCGAGGTCACCCACGGCAGGCAGCTCGTTTCCCGGATGCCCCTTTACCGCCACCAGCAACTGGTGCTGCACGTGGGTAAGGCCCGCCGCCTCGGCCTGGTCCTCGCTCCAGCGCTGGAATTCGCGCAGGGCGACCCGGAACTCCAGCAGCTTCTGAAAATCCTGCCGGGCCACCCGCGTCATCGTGCCTCCAGGACCTGTCGAGCATGCCGCGCACGGCATGTAACGTCCGCCCTCAGGCCCGCGGACCCTGCCAGAATCGCTTGCGACACTCTATCGGCGCGCCAGGCCTACTGGTCACGCGGACGCGGCTGGCACACCGGCTCGCCGCCGGGCCTGCTGGACGCTGGCACACATCACGACCGCCTTGGACGCGCCGGCGGCGTTCAGCAATTGCGCGATGGCGGGCTGCGGGGCAGCCAGCATCAGCACCCCGCCCCGGCGGCTGACGACCCGGCCGGCCCAGATCAGGATGAGGGCCACCCACCAGTCCATAAACGAAAGCCGGGAAAGGTCGACGACCACGCGCCCGGACCCCTGCTCCGCCTGCCGCTCCAGGAGCAGCCGAATCCACGCGCAGTCACCGATGCCGGCCCGGCCCGCCAGCGATACGACGGCACAAGGACCGCTGGCATCGTATTCCAGCGCCGAGACCAGCAGCTCGGACTCATCCGCCTTACTCATGTCGATTTATATCGTGTAGCGATATTTTGTTCATGCGCCGAGCCTACCTGAAGACCGGTCCCTTAAACCGGTCACGCTAAAAAATCGTATTCGGTACTTCCGGACGCCGGCGGTCATCGCCGCTGTCCGGCACCTCGTCCCGCGCGATCTGGGGCGCCCGGTGGGCCAGGGCGACGATGCCACCCGTCATGACGGCCAGCGACAGCGCTTCGGCGGCCAGGTCCGGCGGCGAGCTGGCGAACGACTCGTCCAGCCACACCCGGGCGATGCTGATCGAGACCAGCGGGTCGAGAGCCGTGATGATGGCCAGGACGGGCGCGATGAGCAGGCCGGCCTGAAAGGCGCTCTGGTTGAGCAGGAACCCGAGCGGGCCCACGACGACGAGCAGGTAGAGAGGCCATTGCCGGAGCGGGTCGCCGAAGCCCTGGGCCAGCGTGTCCGGGGTGATCTTCAGCAGGAACGCGGTGACGCCGAAATCGGCGCCGCAGGCGATGGCCAGCCAGACCGGGCGAAGCCGCCGGGGACCCCACCGGGCCGCGGTGAGGCAGACCGCCAGTACCGCTGCCAGCGACGCCACCAGCGGCAGGGCGGCCCCGAGGCCGACAACTCCCTTCCCGCCGCCGGGGCGGCCCACGACGAGGAAGCTGGCGATCCCGGCGGCGGCGCACACGACCCCGGTGATCATGATCCAGTCCGGCGGATGGTGACGCCGGCCGAGCGTCGCGGCGATGGCGACCGCGAACAGGAGATCGGCGACCAGCAGGGGCTGGACCAAGGCGAGCGCACCGAAGTGCAGGGCCGCCACCTGAAGTATGTTTCCGGCGATCTGGATGCCGAGGGCGGCCAGCCAGCGGCGCTGCCGGGCCAGATCGGCCAGCAGCCGGGGGGAGAAAGAACCCCGGTCGGGAACCAGCTTGGTACTGCGCTGCTCGAGCACCGAGGACAGGCCGAACAAGAAGGCGGCAACGAGGGTCAGGACCACCGCGATCACCTGGGACATCGGCGAGCCCTCTCGCCGCCCGGCGCCGGGACGGCGGCCTGGTCACCGACCGCCAGGGCGGCCAGGTCGGCCAGGTCCTCCTCGCGGCGCCGGCTCGTCGCCCGGGCCAGGGCCCGGTCGCAGAGCTCGGCGGCCGCCCTACGATCACGCGCGAGACGGCGGACGATGCGGCGCAGTTCGGCTGGCGACCAGGCCAGCAGGGCGAGACCTGAATCGGCCATCAGCTCGGCGTTCGCGCGGCCGTGCCCGGCGATCGGCTCGAACATGATCACCGGCCGGCCGCTGGCCAGCGCCTCGAGTCCGGTGGCGCCCCCGGCGTTGCCGACGACGACATCCGACGCGGCCATCAATCCGGGCATGTCCTGCGTCCAGCCGAGGATCCGCAGGCGGCCTGGGGGCCAGTTGCGGCCGGCCAGTTCCCGGCGCAGCCGCTCGTTCTTTCCGCAGGCCATCAGGACCTGCACGTTCTCGCCCGCGTCGAGCAGCGCCTGGGCGGCCCGGTCCATCCCGCCGAAGCCGAGCGAGCCGGGACACAGGGCCACGGTGAACCGGCCGACCTCGAGGCCGAGCCTGGCCCGGGCTACCGCCCGTTCCTGCCGGGCGAAGGCGTCCCTGACCGGCAGGGCGCCGACGGCGACGCGCAGGCCCGGCTCAGCGCGGGCCGCCGCCGTCGCGGCGGCCGGGTGCATGACGAAGGTGATATCCAGGTCGCGGTACAGCCAGGACGGATGCGGATAGAAGGCGGGGACCCAGGCGCCGGCCGGCACGGCAAGCTGCCCGTGCCGGCGCAGCCAGCTCAGCCCCGCGCTGCCCAGCGGGTAGGTGGAGACGATCACGTCCGGGTCCAGCGCGCGGATCCGCGGCCCCATCCGCCGCCCGAACCACGCGCCGAGGCCGCGCCGGACGGCCTCGAGATACCAGCGGTGGCGGCCCATGGCGGAGAAGAAGAACTCGTACATCCGCGGCGTGTGCCGGATCTGAGAAACGTAGAAGGCACGGGCCAGCGGGCCGAATCCGGGCCCGATCGCGGACAGGGTATCCAGCCAGCGCACCTGGCAGCCCGGCCAGGCCCGGGCCATGGCCTCTTCCAGGGCCCGGCCGGCCGAGTTGTGGCCCGCGCCGATATCCGCGCTCACGATCAGCGCCCGGCGCGGGACCGGGGATCCGTTCATGGTCGTGGACCGCATCGCTGTCACTACCCTGGTCAGCCGCGGCGACGGGACCCGGTTCCGGCCGCGGCCCGGGAATGGATGTACAGGTCACTGCGGTGGCCGGGCCGCGGCGGCGGCAGCGGCAGCGGCAGCGGCAGCGGGAGTTCGTACCGGACGGGCTGCTGGTGATCCGCGTACTGGCGGCCGGCGTTGTACACCTTATTGAACCGCCACAGCATGCGGGCGAAGTTGGCCTAGCCGTGAGCCAGGTTGGCGCCGAGAATGCGCAGCGCCCCGAACGCGGTACGCACTCCCAGGTGCTTGCGGTTGATCACCGCCTGGGTCCGCACCAGCTCCCGGTAGAACTCATCCAGGGGCAGGGTGGTGGGGACCACCGCGTGCTGGATGTCGAACAGCCGGTAGTCGCGCGTGGTCAGCCGGCGTGATTCGGTGTGCCAGATCTCGGTACCCGGATAGGGCGTCATCACGGTCAGGTGGACGATCTCGGGCACCGCCAGGGCGAACTCCCTGATGGCACGGCATCGCCCGGCATCCCACGCGGGGTCCACGATCAAGTTGATCGCGACGTTGATGCCGAGCCTGCGGGCTGCCTCCAGGACCCTGAAGTTGTCATCCGGACTCACCCGCTTGCGGTACAGGTCCAGGCCCTCGGCGTCGATCGCCTTCATGCCCAGGAACATGTAACGCAGGCCGAGCCGCGTCCACCGGTCGAAGACCTCCAGGTTGCGCAGCAGGACGTCGCTGCGGGTCTCCAGGTAGTAGCGCTTGCGGACGCGCCGCCGCTCCAGCTCGGCGGCGATGCCGTGCCCGTGCTCGGGCCGGATGAAGGCCACGTCGTCGACGATGAACACGTTAGGCTCGGCGATGCCGGCCAGCTCTTCGGCGGCCGCTTCGGGCGAGGCCTTGCGGTAGCTGCGGCCGTAGAACGTCCACGCCGAGCAGAACGAGCAGTCCCAGGGGCAGCCGCGGCTGAACTCGATGGACGCGCAGGGATCCAGCTCGCCGATGAAGTACCGGCGGCGGCGGCGCATCAGGTCACGGGCCGGCCGCGGCGAGTCGATGCTGGGCAGCGTCCGCGGGGCCGGACCGCGGCCCGCCAGGCTCACCAGCCCGGGGACGGCATCCAGTCCGCCGTCGCGGACCGCGGCCAGCAGCGGGCCGATGGCGGTCTCGCCCTCGCCCCGTATTACCGCGTCGAGGCATCCCTCCGCCTGGGCCAGCACGTCCTCGGTGATGAACGAGACGCTGTGCCCGCCGAAGAACACGAAGCAGCCGGGTTCGGCGCGCTTGGCCGCCGCCGCGATCTCGATCGCCTCCGGGATATTGGCCAGGTAGTTGAGCGAGACGCCAACGGCGTGGGGACGGAACGAGGCCAGCTCGGCCATCAGGTCCGCCCGGGAGAAGACCTGCAGGTCGACCACCCGCACCTCATGCCCCGCCTCCCGCGCGGCGCCAGCGACCCGCTCCAGGCCCAGCGGCTCCAGCCGCAGGAAGATCTCCGATTACATCAGCGAGCTGGGATGGACGAGCAACAGGCGCATGATCACCTCGGGGTTACGGGCCAGACGGGGAAGCTCTCGGACGAAACCCCGGGGCATTAATTACTCGTAATACGACATATAAACCTGCAACGAGGCCGACGGTGGA
>JAJKHX010000219.1 GCA_021154785.1 Nocardiopsis sp.
GCCCGGGGAAGGCGCGCGGACCCGCCGGGCGGCCACAGGGACGCGCGCCCGGCTCCGCGGTTCACCTCAAGGCCCGGAAACGCGGTCAGCGCGGCCCGTCCGTGGCCGTCCGTGGAAAGCCGACGGTGCGCACCGACCGTCCTGACGGCACGGACGCCGTCCGCTATACGTCCGTGGACACCGCAACGCATCGACTCACGGTGACGCACCGCGATACACCGCGTGACAAGAAGAAAACGGCCCCCGCGGCGCCTTTCCGCAGCCAGGGGGCCGGTTTCGCAGGTAGTGGCAGGTGTTGGGTTCGAACCAACGTAGGCTGAGCCGACGGTTTTACAGACCTCTCTCTTTGGCCACTCGGGCAACCTGCTTGAAGACCGTCAGCAACAGGCAGCGCTTCCGGGTGGGACTCGGGGACGGCATCCTGGCCGGACGGCGCTGAGGCAGCTCATAGCCTCGTTAAGGCGAGTGCTGACTTGAGCCCGCCGAGTCAAGCCTGAACCGGCACCGCGGCCGGGCGGAGCGGCGGTATTGCCCGTCGACTAATGATCCGGATCACGGCAATTGGTCTAGACCTGTTAACGTATTGGTATAGACCAAATCGGCGCAGGTATCAGCACGGATTCAGCACGGGGTCCGGAAACGACGGGAAATAACCGGTACGATTCGGACAAACAACCCAGGTGGCGAGGTTCCCCCGCTCGCCGGTGGGTGGCCCGCTATTGATCAGAAGCTTTGGAAAAACCCCAGCTCAGCGGCCCAACATTAGCCCTTGAGCAGCTGCCGGGCCATGACCATGCGCTGGATCTGGTTGGTGCCCTCGTAGATCTGGGTGATCTTGGCGTCGCGCATCATCCGCTCGACCGGGTAGTCGTTGACGTAGCCGTAGCCGCCGAGGAGCTGGACCGCGTCGGTGGTCACGGACATGGCGACGTCGGAGGCCAGGCACTTGCAGGCCGAGGAGAAGAACGTCAGGTCGGCGACCTTCTCGCCGGCCATGGCCCGCTCCGACTTGGCCGCCGCGGCGTAGGTGAGCTGGCGGGCCGCCTCTAGCTTCATGGCCATGTCGGCGATCATGAACTGCAGGCCCTGGAAGTCGGCCACCGAACGGCCGAACTGCTTGCGCTCCTTGACATAGCCGAGCGCGTAGTCCAGGGCGCCCTGCGCGATGCCCAGGGCCTGCGCCGCGATCGTGATCCGGGTGTGGTCCAGGGTGCGCAGCGCGATCCGGAAGCCCTCACCCTCGGCGCCGATCAGGCGATCGGCCGGGATAGCGCAGTTGTCGAAGTAGAGCTCCCGGGTCGGCGAGCCCTTGATGCCGAGCTTGTGCTCGGGCGCGCCGAACGTGAAGCCCGGGTCGCCGTCCTCCAGCACGAACGCGGAGATGCCGCCGGCGCCCGCCGACGGGTCGGTGACCGCCATCACCGTGTAGTACCTGGACACGCCGGCGTTGGTGATCCAGCGCTTGACGCCATTCAGCACGTAGCCGTCACCGGTGCGGACCGCCTTGGTCTTCATGGCGGCCGCGTCGGAGCCCGCCTCCGGCTCGGACAGCGCGTAGGAGAACATCGCCTCGCCCCGCGCCACCGGCGCCAGGTACCTGGCCTTGACCTCCTCGGACGCGCCGAGCAGCAGCGGCACCGTGCCGAGCTTGTTCACCGCCGGGATGAGCGAGGACGAGGCACAGGCCCGGGCGACCTCCTCGATGACGATCGCCGTGGCGATCGCGTCAGCCCCGGCCCCGCCGTAGGCTGAAGGAATGTGGACCGCCTGGAAGTCCGCCTTGACCAGCGCCTCGTACACGTCCCAGGGGAACTCGGAGGTGCGGTCGACCTCGGCCGCGCGCGGCGCGATCTTGTCGTCGGCCAGGGCGCGGACGGCCTCGCGGAGCGCGTCGTGCTCCTCGGACAGGGCGAACGCCGGGAAATCATCGCTCATCCCTTGATGGTAGATCGCCTCACGGGGTGAGTCAGGGCTGGCCCTTGACGGTGATCCGGTAAACGCTGGCCTGGTAGTGGCCGGCGTTGTCGGGGGGCAGCTTGGTGAACCAGATGAGCAGGTAGCGGACGTGCGCCGGGGCGCCGGGCTGGAGCCGCACGAGGCCGCCCGTATTCGCGGCGCTGGCCACCGGGGGCAGCCAGCGGGAGAGCGGCCTGGCCCCGGCGCGCAGTTGCAGGCTGGCGCCGGAACGGGCGGTCATCCACACCCGCACGGCGGAGACGGTGACGGTCCGGCCCATGTCGACCAGCAGGCCCGTCCCGGTCTTCAGGCGGGCGAATCCCGGGGTCGCGTACCACTGGCTGTACCAGGGCGCGGCCGGGTTTCCCGCGACCGCCTGGGCCGCGAGCTGGGGATGGTCGCCGCTACCGGGCCCGGACGGCCCGAAGGCCGTCACGCTGGCCGGGGTCAGCGCCCGGACCGTGAGCGGGGCCGGCGCGGGCGACGACGACGGGGGCGAGGAGGCCACGGCGGATGAGGAGACGGCCGGGGACGAGGTGACCACGGGAGACGACTGGGCGGCGTTGGCCTTCCCCGGGCTGCCCGGCCCGGCCGGGGAGGGATGCAGGCTGGCGGCGGCCGCGGGATGCGGGTGGCCCACGCCGGAGACGAACTTGTAGCCGGCGAAGGCCAGCACGGCCAGCACCAGCATGCCCAGGACGGCCGTCCCGCGCACCCGCCGCCGCTCCCGGGTCCGCAGCGGCATGGCCGGTGAGAAGGCCTCGGCGGCCGAGGTCTCCCGGGCGGACCGCCAGGTCGAGTCGAACTCCTCGATCAGCGGCTCCGGGTCCTCCCCGACCGCGCGGGCGATGGCGCGGATATGCCCCCGGGCGTAGAAGTCACCGCCGCACTCGGCGTAATCGTCCTGCTCGATGCCGCGGATGATGGGCTCGGTGACCCGGGTGCTCTCGCTGACGTCGTGCACGGTCAGCCCGCCCCGGCGGCGGGCCGCGGCCAGCGTCGCGCCAATGCTCACGCGCGCCTCCTCGCACCCCGGGCAGATCCCACGTGCTCGTTGCCGGGAACGTACCCGCCGCCGGTTTGGCTTATCCCGGGGCAGGCGGGGTTATCTGGGCGTAAGACATCACTCGTTCGGCCGAAAGCTACGGACGGCGGGCGCGCAGAGCGGCACCCTTGGCGCGGGCCTGATCGGCCAGGGTGCCGGCGAAGGCGGTCAGCTTCGCGCGCAGCTCCGCCCCCTGCGGGCTCCCGGCGGCACCGAGGATGCGGACGGCGAGCAGGCCGGCGTTGCGGGCGCCGCCGACCGCGACGGTCGCGACCGGGATGCCGGCCGGCATCTGGACGATGGACAGCAGCGAGTCGAGCCCGCTCAGGCTGGCCAGCGGGACGGGCACGCCGATGACCGGCAGCGGGGTGACCGACGCGAGCATGCCCGGCAGGTGAGCCGCGCCCCCGGCGCCCGCGATGATCACCCGCAGGCCGCGGCGCTCGGCCGACGAGCCGTACTCGATCATCTCGTGCGGCATCCGGTGCGCGGACACCACGTCGGCCTCGTAGCGGACCCCGAACTCGTCCAGGGCCTCGGCCGCGGCCTTCATCACCGGCCAGTCCGAGTCGCTGCCCATCACCAGCCCGACGAGCGGGTCCTGCCGGTCACTCACGAACCGTCCTCCTTGCCCCAGCGCAGGTAGCTGGCGGCACGGCGGGCCCGGTCGCCCAGCTCGGCCGGGTCGTCGCCGACCGCGGTGACGTGGCCGATCTTGCGGCCGGGACGGACCGGCTTGCCGTACATGTGCACCTTGACGGCCGGGTCGGCGGCCATCACGTGGATGTAGCGATCGTAGACGTCGGCGTCGTCGCCGCCGAGCACGTTGACCATCACGGCGGCCGGGGCGGTCATGGCCGGGGAGCCGAGCGGCAGGTCGAGGACGGCCCGCAGGTGCTGCTCGAACTGCGAGGTGCGGGCGCCCTCGATGGTCCAGTGGCCGGTGTTGTGCGGGCGCATCGCGAGCTCGTTGACCAGCAGCCCGGTTCCCGTCTCGAAGAGCTCCACGGCCAGCAGGCCGGTCACCCCGAGCTGCTTGGCGATCAGCAAGGCCAGCTGCTGAGCCGCCGCCCGGCGGCCGGGCGCCAGGCCGGGCGCGGGCGCGATCACCTCCCGGCAGATGCCGTCCCGCTGGACCGTCTCCACCACCGGGTACACCGCGCCCTGGCGGTGCGGGGAACGCGCCGCGACCACGGCGAGCTCGCGGTCGAAGGCGACGAACTCCTCGGCCATCAGGTCGATGCCGTGCGCCAGGACGTCTTTGGCTTCGGCGGCGTTCGCGCAGACCCAGACGCCCTTGCCGTCGTAGCCGCCGCTGACCGCCTTGAGCACCACCGGCCAGGTGCCGTCGGCGAACGCCGCCACCTCGGCCAGGGAGCCCGCCGGCGCGAACCGCGGGCAGGCGATACCCAGGCCGGTCAGCCGCTCGCGCATGGCCAGCTTGTCCTGGGTGAAGCGGAGCGCGGCGGATCCCGGCCGGACCGGGACGCCTTCGCGCTCCAGCCCGGCCAGCTGATCGCCGGGCACGTGCTCGTGGTCGAACGTGATCACGTCGCAGCCGGCCGCGAAGGCGCGCAGGTCATCGGGCGAGCGGTAGTCCCCGAGCTGGGTCCCCGCCACCACCTGGGCCGCGCTCTCGCCCGCCGCCTCCGCCAGGACGCGGAAGCCGACGCCGAGGCCGGTGGCGGCCTGGCTGGTCATCCGGGCGAGCTGGCCGGCGCCGACCATGCCCACCACGGGGGACGCCGGAGCGGAGCGCGGCGTCTCGGGATATTCGGTCACGCACCGTACCCTACGGGACCGCCGCCCGCGGCTGCGGCCAGGATGTAACGCAATCGTTTCATAGCGGGCCAGGTTTTCCTGCTACGAAACATGAGAACCTTTCGCCCTGCATATAGCGGGGTAAAAAGCGTAGTGAGCAGACCCGCCCGGAGGGAGAACGTGGATGGCGACACGCGATCAGGGCGTCACGCACAGCGGTGACGCGGGTGCGGGCGTTCTCGTCCGGGAAGGCACGTACGGCTCCACTGTCTTCGAGGTCGAGCCGGGCGGGGCGGAGTTCATCCCGCTCAACGAGCGGCACGGCCGCCCGCTCCAGCTGTTCTGGACCTGGACCTCGCCGAACATGGAGTTCGCCACGATCTTCGTAGGCGTGCTCGCGGTCGCGGGCTTCGGCCTCGGCTTCTGGGAGGCCGCGCTGGCGCTGGTGCTGGGCAGCGCGATCGGCGGCGTGACCCACGGGCTGCTGTCGCAGCGCGGCCCGCGGTACGGCGTGCCGCAGATGGTGCTGAGCCGGCTCGGGTTCGGCTACTGGGGCAACATCTTGCCGGCCGGGCTGAACTCGGTCACGGCGGGCATCGGCTGGTTCGCGGTGAACAGCGTCAGCGGCGCGCTGGCGCTGAACGTGCTCACCCACCTGCCCGAGGTCCTCTGCCTGCTCATCATCGTGGCGGTCCAGCTCGCGGTGGCGTTCTTCGGCTACAACCTGGTGCACGTCTTCGAGCGGTACGCGTTCCCGGTCCTCGCCATCATCTTCGTGATCGCGTCGGTCGTCATCCTGAGCAAGGCCCACCCCGGCGCCGCCCACCACACGATCCCCGGCGCGTGGCTGCTGACGTTCGGGGCCGCGTTCGGCTACGCGGTCGGCTGGAACCCGTACGCGTCGGACTACACCCGCTACTTCAAGCCGGACTCCGACAAGCGGGCCATCGCCCTGTGGGCCGGACTCGGGCTGTTCATCTCGTGCGCGTTCCTCGAGATCGTCGGCGCGGCCGTCGGCACCGCGGTCGGCGCGGGTGACGCGCTCGGCGGCCCCGGCGGCATGACCAGCCTGCTGGCCACCCCGCTGGCCGACCTGACGCTGCTGGCCATCGCGCTCGGCGCCGTCGCGGCCAACGTGCTCAACATCTACTCGGGCGCGCTGTCGTTCACCGCGCTCGGCATCAGGCTGCCGCTCTCGCTGCGCCGCGCGATCGTGGCCCTCGGGTTCGGCATCATCGGCTTCTTCCTGGCCTGGAGCGGGCTGAGCAACGCGGGCACCAAGTACGAGAACTTCCTGCTGATCATCGCGTACTGGATCGCCCCGTGGCTCGCCGTGTTCTTCAGCGACCAGCTGCTGCGCAAGGACCCGGAGGAGACCCTGCTGTTCGACAAGCGGCACATGAACTGGGCCGGCCCGGTGGCCATGCTCGTCGGGATGGGCATCTCGATCGGGCTGTTCTCCAACCAGACCGAGTACGTCGCCCCGGTGCCCGCGCATGTGGGTGCCGTCGGCGACCTGACCTTCGAGGTCGGCTTCCTGATCACCGCCGCGGTCTACCTGACCTGGCACGCCGTCGCCGGGACGGGACGGGAGAAGGCGCCCGTCAGCACCACCTGACCAGGATGGCTGTGGCCTGTTTCATAGCCCGCTTCCAGGGAAGGCGAAGGTCCTGCCGAGCTACGGCCGGTAGCATGTGCGGGTCTCGAAAGGGCCTGTACGGGGGTTTCGCACAGGTTTGTCGCTGAACTTTGCCGCTGTTTCGATACTGCCGTCCCGAAAGGACCGTTTCGTATGCCCAGGCTGGTGAGCCTACGTAAACGCTGCATGGACCTGATTCCCGAACTCGCGAAGTTCGGCGTGGTCGGCCTGATCGGCTCGGTCATCGACCTCGGCGGAGCGGCTTACCTGCACGGGGCCGAGGGCATCGGGCCGATGGTCTCCAAGGCGATCTCCCTGATCGCCGCCACGGTGGTCACCTACCTGGGCAGCCGGTTCTGGACCTTCAGGCACCGGGTCAACCAGGCACTGCTGCGCGAGGGCATGCTGTTCGCCGCGCTGAACCTGGTCGGCCTGGCCATCGCCGAAGCCGTCATCGCGTTCGTCAGCTACGGGCTCGACCTGAAGCACGTGCTGGCCTACAACGCGGCCAGCGTGGCCGGCACCGGGCTGGGCACCATCTTCCGGTACTTCTCGTACAAGAAGTGGGTCTTCCTGGCCGGCACGCCCGCGGCCGCGGTGGCGGCGGGTGAGGCCACGGTGTCCGGGCTGACCGCGGTGACCGGGACCCGGGAAGAAGAAGCGCTGCTCGACGAGCTCCTCGACACCGCCGAGGCGTCGCGCCGCTAAATCAGGCCGGGCCGCGGACCGGCTGGGTGCGGGTGCCGGGCTGCGGCGGGTTCCTGGGCAGGAAGACCGCGAAAGTGGCGGGCTTCGCCTTGATCAGCACGACCCGGCCGCCGTCGGCCGCCGCCATCGTCCGGGCCAGCGCCAGCCCGAGGCCGGTACCCTCCGGGCGGCCACTGACGCTGCGCTCGAAGATCCGCGGCACGAGCTCCGGCGGGACGCCCTTGCCCTCGTCCCTGACCTCGACCACCACCGAACGCGAGTTCTGCGACGTCTGGAGGGTCACCGTCCCCCCGCCGTGCATGAGCGCGTTGTCCAGCAGCGTGGCCAGCACCTGGGCCAGGCCGCCCGGGGTGACGTGGGCCTGCAGGCCGCGCACGCCGATGACGACGAGCTTGCGGCGGACCCGGCGGAAAGCCGGCTCCCACTCCACGACCTGCTGCCGGACGATCTCGTCGATACCGGTCAGCGCGGCCGAGGACGTCGCGCGGCGGGCCGGGCTGAGTAGCTGGGTCACCACGTCGGCGAGCCGCTCGGCCTGGGTCAGCGCGGCGCTGCCCTCCTCGCGCACCACGTCCGGGTCGTCCGCCGCCGCGATCATCTCCTCCAGCCGCATCGACAAGGCGGTGAGCGGCGTGCGCAGCTGGTGCGACGCGTCCGCGGTGAGCTCGCGGTCAGCGGCGAGCAGGCTGCTGAGCCTGCGCGCCGACGTGTCGAGGCCGTCGGCCACCTGATCCAGGTCGGGCATCCCGTACCGGCGCCCGAGCGGGCGCGAGTCGCCCCGGCCGAGCCGCGAGGCCGCCTCGGCGAGTTCCTCGACCGGCCGGCCCAGCCGGCCCGCGAGCACGGCGGTCAGCCAGCCAGCCAGCGCGGTCGCCGCCACCATCGCCGCCACCGTCACGCCGATCGCCGCCGCGTCGCGGCCGGCGGCGATCACCAGCGCGGGCACGCCCACGATGAGGACGGCGATCACCGCCACGGCGAGGCTGAAGAACCACAGTCTCCTACGCATGGCGGGTGGCGGCGGCGGGCCGGCCGGGGGCGCCGCCGTCAGTCGCCGCGCTCAAAGCGGAACCCCACGCCCCGGACGGTGGTGATGTACCGCGGGCTGTGCGCATCGTCACCGAGCTTGCGGCGCAGCCAGGAGATGTGCATGTCGAGCGTCTTGGTCGACGTCCACCACTTGGCGTCCCAGACCTCGCGCATGATCTGCTCGCGGGTGACCACCTTGCCGGCGTCCCGCAGCAGGATCCAGAGCAGGTCGAACTCCTTGGTGGTGAGGTCGAGCTCGGTCTCGCCGTGCCAGGCCCGCCGGGCGTCCGGGTCGATCCGCACGCCGTGCGCGGCCGAGCCCTCGGCCGTGCCCCGGCGCAGCAAGGCGCGCACCCGGGCCAGCAGCTCGGCCAGCCGGAACGGCTTGGTCACGTAGTCGTCGGCGCCCGCGTCCAGGCCGACCACGGTGTCCACCTCGTCGGCCCGCGCGGTGAGGATCAGCACCGGCACGGCGTACCCGCCAGCCCGGACCCGGCGGCACACCTCGAGGCCGTCCAGCTCGGGCAGGCCGATGTCGAGCAGGATCAGGTCGACGCCCTCGCCCAGCGCCTTGTCGAGCGTGCTGGGGCCGTCGGCCGTGACGTCCACCTCGTAGCCCTCCCGGCGCAGCGCGCGGGACAGCGGTTCGGAGATCGACGTATCGTCCTCGGCGAGCAGCACGCGGGTCATAGGTAAATAGTAAAGGAACAGTAAAAAATTAACGCCCTCGGGCTCGATCCCGGGGGCGCGCCATGGAGTGGGTGGCACACAGGCCACGTAAGAAGGTAGCCGGGGGCACACCGACGACGCCGGGGCTAGGCCAGAGCCGAGAAATTCATACCGAACGAGTCAGGTTCACCGCCCCGGCCACGCCGGCTTGCGCTTTTCGGTGAACGCCGCGATGCCCTCCCGCCGGTCCGGTGAGGCCGCGGCGGTGCGCCAGGCGGCGTCCTCGACGTCGAGGCCGGTCTCCAGTGAGACGCCCCAGCCGTGCCGCAGCGCCCGCTTGGCGGCCCGGACCGCCACCGGGGAGTTGGCGGCGATCTGCCCGGCCAGTTCCCGGGCGGCCGTCCCGTCCTGGCCAGCCGGGACCCGGCGGTCGACCAGGCCGAGCCGTTCGGCCTCGTCGATGCCGACCTTGCGTCCGGTCAGCACCAGGTCGGCGGCCCGGCCGGGGCCCAGGCGGCGCAGCGCCAGCTGGGTGCCGCCGCCGCCGGGCACCAGCCCGACCGTCACCTCGGGCAGGCCGAAGACGGCGGTCTCGTCGGCCACCACCAGGTCGCAGGACAGCGCCAGCTCGCAGCCACCGCCGAGGGCGAAGCCGTGCACCGCGGCGATCGCGGGCTGGGGCAGCGCCAGCAGCGCGCCGAACAGGCCGCGGATCGCGTGCCGCTGGCGCAGCAGGTCCTCGTCGGTCAGGCCGGCCCGTTCCTTCAGGTCCGCCCCGGCGCTGAAGGCCCGCTCCCCCGCCGCGCTGAACACGACCACCCGGACCTCCGGCGCGGCCGCGAGCTCGGTGCAGACTCCCGTGAGCTCGGCCGCCATCGCGCTGCTGACCGCGTTCATCGCCGCGGGCCGGTCGAGCGTGATCTCGGCGATCCCGCCACCGGGACGCGCGACCCGGATGGTTTCCAGCCCGGTCACGGGTGGTTCCGCTGGTCTTGATCCAGCCGGTTCTGCTCCTCCTCGACCAGGCGGTAGAGGGTGCCCTGGGTGACCTCGACCCGGGGGATGTCGGTGAGCACGATCTGGCCGTGCTCGCCGGCCGACTCCACTACCAGGCGGCCGCTGCCGAGCAGCCGGTCGAGCAGGCCCTTGCTGAACGAGACGTCGTTGATCCGGGCTAGCGGGATGTCCCGGCCGTGCCGGGTGATGATGCCGTCCCGCATCCGCAGCCGCCGGTTGGTCAGCTCGAACACCGTCGTCCGCCAGCGCAGGATCGGCACGATCAGCCAGATCATCAAGATCAGGATCCCGACCACGGCGACCGCCAGCCGCCCGATCGCGGCGGCTTTACCCGACGGGATCAGCACCTCGGCCACCAGCGCGATCACGATGACCACGACCGCCACCGCCAGCGGGCGGACCAGCGTCTTCCAGTGCGGATGCAGCCGCAGGACGAGATGCTCATCCTCGATGAGCGATGGGTCGGAGGTCATACGCAAATACTGGCACGGCCGGCGGTCCGTTCGGCCTCCTGGTTTTGGCTGCCTTGTACCTGCTGCTGCGGTCACCGGGCCAGCGGCGGGGAGTGAGCACGGTCGTGGCGGCCTTCCTGCTGGGTGTTTCGGCGCTGCTGTGGCCGGTCGGGCTGGTGCTGCTGGCCGTGCTGCTCGTGGTCCTGCTGGGCGCGCTGCTGATCCGGCGGGCGGGCGTGGTCACGGTGGTGGCCGCGCTGCTGGCCGGGGCGGCGCCGGTGGCGGCCTACTCCGCCTGGTTCAGCCAGCACGAGCACCAGTTCAGCGTGACCAGGAGCGACGGGGTGCACCTGTGGTCGCGGACGATGTCGTTCGCGAACTGCGCGGTGATCAAGCCGCCGGCCGGCGAGCGGGCGCTGTGCCCGCCGACGGGACCGCGGGTGGCCGCGTCGCTGTAGATCTGGGACGCGAACTCGCCGCTGCCGGCGCTGCCCGGCGGGCGGTTCTCGGCCCGGACCAACCGGCTCGCGCTGCACTTCGCGCTGCGGGCCATCGCGGCCCAGCCGGCCGGGTACGCCGCCGCGGTGGGGCACGACGTCGCGCTGAGCTTCTACTGGCAGCGGGGCCGCCTGCCTGGCGGCGGCACTGGCGTTCGCGCCCGGGTCCGCGGTGGCGGCTCAGCGCACGTGGACCACGTCGGCGGCGGCGACCGGGACGGTGCCGGTGCCGGAGGAGGAGCCGACCAGCAGCCGGCCGTCCGCGTCGACGCCGACGGCAGGGCCGCAGAGCGCCTGACCGCCGGGGAGTTCGGCCCGGACGTGACGGCCGATCGTGCCCGACAACTCGGTGTAGCGTTTGCGCAGGCCGCTCGCTTCCGGGTCGCCGTTCCCGGCCCGCCAGGCCAGGTACCAGCGCTCGACGGCGGTCAGGATGGCGAGCAGCAGCGGGCCGCGGTCGAGGGTTGCGGCCGGGGCGCCCGCTAGCAGCAGGGAGGTGGCGGGCAGCGCCCCCGGGCCGCGTTCGGGCAGTTCGCTGGCCTCAGTGGAGACGTTGACGCCGACGCCGACGACGATCGCGTCCGCGGCCGCTTCGGCCAGGATGCCGACGAGCTTGCCGGTGCTGGCGAGCACGTCGTTCGGCCATTTCAGGTTGGCTGGCACTCCGGTCACGCTGGTGATCGCCTCGACGACGGCGACCCCGGTGAGCAGGGGCAGCCAGCCGCGCCGGGCCGGGGGTACCTCGGCCGGGCGTACCAGCAGGGAGAACGTCAGGGCGGCGCGCGGCGGCGTGGTCCAGGTGCGGCCCATCCGGCCGCGGCCGGCTTGCTGGTGCTCGGTCACCAGCACGGTGCCTTCCGGCTCGCCCCGCAGTGCCCGGGCCAGCAGGTCGGCGTTGGTCGAGCCGGTGCTCTCGACCACCTCGACGTCGCGCCACAGGCCGCCGGGGCGGACGGCGGCGCGGCGCAGCGCGGCCGGGGCCAGCGGCCCGCGGGCCGGGGTTTCGTTCTCGGTTCGCATAGTGACCAACTATTGTTCAGGTGCCAGGAGGAGGGATAATCGTTGACCGACCTCGGAACGAGCCAGCGCGGTGACGGCGCTGCGCTTCCGGGAAATTCCGCGCTTCCGGGAAGTTCCGCGCCGCCGGATGACGCCGCGCCGGGGCGGCGGCGGAGCTTCCGGCTGTGGCCGCCGGAGATCTCCTGGGACGCACGACAGGTTACGGCCGTCGCGGCCAACGTGAAACCCGCCGCGCTGTGGCGCCACCACCGGTTGTTCGTCATCGCGGCCTGCCTGTCGGTTATCCCGCGGGTGATCGCTGCGCT
Organism: Nocardiopsis sp.; assembly: GCA_021154785.1. Taxonomy (GTDB): domain Bacteria; phylum Actinomycetota; class Actinomycetes; order Streptosporangiales; family Streptosporangiaceae; genus Palsa-504. The sequence continues at coordinate 12,099 of JAJKHX010000219.1, forward strand.
CGGCTTCAAGCCGGCCCTGCTCATCCAGGACTCCTTCTCCTACATGAAGCAGAGCGTCCAGCTGCTGCCGCTGGCGGAGCTGCGGCCGGCCGGGTACCCGCTCATGCTGCACGCGCTCCAGCCGTTCCACAGCCTGCTGCTGGTGACCACGGTGCAGCACGTGATGGGGATACTGCTCGGCACGATCATCTACGCGGTGCTGCGCACCCGCGGGCTGCCGGCCTGGGGATCGGTGCTGGCCGCGGCGCCGACGCTGTTCGACTCACGGCAGATCTGGCTCGAGTCCTCCATCCTGCCCGACACCCTGTTCACGCTGGTGCTCATGATGGCCGTGGCGATCCTCATCGTCCGGCCCAGGCCGGCCAGCTGGCAGGCGGCGATCGTCGGGCTGCTGGTCTCCTACGCCTCGGTCATCCGCGGCAACGGCGCGCCGGTCGCGGTCGTCATCCTGATCTACCTGCTGATCATGCGGGTCGGCTGGAAGGTCCTGGCGGCCGGCATCGTGGCCTTCGTGGTGCCGCTCGGGATCTACGTGGCCATCTTCTTCGGCGAGCACGGCCAGCTCAACATCACCGACAGCAGCGGGCTGTTCCTGTGGTCACGGACCATGTCGTTCGCCAACTGCTCGGTCATCAAGCCGCCGGCCAGCCTGGCCCCGCTGTGCCCGGAGAACCAGCCCGGCCACCCGGCCGCGTCCGCCCCCGCCTGGTCCATCCCCGCCCTGCTGACCGAGCGCACCCCGGCCGACTACCTGTGGGACGCCGGCGCCTGGTACCGGGTCGGCGCCCATCCCGGCGTCAACGCCGCCAACAACAAGCTGGCCACGAAGTTCGCCGAGCGGGCCATCCTGGCCCAGCCGGGGGCCTATCTGGCCACGGTGGGCAAGGAGGTGCTGGAGACCTTCTTCACCACCGACCGGCAGACCGACTACCTGGCCATGCAGTTCACTACGACGCCGCACGTGAGCCCCGAGGCCGCGTACATGGCGTACTGGGAGAACCGGTACGCGTTCACCAAGGAAAACACGCACCTGCACCAGCCGTGGGCGTACCTGATGTTCCTGTACCAGTCACCGGTGTGGTTCCCGGGCGTGGTGTTCTTCGGCGTGATGGCGGGCGGCCTGGTCATGCTGATCAGGCGGTGGCGCGGTTTCGGCCGGTTCGCGTTCCTGGCCTGGGGCGTCGCGATCGTCAACCTGGTGCTGCCGATCGCGGCCCACGAACTCGACTACCGGTACGCGATCTCGGCGGTCCCGTTCGCCTGCCTGGCCCTGGGGCTGACGCTCGTCCGCAAGCCAGTCGCTTCCGGGGCTTCCGGGGCGGCGGGTGCTGGGGCGCCCGCGGTGGCCGGACCGGGTACGGATGGGCCCGCTGTGGAGGGCACGACGGCGGACTAGGCTTCCGCTATGGACGACACGCAGTGGCGCACGCACCGGCTCGAACTCGACGACCAGACCCTGCGCGAGTGGGATGCCCAGGTGCTCGCGGCCGGTCCCGACGGGATCGTGCTGGACCGTTCGGCGTTCTACCCGGGCGGCGGCGGCCAGCCGCCGGACCACGGCGTCCTGCTCTGGGGCGGCGTGCAGACCCGGATCGTGGACGCCCGCAAGGGCGACGACCTGTATTTGATACCGGCCGAGGATGACCCGCTGCCACCGGTTGGTTCGGCGGTGCGCGGCGCTCTGGAGGACGGCCGGCGGACCGCGCTGATGCGCACCCACTCCGGCCTGCACGTGCTGTGCGGCGTGGTGTTCCGCGACTTCGGCGCGCTGGTGACCGGCGGCAACATGGAGCCGCTGACCGCGCGGATGGACTTCGACCTGCCCGAGGTGCCACCGGGCTTCCGCGAGTCGATCGAGGCGGCCTGCAACACCGAGATCACCGCCGACCGGCGCATCGACGCGCGCGTGCTGCCGCGCGACGAGGCGTTCGCGCTGCCCGACATCATCCGCACCGCGACGAACCTGGTGCCGCCGGAGGTCAAGGAGGTCCGGATCATCGACATCGTGGGCCTGGACCAGCAGGCGGACGGCGGCACCCACGTCGCCTCCACCCGTCAGGTCGGCCGGATCGAGGTCGTCAAGATGGAGAGCAAGGGCAAGGGCTTCCGCCGCCTCCGCATCCGCATCGCGGACTAGCCGGTCTTGACGAGGGCTCCGGATCCGGCGTTCCCGGAGTTCACCACGAGCCGGCTGGCCGGTCAGCCGGTGTTCTGAAGGCCGGCGGCTACGCCGTTGACGGTGAGCAGGAGCAGGCGCTCGAGGCGGTCGCGGTCCTCGGGGGTCAGCGCCGGACTGGTCTCGCGCGTCGCGGGGCCGGGTTCGCGGAGGGCGGCTAGGGCGCGGAGCTGGAGGAAGGACAGGGCGTCCACGTAGGGATCGCGCAAGGTGACGGCGCGGGACAGGACGTGGCGGTTGGCCAGCAGGCGGTCGTGGCCGGTGACGGTGAGGACCAGGCGGCGGGTGAGGTCGTACTCGGCGAGGACGAGCTCGGTCAGGTCCGGGCGGCCGCCGAGGGCCAGGTAGCGGGCCCCGATCCGGCGGTCGGTCTTGGCCAGGCTCATTTCCGCGTTCTCCAGCAGCACGCCGAACAGCGGCCACTCGCGGTAGGCCCGGCGCAGCACGTCGGGGCCGTCCGCGTCGGCGATGGCGGCCAGCCCGCTGCCCAGGCCGAACCAGCCGGGCAGGTTCATCCGGGTCTGCGACCAGGCGAAAACCCACGGAATCGCCCGCAGGTCGGTCAGGTCCATAGCCGCCGCGGGCGGGGCGCCAGCCGCGGGCGGGGCGCCAGCCGCGGCCCCCGCGGCCCCGCCGGCGGAAGACGCCAGGCCGCGCTTGGCGGGGCGGGAGCCGATGCGCAGGCCGCCGATCTCGCCGAGCGGGCTGATCCGGGCGAACCAGCCAGCGAAGCCGTCCGCCTCGACCAGCTGGCGGAAGGCCGCGCAGGCGGCCTTGTCGATCCGGCCGGCGACATCGCGGTAGGTCTCGGCGGCCGCCGCGGTGCGGGACGCGATCCTCATCGACGAGGCCAGCAGCACGGCCGAGCCGACCTGCTCCAGGTGCCGCTTGGCGATGGCCTGCTGCCCGTACCGGGCGAAGATGACCTCGCCCTGCTCGGTGACCTTGAACGACCCGTTGACCGAGCCGGGCGCCTGGGCCAGCACGGCCCGGCCGGCCGGGCCGCCGCCGCGGCCGAGAGCGCCGCCGCGGCCGTGGAACAGGGTCAGCCTGATGCCGTTCCCGGACGCCCACGCGGCCAGCCGGGCCTGGGTGTCGAACAGGCGCAGGGTGGCGCTGGCCGGGCCGAGCTCCTTGGCCGAGTCGGAGTAGCCGAGCATCGCCTCCAGCTCCCGCCCGCTGGACGCCAGCCGCCCAGCCACCTCGGGCAGTTTCAGCATCCCGGTCAGCACGTCGGGCGCGTTGGCCAGGTCGACGGCGCTCTCGAACAGCGGGACCACGTCGAGCACCGGCATCCGGCCGCCGGCGGTGGCGTACCGGCCCAGCTCATAGACGGCGGCGATGTCATCGGCCGAACGGGTGAAGCTCACCACGTACCGGTGGCAGGCGTCCACGCCGTAGCGGTCCTGGATCCAGGCCACCGCGCGGAACGTGGCCAGCACCTCCTCGGTCCTGGCCGACCACGAAGAGGCGGGCTCGGCTCCCGGCGGGCCGGCCGCGCGGAGCTCGGCCAGCGCCCGGGCGTGCACCTCGCTGTGCTGCCGCACCTCCAGGCCCGCCAGGTGGAAGCCGAACGTCTCCGCCTGCCAGATGAGGTTCTGCAGCTCGCCGTGGGCCTGGGTGGCCGCCCCGGCCGCGGCCAGCGACTGCCGCACCAGGCGCAGGTCGGCCAGGAACCCGGCCGGGCCCGGGTAGGCCAGGTCGGCGTGGCGGGTCCGGGTCGCGGCCAGCCGCTGCGCCGCGTACAGCAGGTAGGCCCGGTACGGCTCCTGCGGCGAGCGCGCCTCGATCTCGGCCAGCAGTTCCGGGTGCGCGGCGTGCGCCGCGGCCAGCGCGCGGCGCAGCGCGGCCGACGGCGGCGTGGTCGCCGCGTGCAGGGTCAGCGCCCGGCCGATCCGGGTGGTGGTGTTCTCCAGCGCGCGCAGGATGTGGTCGGCCTGGATCGCCGCGGTCTCGCGGGTCACCTGCGCGGTGACGAACGGGTTGCCGTCCCGGTCGGCGCCCACCCAGCTGCCGAAGCGCAGGAAGGCGGGCACCGGCGGCACTTCGACGTGGTCGTCGGCCGCCGCCACCGCCCGGTCGAGTTCCCGGTACACCGCGGGGACCACCCGGAACAGGGTCTCGTCGAACGCGGTCATCACCGTGCGGACCTCGTCGATGGGGTCCATCGCCTTGACCCGCAGCTGTGATGTCCGCCACAGCAGGTCGACCTGCTCGCGCAGGCCGCGCCGGGCCTCCTCGCGGTCCGCGGCCCCGGTGCGCTGGTCGTCCAGCCGGTCCAGCAGGCCGCTGATCCGGCGCAGCGCGGCCACCACGGCGCGGCGGCGCGCCTCGGTGGGGTGCGCGGTGAGCACCAGGTGGACCCGCAGCGAGCCGAGCAGCCCGGCCAGCTGCTCCGCCCCGGCGTCGTGGCTGACCTCGGCCACCGCGGCGGCCAGCGACTCGCGCACCGGCTCGCCGCCCGTGTCGCGTTCTCGCAGGTTACGGATGCGCTGATGCTCTTCGGCCAGGTTGGCCAGGTGAAAGTAGACGGCGAAGGCCCGGGCCACCTGCTCGGCCGCCGCCAGGCTCCAGGACCCGACCAGCTTGATGATCTCGTCCCCGGCCGGATCGTCCCCCGGGCCGGCGGCGTCGTCCCGGCCGCCGCGCTCGCTATGCCGCGCCTCGATCACCGCGCGCCGCAGCCGCTCCACGTCGGCCAGCAGTTCGTCCCCGGCGGAGTCGCGGATGACCTCGCCGAGGATGTCGCCGAGCAGCCGGACGTCGCGCCGCATCGGCTCCGGGAGCGCCGCGCGATCCCGCTCCCTGACTCTGCCTGTGTCCCTGTTCACGGCTAGAGCGTAATCCGCTCATGTTAACGGCCCGTTAGCCTGTTCCCCATGAGCACCAACGCCGCCGAGTCGGACGGAGCGCCGACCGCCGCCCAGCCAGACCCGCACACCACCGCGGGAAAGCTCGCCGACCTGGAACGACGGCGAGCGGAAGCGGTGCACGCCGGCTCCGAGCAGGCGGTCGCCAAGCAGCACGAGCGGGGCAAGCGGACCGCGCGGGAGCGGATCGGCATGCTGCTCGACGAGGGCTCGTTCACCGAGTTCGACGAGCTGGCCCGGCACCGGGCGCACGACTTCGGGATCGAGGCCAACCGGCCCTACGGCGACGGCGTGGTGACCGGCTACGGCACCGTGGACGGCCGTCCGGTCTGCGTGTTCAGCCAGGACTTCACGGTGTTCGGCGGCTCGCTGGGTGAGGTCTACGGCGAGAAGATCGTCAAGATCATGGATCATGCGCTGAAGACCGGCTGCCCGATCGTGGGCATCAACGACGGCGGCGGCGCCCGCATCCAGGAGGGCGTGGTGGCGCTCGGCCTGTTCGCCGAGATCTTCTACCGCAACGTGATGGCGTCCGGCGTCATCCCGCAGATCTCGCTGATCATGGGCCCGTGCGCGGGCGGCGCGGTCTACTCCCCGGCCATCACCGACTTCACCTTGATGGTCGAGGGCACCAGCCACATGTTCATCACCGGACCGGACGTGATCAAGACGGTGACCGGCGAGGACGTGAGCTTCGAGGACCTCGGCGGGGCGCAGGCGCACGGGGTCAAGTCCGGGGTCGCGCACTACCAGGCCAAGGACGAGCAGGACTGCATCGACTTCGCCCGGGACCTGCTGTCCTACCTGCCGTCCAACAACCTGGACGAGGCCCCCCGGCTGGAGGCGCCCGAGCTGGGCACCGAACCGGACGAGACCGACGCGGAACTCGACACCGTCATCCCCGACTCGCCGAACCAGCCCTATGACATGCACGAGGTCATCACCCACGTGCTGGACGACGGCGAGTTCCTGGAGGTTCACGCCGGCTTCGCGCCGAACATGGTGGTGGGCTTCGGCCGGGTCGACGGCGCGCCGGCCGGGGTGGTGGCCAACCAGCCGATGCACCTGGCCGGCTGCCTCGACATCGACGCCTCGGAGAAGGCGGCCCGGTTCGTCCGGACCTGCGACGCGTTCAGCATCCCGATCCTGACCTTCGTCGACGTGCCGGGCTTCCTGCCCGGGGTGAGCCAGGAATGGGGCGGGATCATCCGCCGCGGCGCCAAGCTCATCTACGCCTATGCCGAGGCCACCGTGCCGAAGGTGACGGTGATCACCCGCAAGGCCTACGGCGGCGCCTACGACGTGATGGGGTCCAAGCACCTGGGCGGGGACGTCAACCTGGCCTGGCCCACGGCCCAGATCGCGGTCATGGGCGCGCCGGGCGCGGTGAACATCTTGTACCGGCGCGAGCTCGCCGCCGCCGGTGACCCGGACGCGCTGCGCGCCCGGCGGATCACCGAGTACGAGGACACGCTGGCCAACCCGTACATCGCGGCCGAGCGGGGCTACGTCGACGCGGTCATCCGGCCGGCCGAGACCCGGCTGGCGGTCACCCGCGCGCTGCGGACCCTGCGCACCAAACGACAGACCCTGCCCCCTAAGAAACACGGCAACATCCCGCTCTAGAATGCTTAAGATGCAACTGCGCAGAGCATTTGCTTACCATCCGTATCCGTCAATATCCAATCCGCCGGCTAAAGTGGCACATCTGGCACGCGCACCCTGCTACCTGGCCTAGAGTCTGTGGTGATGACCGAATTCGCTGCCCCGCTCCCCATCCTGGCCCGTTACGCGGTCATGGTGGACGTCGGCTACATCTACGCCGCCGCGGGCGAACTGCTGTTCGGCACGGCCGCGCGGCGGGATTTCCGGGTCGACGCCGTCCCGCTGATCCAGGTGGTCACCAAGCACGCCGACGAGATCATCCGCGGCGAGCTGCTCCGGGTCTACTGGTATGACGCCGCCCGCGACCGGGTGCCGACCATCGACCAGCGGGTCATCGCCCAGATGCCGTGGGTCAAGCTCCGGCTCGGCAACCTGAACGCGCGCGGCCAGCAGAAGGGCGTCGACGCGCAGATCCGGGCGGACATGGAGGCGCTGGCCCGGCACCGGGCCATCACCGATGCGGTGCTGATCGCGGGCGACGAGGACATGGTGCCCGCGGTCGAGGCGGCCCAGGCGTTCGGGGTCCGGGTGCACCTGTGGGGCGTCGAGCCGCCGTACGGCACCAACCAGGCCGAGCGCCTGGTCTGGGAGTCGGACACGGTGGACGTGCTCGAAGGCTCGTTCCTGCGACCCTATTTCACCAAGAACCTCTCGGCGCCCGACCCGCGGTCCGACCCGACCCTGGGGTCCCTGGGCCCCTCGCCGACGGCCCCCACTCCGGCCCAGATCTTCGGTGAGCGCCCGGTCCGGCCGGTGTCGCGGAACACCGGCAGCTTCCCGGCCCTGCGCGATACCGGCAGCTTCCCGGCGATCAGGGACACCGGCCCGATGCCCCGCCTCGGGCCGGACCGGTCCCGGGTCGAGGAGGCCGGCGAGCACGTGGCCCAGAAGTGGATCCTGACCCGGGGCCGGGACAACATCAGGGACCTGCTGCCCGGCCCGATCCTGCCGCCCGTCATCGACAAGGAACTGCTGGTCGACGCCGAGAAGGAACTCGGCCTGTCGCTGCGGCCCTACCAGGAGGCCAGGGAATGGCTGCGGGACGCCTTCTGGGAGCGGGTGCACAGGGAGTTCGGCATCAGCCTGGGCAAGTCCCGCGGCTGAAAAGCTTTCCTACCGAACGGGGCAGCATGACACCCACCGCTGACGGCGATCAGCCCGCTGCCCGGCCGTTGTTCCGCGTGGTACGCGGAGACGCGACCCCAGAAGAGATCGCCGCCCTGGTCGCCGTGCTGGCGGCGCGCGGCGGTGGTAACGATGCTCCCGGCCGGCCCCGTTCGGTCAAAAATGGCTGGTCGGACCGGTCACGCGCGCTCCGCCGGCCATTGTCTCCCGGCCCCGGGGCCTGGCGGGGCTCAGCTTTGCCAGGCTAGCGGCCTGCCTAGCTGAGACGCTCCAGGATCAGCTCGCGGACGCGGGCGGCGTCGGCCTGGCCGCGGGTGGCCTTCATGACCGCGCCGACCAGGACGCCGGCCGCGTTCAGCTTGCCGTCACGGATCCGGGCGACCACGTCCGGGCTGGCCGCGATGGCGTCGTCGACGGCGGCCGTGAGCGCGGCGTCGTCGCTGACCACGGCCAGGTTGCGGGCCTTGACCACTTCGTCAGGGCCGCCCTCGCCGGCCAGCACGGCGTCGATCACCTGGCGGGCCAGCTTGTCGTTGAGGGTGCCCGCGGTGACCAGGGCGGCGACCCGGGCGACCTGGGCGGGGGTGATCGGGAGGTCTTTCAGCTCCTGGGCCGCCTCGTTGGCCCGGCGGGCCAGCTCGCCCAGCCACCACTTGCGCGCGTCGGCCGGGGAAGCGCCCGCGGTGACGGTCCCGGCCACCAGGTCGAGCGCGCCCGCGTTGGACAGCGCGGTCATGTCGGACTCGGACAGGTCCCACTCGGCCCGGAGCCGGGCCCGGCGGGCGGACGGCGCCTCGGGCAGGGCGGCGCGGAGCTGCTCCACCCACTCGGCGTCGGGGGCGACCGGGACCAGGTCGGGCTCGGGGAAGTAGCGGTAGTCCTGGGCCTCTTCCTTGGACCGGCCCGAGGTCGTGGTGCCGCTGTCCTCGTGGAAGTGCCTGGTCTCCTGGACGATCCGGCCGCCCGCGTCGAGCACCGCGGCCTGCCGCTCGATCTCAAAGTAGACCGCGCGCTCGACCGAGCGCAGCGAGTTGACGTTCTTGGTCTCGGTGCGGGTGCCCCACGCGGTGGCGCCGCGCGGCGCGATCGAGGTGTTCACGTCGCAGCGCAGCGAGCCCTCCTCCATCCGGACGTCGGAGACGCCGAGGGAGCGGAGCAGGTCGCGGAGCTCGGTCACGTAGGCGCGGGCGACGACCGGGGCGCCCGCGCCGGTCCCGGGGACCGGCTTGGTCACGATCTCGACCAGCGGGATGCCGGCCCGGTTGTAGTCCACCAGCGAGTACTCGGCGCCGTGGATGCGCCCGGTGGCCCCGCCCACGTGCAGCGACTTGCCGGTGTCCTCCTCCAGGTGGACCCGCTCGATGCCGATCCGCACGGTCTCGCCGTCTACTTCGACGTCGAGGTAGCCGTCGGTGCACAGCGGCTCGTCGTACTGGGAGATCTGGAAGTCCTTCGGCATGTCCGGGTAGAAGTAGTTCTTCCGGGCGAACCGGCACCAGCTGGCGATCTGGCAGTTCAGCGCCAGCCCGATGCGGATGGTGTACTCGATCGATTTGACGTTGATGACCGGCAGCGAGCCGGGCAGGCCCAGGCAGACCGGGCAGACCTGGCTGTTCGGCTCGGCGCCGAAGCCGGTCGTGCAGCCGCAGAACATCTTGGTCCTGGTGCCCAGCTCCACGTGGGTCTCCAGGCCGATGACCGGCTCGTAGCGCTCCGTCGCCTCGGCGAACGGGACGAGGGTCTCAGTCACTTACAGTCCCTTCGCGTCTTCGAGCAGCGGGTGACCCCAGCGGCCGGTCAGCGCGGCCTCGGCGGCGGCGGCGACCCGGTAGAGCCGGTCGTCGGCCATGGCGGGCGCCATCACCTGCAGCCCGACCGGCAGGCCGTCCTCGTCGGCCAGGCCGCACGGAACCGAGATGGCCGCGTTGCCGGCCAGGTCCGACGGGATCGTGCACAGGTCGGCCAGGTACATGGCCATCGGGTCGTCGGCGCGCTCGCCGATCCGGAACGCCGTGGTCGGCGTGGACGGCGACACCAGCACGTCGACCTGGCCGAAGGCTGCGTCGAAGTCCCGGATGATCAGCGTGCGGACCTGCTGCGCCTTGCCGTAGTAGGCGTCGTAGTAGCCGCTGGACAGCGCGTACGTGCCCAGGATGATGCGCCGCTTGACCTCGGCGCCGAAGCCCTGCTCGCGGGTCAGCGCCATGACCTCCTCGGCGTCCCGGGTGCCGTCGTCCCCGGCGCGCAGGCCGTACCGCATCGCGTCGAACCGGGCCAGGTTGGACGAGCACTCGCTGGGCGCGATCAGGTAGTAGGCGGGCAGCGCGTACCTGAAGTGGGGGCAGGACACCTCGGTCACCTTGGCGCCGAGGGACTCGAGCAGCTCGACTGCCTCAGCGAATCTTGCCAGCACGCCGGGCTGATAACCCTCGCCGCTCAGGTCGGTGACCACCCCGATCCGCATGCCGCTCACGTCCGCCTCGCGAGCCGCGGCCACCACCGGCGGCACCGGCGCGTCGATCGAGGTGGAGTCCATCGGGTCGTGCCCGGACATGACCTCGTGCAGCAGCGCCGTGTCGAGCACGGTCCGGCCGAACGGGCCGGGCGTGTCAAGGCTGCTCGCGAAGGCCACCACGCCGTACCGGGACGAGCCGCCGTAGGTCGGCTTGGTGCCCACGATGCCGCAGACCGCGGCGGGCTGCCGGATCGAGCCGCCGGTGTCGGTGCCGATGGCCAGCGGCGCCTCGTAGGCGGCCACCGCGGCGGCCGAGCCGCCGGACGAGCCGCCGGGGATCTTGTCCAGGTCCCACGGGTTGTGGGTGACGCCGTAGGCGGAGTTCTCGGTGGAGGAGCCCATGGCGAACTCGTCCATGTTCGTCTTGCCGAGGATGATCGCGCCTGATCTTTTCAGGCGGGTCGTGATCGTCGCGTCGTAGGGCGGGTGCCAGCCCTCCAGGATGCGGCTGCCGCAGGTGGTGGGCATGCCGGTGGTGGTGAACACGTCCTTGACCGCGATCGGGACGCCGGCCAGGGGGCTCCTGACCGTGCCTTTTTTGCGCTCTTCGTCTATCTGCCTGGCCTGGTCGAGCGCCTGGTCGGCGGCGACGTGCAGGAAGGCGTGCACCTTGCCGTCCACGGCGGCGATCTGGTCCAGGTGGGCCTGGGTGACCTCGGTGGCGGTCGTGTCGCCTTTGCTGAGCGCTTCCGAGAGCTCGGCGGCGGTCATGCGGGTGAGTTCGCTGGACATGGCTTAGTCCTCCCCCAGGATGCGCGGGACCTTGAACCGCTGCTGCTCGACGGCGGGCGCCTGGCTGAGCGCCTCTTCCGGAGTCAGGCACGGGACCGGCTCGTCGTCGCGGTACACGTTGGTCAGGCCGGTCGCGTGCGACGTCGGCGGGATGCCCTCGGCGGCGACCTCCTGGACCTGCGCGACGGCCGTGATGATCTGATCCAGCTGGGGCGCCAGATGGTCGAGTTCGGCGTCGCTGAGCGCGATCCTGGATA
>JAJKHX010000220.1 GCA_021154785.1 Nocardiopsis sp.
CTGGCCTGGCCTGGCCTGGCCTGTGGCTGTCTGCGCCCGGCGCTCCCGGGTTGACGGCCGGGCGTGTCCTCGGCCGGGCCCGTTACCGGCCGGCGATGTTCTGCAGGCGGACCTCGCCGTGAGCGACGAGCCGGCCCGCCTCGTCGGTGATATCCACCCGCCACAGCTGCTGCGTGCGGCCCTGGCTCAGGGCCGTCGCCTCCACGGTGACCCGGCCGGTGGTGACCGGCCGCAGGAAGTGGGTGGTGTTGGTGAGCCCCACGGCGACCTGGCCCTGGTCACGCACGGCGCTGCTCGCCCCGATGCTGGCGGCGCTCTCGATGGCGGTGGCGTACACGCCGCCGTGGACGATTCCCCACGGCGTGTGATGCTCCGGCCCCAGCTGCAGGTGACCGGTGACCTGCCTGCCCGTGATCTCGTCGATGGTCAGTCCCGCGGCCCGCACGAAGGCGCTGGCGTCCGCCAGTGATCCGGACGCGAGGGCCGGGCCCGCGGTCGTGGCACCCGCGGGGACGGTGCCAGCGGGGGTGCCAGCGGGAAAGGTGTCAGCGCCCATGGCCGTTTTCCTGCGGCCGGGCGGGTCCGGTCGCGCCGCGAGCCTCGAAGACCAGGCAGGTCGTGGTGGCATGGGCGAACAGGGTCCCGTCGGGGCCGGTGATCTGGCCGGACGCGGTGGCCACGCGCCGCCCGGCCGTCACCACCTGGCCGGTCGCGATCACCCGCGGCGTGCGCACGGTCAGCGCCTTGACCAGGTTCACCTTCAGCTCGAGGGTGGTGTAGGCCTGCCCGCGGCCGAGTGAGGAATGCACGGCGCAGCCCATGGCCGAGTCGAGCAGGGTGCAGAACACCCCGCCGTGCACCGAGCCGATCGGGTTGTACAGGTGCTCACCGACCTCCAGGCCGAACGCGACCCGGCCCGGCTCGACGCTGTGCACGCTCATGCCCAGCAGGGCGGCGATCGGCGCGCCCGGGATGCGGCCCTCCGCGATAGCGGTCAGGTACTCCAGGCCGCTGAGATCACGGGCGAGCGCCGCCCCGATCAGCGGGTCCTGCCAGGTGACCTCGCGGCGGCGCATCGCGTCTTCGCCGGCCGGGCTGACCGCCTCATGGCTGAGTTCTTGCATGGAACCCAGCTTAGGGATAGTGCGTTCTATTACGCAACTATCTATGCTGAGACCGTGAGACGGACCAGCTTCGAGGGCATGACCTGCTCGGTCGCCCAGTGCCTCGAGGTCGTGGGGGAATGGTGGAGCCTGCTCATCGTCAGGGACGCGTTCCTCGGCGTGACCCGCTTCGATGACTTCCAGGCCAGGCTCGGGATTTCCCGGAATATCCTCACCCGGCGGCTGAATCACCTCGTCGACAGCGGGGTCCTCATGCGGGTGGCCTACTCCGAGCACCCGCCGCGTTCGGAATACCGGCTCACCCGCAAGGGCCGCGACCTCTGGCACGTGATCACCGCCATGCGGCAGTGGGGCGACCGGTGGGCCAGGCCGGCCGGGCCGGGCGTCGAGATCAGGCACGCCGCGTGCGGGCACGTGGTGTCCGCGGTGCCGGCCTGCTCGCACTGCGGCGAGCCCCTCGATGCCCGCAGCGTCACTGCCGTGCCCGGGCCGGGTGCCGTGACGGGGGACCGGGACCGCGCCGCAACCCTGTACAAGCAGACGCTGGCTGGCACCGGCGAGGCATGAACCACTGGCATGTGCCTCCCGGACTTCAGCCAAGCCCGGTGACATCACGAACCCGGTCAGCCCGGCGGAATGCGAGGCGGCCCGGCCCGGCGGTGGCCTGCGATGAGCGGTAACCAACGCAGCGGCGGCCGGTATCGTATCGGCTTCCGGGATCCACTCCAGGCTCGCGTGCTGTCATCTTGATCACACGCAAGAACGGCGGCGGTGCGCTCGGCGCACGCCGATCATCTGGTGTATGTTTATTGGCACATGCCAATGGCTGACAACCCGTAGCCTGCGCTAGCGTCGACGTCATAGGAACAAGCACCTGACGTTGATGGCATGGGACATCGGCAGGGAGCGCGCATGCCAGGCACGAACCCGACGTTGCGCCAGCGGGAACTCGGTATCAGGCTACGGGAATTGCGCAATGAACGTGGCCTTACCGTCGAGGATGTCGCCGAAAAACTTCTCTGCTCGGCTACCAAAATCAGCCGCCTGGAGACTGCGGCACGCCGCCCAAGCTTGCGGGACGTTCGTGACTTGTGTGCGCTTTACGATGTCGATGAGTCCACCTCGGCGGAATTCATGACTCTCGCGAGGGAAGCCAGGGAACAAGGCTGGTGGACTAAGTACAGCGATCTCAGGCTTGATCCGTATATCGGGCTTGAGCAGGTCGCCAAGTCAATTACTACATACACGATGTACTACATTCCGGCGTTGCTCCAGACCGAAGACTACGCTCGGGCCATAATTAAGGGAATAGCAGCGAGGATAACCCCGGAAATACTTCAGCAACGCGTCGAGGCGCGGCTGCGGCGGCAATTGCTGCTCAAGGACGAAAACCGGCCGCGTTATCGTGTTCTGCTGGACGAAGGAGTGTTGCGCCGGCCTGTCGGCGGGCCGATCGTGATGGCTGCTCAACTTGAACGAGTTCTGCAGGCTGAACGGGAGGGACAGGTCACTTTCCAGGTCATACCGTTCGACATCGGGGCCCATGCTTCCGCTGACGTTCATTTTGTGCTGCTGGAGTTCGCAGAAGAGTCAAACCTTTCTCCTGTCGTCTTCATCGAGGGCTTGGCAGTGCATCAGTACCTTGAGCGTAAGGATGATGTAGCGCGGTACCGTGAGGCTGTCGAGCTTCTGCGCGACTCCGCCCTTAGCCCGCGGGATTCGATTCAACTTGTTGATGAGGCCCGGAGAGCGTATCTCGGGAGTTAGGAGTTTATTAGGGAATGTAGTCTCCAAGCTGAATGGAGGCTGCTGGGATGGGTATCGAATACGCGCCGGCTCAAAGAGGACTGGACTGGCGCGTTTCCAAGGCGTGCGAAAGCGGCGCCTGCATCATGGTGGCGAGCCAGGGTGATGCGGTGTTTTTCGGTAATACGAATAGTCCGGACGGCCCGGCATTTGCTTATACGAAAACCGAATGGAAGGAGTTCCTCGCGGGGGCTAAGCGGGGAGACTTCGACGATCTTTTCTAGGCGCCGACGCCGCCGAGGCTAAGCGCAGGACGGTCTGGCGGCGGTAAGGGCGGTGCCCGCCCACGTTCTTACCGCCGCAACATTGCGGAACATCCGCCTCTCTTTTCGCACTCGCCGCATTAATCATATTTGCGTGCTTGACAAAGGCAAAGGGCCATGTTTCGCTCAGGGCTAAAGAATTCATGCCATCATCACTTCGTGGAGTGCGATGAGTGACAGGCTTACAGAGGATCCGATATGGCGGCAGGGACCGTGCGATGGCGGTGCTTGCATTGAAGCCGCGGCGGTGGGGGAGGAAATCATGGTGCGCAGCACAGCAGATCCAGATTCCGTCCTTCACGTGAGCCGCGAGGAGTGGCAGAAGTTCCTGGCCGGCGCCAGGAGCGGCCTGTTCGACGACCTGTAACCGCAGGCCGGGTTCCAGGTGACGATAATCCCTTGGCACCTTCCTGATGCTCGGGCATTGTGGGCTGGGTGAGCATTCCTGATCCGCCGCCGGCGGCCGAGGATCTTCGCGGACTGGCGCGCAGCCTGCGGCAGTTGCTCGAATTCGGCACCCAGGCGCTGCTGGAAGACGCTGAACCCGCTGAGGTGGCCCTGCGGATCAGCGGGCATCTGGGCTGCGAACTGACCGCTATCGTGCTGGTCGCCGAGAGGTTCCCCAAATGGGAGCACGTCAACGTGCAGCGGGGAGTGGACGCCTACCTCAGGACTCAGCGCGATGACCCGGAATGGTTCGGCACGCCCGGCAGCGGGCGTCATCCGCACGAGGACATCCTGTCGCTGATCAGCTCCCCGGCCTCGCAGTTCGTGATGTTCCGGGGCCCCAGGGCGCACCTCATCCGGGGTGGGGATGCCGTCAGCGGCGGCCGCGGGGCGGCGAGCTATGGCACGGCCGCGGTCGGGCCGGAGGAGAACACCGAGGTCGTGACCTTCGGCCTGGTCGCGGCGGCGGCGCCGGACGGCGCCCCGGTGGTGATCGGCATCCGGGACGAGAGCCAGTTCGGGGCGCCCGTATGCAATCTCGAGATACTCGCGGCCGACCGGGAGGCGGCCGCCGCCACCCGCGACGAGATCGGGCGCCTAATGCGGGTCCATGACGTGTTCCGGGGGCAGGTGCTCAGCTTCACCGAGAGCGAGCACCACGGCAACGAACTGGTCTCCTTCCTGCCCCGGCCCGCGATCACGGCACAGGACATCGTGCTGCCCGGCGGCGTGCTCGACAGCATCGAGCAGCACATCATCGGCATCGCCGAATGGTCACAGGACCTGCTCAGCGCGGGCCAGCATCTCAAGCGCGGCCTGCTCCTGCACGGACCGCCCGGGACCGGGAAGACCCACACCGTCCGGTACCTGACGGCGCGGCTGGCCGAGAGCACGGTCATCTTGCTCACCGGCCGCTCCATCCGGTTCATCGACGCGGCCGCCGCACTGGCCCGCCGCCTGCAGCCGTCCATGGTCGTCCTGGAGGATGTCGACCTCGTGGCCACCGACCGGGACTACACCCCGGACGGCAACCCCCTGCTTTTCTCCCTGCTCGACGCGATGGACGGCATCGGCGCGGACGCTGACGTCACCTTCGTGCTGACCACCAACCGGGCCGACATCCTGGAAAGCGCCCTGGCGGACCGGCCGGGCCGGGTCGATCTCGCGATCGAGATTCCCCGGCCTGACGCGGGCTGCCGCGAGCGCCTGTTCCGCCTCTACATACGCGACCTGGCCGTCGACGCCGACCTGGAGCCGGTGGTGGCAGGCACCGAAGGCGTCACCGCTTCCTTCGTCAAGGAAATGATCAGGCGGACCGTCCTGGCCTCGCTGCGGGCGGGCGAACGGCCGCCGGTGCTGCGCGACGCCCACTTCACCGCAGTGCTGGCCGAGATGAACGGGGAGCGGCAGTCCCTGACCCGGTCCCTGCTCGGCGTCGACGCCGGCGAGGACGCGGGCGCGGGCGCGGATCCGGACGGCCGCCCGGTCTGTCACCGCCGCTTCCGGTGAGTGAGGCCGGCGAGCTGTGAGCCCTACAATCGCTCCCATTTCGACTGGCACAGCGAGAACAGGCCGAACATGATGAGGCCGATCGCGACCAGCACCAGGAGCCACGGGCCCAGCGGCGTGGAAGCCAGCACCCGCAGGGCGGAGTCGACCCCCTTGGCTTGCTGGGGCTGGGCCCGGACCGCGGCGACCACGAGGAAGACGCCCCCGGTGACGAACACCACGCCGCGGGCTATGCCGCCGAACTTGCCGAGCCACACCACGACGCGCTGGATGCGCCCGTGCAGCTGACCGAGCTCGAGATTTTTGCGGTACTTCTCCTTCCAGGCCGCATAGGCGAGGAAGATACCGCCGCCGGCCAGGGCAAGGCCGACTGCCGCCACGAGGACCTGGCCGCCCGGGTATTTCATCACCGTCGCGGTCAGGTCCACCGACTCCTTATCGCTGGACTGCGCGCCCTCCCCGATCGCGGACTTCAGCACGCTGTAGGCGATAACGCCATAAATGACCGCCTTGCCCAACGCGCCCAGCCTCTTCGCGGCCCGGCCTTTCGAGCCGGACGACGTGCCCTGCCCGGAGCCAGATGTCCTGCTGTCGCCGGAACTAGAGGAGGTGCTGTCGCCGGAACTAGAGGAGGTGCTGTCGCCGGAGCTGGAGGAGGTGCCGTCGTCGGAACTGGACGAAGGGAAAGCGGCGTCGGACAGCCGCCACAGCGCCATGCCGGTGAACCCCACGACGAGGAGCCAGATCAGGATGCCCCCGACGGGAGTGGAGCTGACCTCCTGCAAGGCCCCGGATTTGTCCGCCTGCTGTCCGGACTGGCCGAAGGCCGCCTGGACGGCAATCCAGCCGACGAGCATGTAGAGAACACCGCGGGCCGCGTAGCCGGCCCGGCCCAGCCAGCGCAGGGCGGTGCTGCTGGCGGCGCGGCGGCCGGCGGATTTCGCGCTGCGCCCGGCCCTGCGCCGGTCCGTCCAGGTCGCCAAGGCGGCTCCTCTCCTCCGATGACAGCTGCCCTGCTACTGCCCGGGAACGGTGTTCGTATGCGGGGGAGAAGGTACGAGACCGGCCCCGGTGCCACCGGCACCGCCAGGCCGGCATCGGGACCGCCTGGGTCCGGCGCCGTTAGGAATCCGTCCTGACAGCACTGTCCACCACCTCGGCCGCGACGATCGCGAGCTTGCGGCGTTCCGCCCGCGCCTGCGCCCTGAGCTGCACATAGGCGGCATGGGCGCTGATGCCCTGCTGCCCGATGAGGACACCCTTGGCCTGCTCGATGACGGCCCGGGAGTTCAGGGCCGACTGGAGCTGGGCAGCCAGCTCGGTCTGCTGCTCGCCGAGCAGCATGCTGGCGATGAGCAGCGCGGCCAGGTCAGTGAAGGCCAGCAGGGCGAGCTCGGCCTCCGGTGCCCAGGGACGGCGATCCCCGGATATCACCGCCACCACGCCCACCGCGTCCTGGTTATAGGGGATCGGGCTGGCCAGCACGGCCCGGACCCCGCGGGCCACCGCGTGCTGGCTGAACGACGGCCACCGCTGGTCCTGGGTGAGATCCTCGGCCCCGACCAGCTCCTTGTCCTCGAAGGCGGCGATGCACGGACCTTCCCCGTGACGGATCTGCAGCTCCTCGAGGTGCCTCATCCGCTCATCGGAGACCGCGGTGTTCAGCAGGTGGTGGTCGACGTCGGCGAGCATCAGGCCGGCGCCGTCCACGGAGAAGATCGTGTGGGTGGTCTGGACGATGTGGTGCATCGCGTCCTCGACCCGCATCTCGCCGAAGCGAAGCTTGCCGAGCTCATTCAGCGCGTGGCGCACGTCGTGTACCGAAACGCTCATCTTCGCTCCCGACTCAGGCTTCCATGTCGCAGTAGGCGTCGAGGCCGGTGAGCCCGAGGATACGGCGTACCCCCGGACCCGGATGCCGGATGACCGGGCGGCCGCCGTCGCGCAGCCACGACCCGCATCCCGCGATCAGCCGGGCCGACCCGCAGTCCATGAAACTCGTCCCGGCCAGGTCGAAGACCAGCCGTTCCGGCTTGCCCCGGGAGACCAGGGCCAGCTGCCCGGCCAGGACGGGCAGCGTCACCAGGTCGAGCTCGCCCCGGATGACGATCGTGACGGCACCCGGGCTCGCGTCCACCTCGACCGTGACCCGGCTAGGGCGCCGGCCATCATGCTCCCGGCCGCCCATCAGGCGCACTCCAGGGAACGGAGCCACGTCATGAGGACTCCCCACTCACCAGCAACAGGCTTGAGCCGACTGCTGTCAGGAGGCCTCTCCCGGTCGCTGGCCAGGAAGGTGCGGGGTCAGCATCGACCTTGCGGCGGGCCGCAGGGTTCTGGGCGGCATCACGATTTCCTCAAGTATGCCCCACCCGGCCCAGGCCATGAGCCGCTCCGGCGCGTCTGCGATGGTGTTGTTATGGCATGGATTGAGCTTGACGGGGCGGTCAACGTACGCGACCTGGGTGACCTGCCCACCGAGGACGGTCACAAGACCGCCCGGGCCAGCTTGCTGCGCGCGGATAACCTGCAGGAACTGTCGGCCGCCGACATCACCAAGCTGGTCCGCGACTTCGGCGTGACCACCGTCGTGGACCTGCGCAGCTCCAGCGAACTGGCCGCCGAGGGACCGGCCCCGCTGGACGCCGTGGCCGGCGTCCGGCACGCGCACCACCCGGTGCTGCCCGAGGTCGGCACCAGCACCGACGTGGTCGCCGACGCGCTGCTGGCACGCGACCAGCTGGACCGGACCCGGTACCCCGACGACCCGGTCTGCGGGCACTACCTCGGCTACCTGGAAGATCGCCCCGATCAGGTGGTCGGGGCGATCCGCAGCATCGCGCACGCCGAGGGCGCGGCCGTGGTCCACTGCGCGGCGGGCAAGGACCGGACCGGCGTCGTGGTGGCGCTCGCGCTCACCGTGGCCGGAGTACCCGCCGAGGCCGTGGCGGCCGACTACGCGGCCACGGCGGAGCGCACCGAGGCCATCGTGGCCCGGCTGGCCCGGTCACGCCTGTACGTCCGCGACATCACCAGCAAGCCGGCCGACCTGCACCGGCCCCGGCCGGAGACGATGACCGCCTTCCTGGAGCAGCTGGACGCGCGTTACGGCGGGGCCGCGTCGTGGCTGACCAGTAACGGCCTCAGCCCCGAGGACCTGGACAGCTTGCGGGTCAAGCTCCGGGCAGGCGCTTGAGCGGGAACGGCGGGGCGACGCGCAGTTCCACGTTACGGTCGGCGGCGGTGCCGGCCATCGCGGTGATGTCGAGCGGGATGTTGGCCGCGATCTCGCGGTGCAGCGCGGCGAGGTCATCGGTGGTCTCCACCGGCACGGCCGGAACCAGCGGGGTGTCGTGATCGACCATCGTGGTCACGACGGACAGGTAATCCCCGTGGTCGACCAGCTCGACCACCCGGGTCTGGCACGGCCAGTCCACCACCGCGCACGTGGTCACTTCCCAGAACCCGTGCGCCGGGTCGGCCGGGTCGGGGCGCGGGCAGATGGTATTGGTGTGCGTATGGCCGTTCAGCCACAGCACCACGTTGGGGAACCGGTGCAGCAGGGCCACCAGCCCGGCACCGAGCATCGGCTCGCCGTCCGGGCCGGCGTGGCCGCCGCGGCGGTTGTCCAGGGTGTCGGTGCCGTGGTGCGAGAACACGACGACCAGGCGGTCGTCGTGGCCGGTCCGCACCTCAGCGCCGCCGGCCCCGCGGTAGGCGGCGTGCACCTCGGCCAGCCGGGTCTCCAGCCAGCGGGCCTGCTTGGCGTCCAGGCACCCGGACGCCCCGCCGGCCAGGCAGTTGGTGTCGAGCGCGATGAACCGCACCGCGGCCGTGTCGTGGACGTAATAGGCCGTGCCGTCCAGCCGGTTCCGTTCGGTGAATCCATGGCCGAACGGCCGTGAGCCGGCCCGCAGGTGGGCGTCGACGAAGTCCCGGCGGGTGATCGGACGGCGGAAAGGGTCCGGGGTGACCTGGCGGTACGGGCCGGCCATGAACGCCTCGGGACGCTCGGTGAACTCCTTGAGCGCCTGGTCATGGTCGAAGCCCTCGGGCAGGCCGAACGGCTTCTTGCCACCGGTCAACGCGGCCGCGAGCCCCGGTGTCTGGGTGCCGACACCCTGGTTGAGTGCCTCGTGGTTACCGAAGCAGGACAGCCAGGGGATGCTCAGGCCGGCTGCCGCGAACTCGCGCAGCGCGCGCTGCAGCAGGCCGGGATGGTGCGGGAAGCCAAGCTCGCGCCGGAAGAAGTCCGGCCCGCCGGCCCCCGGGCCGTCCGGCCGCCTGAAGATGTCACCCGGCCAGTCCGTCCCCTCCACGCCCTCGTAGTCCGGGCCGCCGGAGTCAGGGGAGACCACGCCGCCGTCGAACAGGGCCAGGAAGGCCTGCAGCTCGTTCCACTGGGCGTTGTCGATCGCGTCGCCGGTGGTCACCGCCAGTTGCGGGGGCAGGCCGGTGGCCGGGCCGTGCACCGCGCTGACGGTGCGCAAGGTGGCGTCGACGGCATGGGCCGTGAGCGCCTCCTGCGGCCGCTGCACCGGGATGATTCCGGCGTACCGGCGGTCGGCGAAGTTCGCGTTGAGGAACTCGAACCGGGTCGGCGACTGGACGTCGGCGAGCTGGAGGTCGGTGATGTGGACCAGGCAGGCCAGCGCCCGGCCGGGGCCGGGCTCGGGACCGGCCGGGCCGGACGCGCCGAAGTCGTCCCGGATGAGGTGCGGCTCGCCCGCTCCGGCCTCGACGGCCCGGTACGGGGCCAGCCGCCCGCTGCGGAGCACGGCCCCGGGCCCGAGCCTGCGCTGGGTGGTCAGCAGGGGATGCCGGCCGCTCACGCCTCTTCCCCGACGGCCGGCTCCGAGGCCGCTGACACCAGCACGGGATCGCGCCGGATGGTCAGCGTGACCCGGCCGCCCGCGGTCAGGGTGGTCGCGTCCGACGTGGGGAGCTGGGCCAGGACCCTGGTGTCGCCGAGGTCGACCGTGACCCGGCTGGTCGCGCCCAGGAAGGTGACGGCGATGACGGTGCCCGTCAGCGGGCCCGATTCCGCCGCGGCGTCCGACGCCAGGCCCACCGCTTCCGGCCGGATCAGCGCCACCGCCCGGCCGTCGGGAACGTCGCGTTCCACCAGCGGCAGCGTGATGCCGCGGACGGTCACCTCGCCGCCCTTGACCTCACCGTCCAGCCGGTTGGACAGGCCGACGAACTCGGCCACGAACGAGGTGGCCGGGCGCGAGTAGACCTCGGTGGGCGGGGCGAGCTGCTCCAGGCGGCCGTCCCGCATGACGCCGACCCGGTCCGCGATGGCCAGCGCCTCCTCCTGGTCGTGGGTGACGAACAGCGTCGTGATCCCCACCTCGAGCTGGATCCGCCGGATCTCGTCCCGCAGCTGGGCCCGGACCTTGGCGTCCAGCGCGGACAGCGGCTCGTCCAGCAGCAGCACCTGCGGCTCGATGGCCAGGGCGCGGGCCAGGGCGACCCGCTGCTGCTGGCCGCCGGACAGCTGATGGGGGTACCGGTCCGCCTGGACGGAGAGCCCGACCAAGTCGAGCATCTCCAGCGCCCGTTTGTCCCGCTGGGCCGCGTTCACCTTGCGCAAGCGCAGCCCGAACGCCACGTTCTGCCGCACCGTCATGTGCGGGAACAGCGAGTAGGCCTGGAAGACCATGCCCATGTCGCGCTTGGCCGCCGAGACGTGGGTGATGTCTCGGCCGCCTACGGTGATGTGCCCGGTGTCGGCATCCTCCAGGCCCGCCAGCAGGCGCAGCGTGGTGGTCTTGCCGCAGCCCGACGGGCCGAGCAGCGCGATCAGCTCGCCCGGCGCCAGGGTCAGGTCCAGGTGGTCGAGCGCGACGACGGGGCCGTAGTGACGGCTCAGGCCTTCCAGCCGTACCTCCACGGCGGCCCGGGCCGTCCGGGTTAGCGGTGCAGCAGTCACGGGGTGTACCTCATCCCCGGCCGCGTCGGCGGCGGCCAGCGTAGGACAGGATCAGCAGCAGGAGGAAGGCGAACAGCAGCGCGGCCGTGGAAGTGGAGAAGATAACCCCGGCGTTCGGCGTGTTCCGGCTGATGGAGTACAGCTCAACTGACAGGTTGTTATACAGCAGCAGGAAGGCGATGGTGAACTCGCCGAGCACGAGCGAACAGGTCAGCAGCAGCGCGTTCAGGATGGCCTGCCGCATATTCGGCACGATGACCCGGAGCATCACCGTGAACCAGCTCCCCCCGAGGCTGCGCGCTGCCTCGGACAGGGTGGTCACGTCGATGGCGTTCAGCCCGGCTGACAGCGCCCGGTAGGCGTAGGGCATCGCCAGGATCACGTAGACCCAGGACAGCATCAGCGCGGACAGGCTGTAGTGCTGGATCCGGTTGTAGATCGAGCCGAGCCCCACCACCAGGACGATGGCCGGGATGGTGAGCGGCAGCAGGGAGAGGAACTCCATGGTGCGGGCCAGCCACTGCACCCGCAGCCTGACCCAGATCATGGTCGGCACCAGCAGCACCAGCGTCACCACGCTGGTAATGACGGCCAGCTCCATGGTGATCTCGATCGAGCTCAGCAGCGGCGGGACGCCCTCGCCCTGGTAGGAGGCGATCTGCTTCCAGGCCGCCCCCGACCAGGTGCCGAGCTTGGCCCCCTCCAGGGAGAACCGGAGCATGGCCAGCATCGGCAGCAGGAAGAACAGCCCGAAGATCGTGAACACCACGTAGCGGTAGGCGTTCAGCCGCCGTTTGCGGTTCGCGTGCATGCCGCGCGGCCGGGCGGCCGCCGCCGGGGCCGGCGTCTCGCCGACCGAGGTCACCGCAGCCATCGGGCCGCCCTCCGCTGCAGCAGTGCATACCCGGTCATGACGATGGCCACGCCGATGATCATGCCGAAGGCGAGCAGGTCGGCCACGTTGACGTTACTGAGCCCCACCTCGCTGGACAGGGCGGTGCTGATCTGCTGCGGGACGATATACGCGATCTGGTTCTCCCAGGCCACGATGGTGGCGAAGGCGGACAGCGCGTTCGCGAACAGCAGCAGGGCGCCACCGAGGAAGGCCGGCATCAGCAGCGGGCCGCCGACGTAGCGCCAGTACTGCCAGGCCGAGGCGCCGAGATTCTCCGAGGCCTCCCGCCACTGGACCTTCAC
>JAJKHX010000221.1 GCA_021154785.1 Nocardiopsis sp.
GCCGTCGCGCCGGATGCCTAGGTAGGTGCCCATCTCGATGGTGCGCGGCAGGAACGGGCCAGGCTTGGTGCGCGCGGTGAGCTCGAGCATCTCGGGCACGTCGGCGGGCCCGAGCGGCGCCGCCTCCGGATCGGCGGTGACGTCCAGGTGATCGCCGGTCATCTGGAAGCCCTCGCCGATCATCATGAC
Organism: Nocardiopsis sp.; assembly: GCA_021154785.1. Taxonomy (GTDB): domain Bacteria; phylum Actinomycetota; class Actinomycetes; order Streptosporangiales; family Streptosporangiaceae; genus Palsa-504. Next base: position 190 of record JAJKHX010000221.1, read on the forward strand.
CTTCCAGCCGGCCGGCGGCTGGAATCGGGGGGCGGCCAGCGGCAGCCAGCCGCCCGGCCCGGCCAGCCTCGCGGCGTCCGTCCAGTCGGCCTCGCCCGGCTCGTCCGGCAGGGCCAGGAACGGGCAGACGTCGACCGGGTAGCGCAGCACGTTGCCACACCGCTCGGCGAACCGGGCATGCGGCCCGGTCAGCGACGAGAGCACCGGGTTGTCGAGCGGATGCGGCACCGTCATCGCCCTTCGGTCCGTTAGTAAATCAGACCGGATTCTAGGCTTCCTCGTGTGCTGAGCCCCCTCAGGGGAGCCGGGAGTACGCGCCCGCGTCGAGGTCCTCGATGAGGGTCGGGCCGGTGGGCGTCCAGCCGAGAAGCTCCCGGGTCATGGTGCTCGTCGCCGCGAGATCCATGCCGAAGAAGGTGCCGATCCACCCGAAGTGACTCTGGACGTCATCAGGGGCGATCGATGTGACGGGCAGGCGGAAGGCGCGGCCGATGGCCTCCGCGATGTCGCGGGTGGGTATGCCCTCTTCCGCGACGGCGTGCAGGCGGGAGCCTGCCGGAGCCTTCGCCAGCCCGAGCGTGACGAGGCGCGCGGCATCGGACACATGCACGGCGGCCCACCGGTTGGTCCCGTCTCCCGGGTAACCGGAGACGCCCTTCTCACGGGCCACCGCGGCGATGATCGCGATGAACCCGTGGTCGCTCGTTCCGTGCACGGTCGGGGAAAAGCGCAGGCTCACGCTGTGCACACCGCGGTCGACGAACTCGAACGCGAGGTTCTCGCTGCCTCCCCGCGGCGAATCCGGGCCGTGGAACGGGGATGCGTCGTCCTCGCTGGCCGGCCTGCCCCGGTTAAGGCCGGCCACGCCCGAGGCGATGAGGAAGGGCCGGCCGGTGCCGGCCAGCACATCGCCGATGGTCTGGACCGCGGCTCGCTCGGCCGCGGCCGTGCCGGCCGGGTCGGACCAGTCGTGCTTGTTCGCGAGGTGGATGACGCCCTCGGCCGCCTCCGCGCCGGCCTGGATGCTCCCGACATCGTCGAGGTCGCCGCGGCGGACGTGAGCCCCCTTGGCCTGGAGGGCGGCGGCGGAAGCGTCGGACCGGGCGAGCCCGGTGACCTCGTGCCCGGCGGCGAGAAGGTCATCGACGGTAGCGGAACCGATCCATCCGGAGGCTCCGGTGACGAAAACGCGCATAACACTGCTTCCCTTCGGCTCCGCTGCCGGCGGAGCGGCTGATCTGTTGATGTCTGTGACTGACGTCAGTCACAGACATCAACATACGCCTATACGGCAGTCGCTGTCATCACTAGACTCGTCATCATGGGGCGTTGGGAGCCGGGTGCGAGAGAGCGCCTGCAGGCGGCGGCGCTCGAGCTGTTCGCCACCCGGGGGTTCGAGCAGACGACCGCGGCGGAGATCGCGCAAGCCGTCGGGCTGACCGAGCGCACCTTCTTCCGGCACTTCAGCGACAAGCGCGAGGTGCTGTTCTTCGGGCAGCAGGAGTTTCTCCAGGCGTTCATCGACGGGGTGGAAGCCGCCCCGCCTGAGACATCCCCGCTCGAGGTCATCGCCTCCGCGCTGCAGGCGGCGGCATCGTTCTTCCCCGACGAGCGTCGGTCGTATTCCCGTATGCGGCAGTCCGTGATCGACCAGAACCCGCCGCTCCAGGAACGTGAGCTGCACAAACTTGCAGGCCTGGCCACGACGGTCGCCGCCGCCCTGCGTGCCCGCGGCATCGGCGAGCCGGCCGCTACCCTGGCGGCGGAGTCCGGCGCCACCGTGTTCGGGATCGCGTTCACGCAGTGGATCCGCGACGGTGAAACACGTTCCCTCGCCGCGATCGCATCGGACGTACTTCGCGAACTGCTCGACCTCACCGGAGCGGCGACCGCGTCACGGCCGTTCCCGTAACACGCCCGGGCTGACCTACCGGGACACGGACAACGTGGTGCGACCGGGGCTTTCGATGCTGCCCCCGTATGTCATTAACCCCGTTCATGCTGCTGACCGGCTTTTCTGCTGCCAAGCTGCTCTTGCGGCGGAGAATGACAAGACGCGATCCGGTCATTGTCATGGCCTGCCCGCTCCTGAGAGGCTGACCTCGGAAGAGGCTGACCTCGGACTGCCGCCTGGGCTTTCCGGCCCAGACCTCACGTCCGGCGGCGGGGGAGCGTCTACCAGGCATGGGGAGCAAGCAGCCGTTCGAACGGGTCGTGGCTGAGCACGGCGGCACCGTGCTGCGGGTCTGCCGGGTGCTGCTCGGCCGTCACGACGCCGACGACGCCTGGTCGGAGACGTTCCTGGCCGCGCTGCGCGCCTACCCGGACCTGCCGGAGACCGCGAACGTCGAAGCCTGGCTGGTCACGATCGCGCACCGCAAGACCATCGACGTGCTGCGCGCCCGCGGCCGGCAGCCGGTTCCGGTCGGGGAACTCCCAGCCGAGCGGGCCGGGCAGGCCGGGCAGGCCGAGCCGGCCGGGGCCGGCGTCCCGGGCGGCGACTGCCTGTGGCAGGCGGTGCGGGCGCTGCCGGACAAGCAGCGCCAGGCCGTCGCCTACCATCACGTGGCCGGGCTGCCCTACGCCGAGATCGCGCAGATTCTCGGCGGCACCACCGAGGCGGCCCGCCGCGCCGCCGCCGATGGCATCAAGAACCTGCGCAAGAACTACCCGGGCGGAGCCCCATCATGACCGAACCCACTAACCTCTTCACCACCCCTCACGACGCCGCCACGCTGGCCCGGCTGCATCGCGAGCTCGAGCGGGCCGCCGAGCGCGAGGGCCTGCTCGACGTCGCCTACCGGACGGTCGACTCTCCCGTCGGCTCGCTCCTGCTGGCGGCCACGCCGCGCGGGCTGGTGCGCGTCGCCTTCGACGTCGAGGGTCACGACCGCGTGCTGGAGATCCTGGCCGGCCAGCTGAGCGCGCGCGTGCTCCGCGCCCCGGCCCGGCTGGACCCGGCGGCCCGGGAACTGGAGGAGTACTTCGGCGGGCGGCGGCGCAGCTTCGGCCTCCCGCTGGATCTGTCGCTGTCCAGGGGGTTCCGGCGGCTGGTGCAGCAGCAGCTGCCGTCGATCGGCTACGGGCAGACGCGCAGCTACGGGCAGGTGGCCGAGCTCGTCGGCAACCCGCGGGCGGCCCGGGCGGTCGGCACGGCCTGCGCCACCAACCCGCTGCCCGTCGTGGTGCCCTGCCACCGGGTGCTCCGCAACGACGGCACGCCCGGCGGCTACGTCGGCGGTCCCGTCGCCAAGGCCACGCTGCTGAGCCTGGAGGCAGCCGCATAAGCACCCTGCTCGGGGCCGACGGCACGCCCTGTCAGTCGGACGCGCAGGGGCAATGGGGCGGTCACCGCCGGATGAAGATCTACGGCCGCCTCGACTGCCCCTCCGCGCTGCGCGCGATCGCCCGCGGCGGCTACGTGCGGTACCGCGTCTTCTTCGCCGACGAGGCGACCGCGATCGCCGCGGGCTACCGTCCCTGCGCCGTCTGCTGCCCGGGCCGTTACCGGGCATGGAAAGCGGCCCGGCCGGGATAAGGACCGTCATTTCCGCTCCTCACCGGTGAACACGGCATGCCGCGGCCAGGCCCGGTGAGCCTGGTCGCGGCCCGCCTGGTTGTCCGTGCGCTCAGGCCTCCGTGACGAGGCCGAGCTGACGCAGCACGGTGACGCCGTCGTCGAGGCCGATCTCCTCGGTGATGAGCCCATTCTCGACCTTCAAGACGGTCGTGCCGGTGAACCGCATGACCTTGCCGGTGTTGGCCGGCAGCGACCCCATCGGCATGTCGTCGAACGCGTCCCCGGTGTGGGTGCCGCCGCCCTCCCACTGGCCGACCACGTAGTCGCCCTCGGCGATCAGGTCGGCGGTGCCCCAGAAGTTCAGGTCCGGGAACGCGGCCCGGAACTTCCCGGCGAACGCGCGGACCGCGTCCCGCCCGCGCACCGGCGCATGCAGCGAGTACTCGAACCGGATGTCGGGGGCGGCGAGCTCGCCGATGACGTCCGGGTTGAAGTCCTTGCCCCAGAACTCCGTGAACCACCGGCCCACGACGGCCTTGTTCTCCTCGATCGACATGGAACGTCCCTTCGTGCCGTGAATGTCAGGTGTGCCCTCAAGCGGGCGCACCCTGCAGACGGCCGCCGGGGCCGTCCCGTGAGACGGCCGCCGGAAATTGTTTTGGCACCGCCGCCGGCGTGCTGGCCTGGGCACCACTGCGGTGCTCGCTGGCGTGATGGCTCGTGACGCTGATACGCCCCTGATCCGCGGCTGAAACGCCAGCTGCGGTCAGCTCCGGCCCGGCGGATTCTGGGTGACAATAACGTCGTGAACGCAGCGCAGATGCCGGCGGTGCCGGATGTCTCAGCCCGTGAGGCGGAGGTGCTGGCCGGTGTCGCCGAACACCTGACGAACGCCGAGATCGCGAACCAGCTGTTAATCTCGGTGCGGACCGTGGAGAGTCATGTCTCCTCGCTGCTCCGCAAGCTCGGCGTGGGCGACCGGCGCGCGCTGGCGGCCTCGGCCGCCCACGGACTGTCGCTGCCCGGTTCTCCGCGGGCGGCGGCGCCGCTGCCCGCGCCGCTGACGCCGTTCGTCGGCCGGGCCGCCGAGTGCTCCGCGCTCGCGGCCGCGCTGGCCGGACACCGGCTGGTCACCGCCGTCGGCCCGGGCGGGATCGGCAAGACCAGGCTGGCGCTCGAGGTGGCAGCCGGGCAGGCCAGCCGGTTCCCGGACGGCGTCTGGTACGTCGACCTGGTTCCGGTCACCGACGGCGCGATGGTGGCACCGGCCCTGGCCGGCGTGCTCGGCCTGAGGGAGCAGCCGGGCCAGCCGGCCGAGGAGACGGTACTGTCCTGGATGACCGAACGGGAGGCCATGCTCGTCCTGGATAACTGCGAGCATCTCGTGGACGCCGTGGTTGTGCTGACCGAGCGGCTGCTGACGGCCTGCCCCCGGGTAACCGTCCTCGCGACCAGCCGGGCCCGGCTGCTGGTGCCCTACGAGCACGTGTTCTCCGTGCCCGGCCTGGCGGTACGCGGCGACGGCGGTGACGCCGTGGAGCTGTTTCTCGGCCGGGCCGCGGCGGCCGGCGCCCCGGCCGGGATCACCGACCGGCACCGGTCGCTGCGCTCCGCGCTGGACTGGAGCTATGCGCTGCTGCCCGGCTCCGAGCGGGCGATCCTGCGCCGGGTCTGCGTCTTCACCAGCCCGTTCACCGTGGACGCGGCCACGGCGCTGCTCAGCGGCTGGGCGCCGGCCCAGACCACGGGAGCCGCCGAGGCCGCCGCGGGCCTGGCCGGGCTCGCCGACTACAGCCTGCTGGCCGCTATGGCCGGCCCGGACGGCACCCGGTACCGCATGCTGGAGACGATTCGCCAGTATGGCGCCGCGCGTCTGGCCGAGGCGGATGAGCTGACCGAGGCACACGCACGGCACCTGTGCTGGTGCCTGGCTGAGGCGGATGCCCTGGCGGAGTCCCTGGACCCGGGCCAGGCCCGGGGAAGGGCGGCATTCGACCGGGTCGCCGACGATTTGCGGGCCGCGCTGGACTGGGCGGTGATCCAGCCGGCCCAGCGCGCCGGCGGATACCGGCTCGCGCTGCGCCTGGCGGAGCTGTGCTTCGCGAGGGGCCTGCCCGGCGAGGCGCAGCGGAGGTACGAGCAGGCGGCCGCGCTCGCCGCCGACGACCATGAGGCCGCGTCCGCGCTGCGCGACGCCGCCTCGGCCGCTGAGATCAGGCACTTCGGCGGCGACGCGATCAGGCTGCACCGGGCCTGCGCCGATGCCGCGCTCCGCGCCGGGGACCGGTCGCGCGCCGGATACCACCTGGCTCAGGTCGCCGAGCTGGTCAACCGCGGCCCGGGCCTGATGCCTGAATCTGTTGCGCTCAGCGTGCCCGGGCTGCTCGCCGAGGCGGCCGCGCTGGCCGGCGACGACCCGGCCGCCATGGCACGGGTCGTCATTGCCGAGGGGTTCAACGGCTCCCGGCTGGATCCGGTGTGCGCCGAGATGGCCGAGCGCGGTATCGCCCTGGCCCGCCGGGCGGCCGACCCGGTGGCCGAGAGCGCCGCGCTGGACCTGCGGACCAGCATCGAGCTGACCCGCGGTGACGTCCGGGCCGCGGTGGCCAGCGCGTTGTGCCGGACCGAGCTGCTGGCCCCGCTGCGGCAGCGGCCGATCGCCTGCGGGCTTGAACTGTTCGACGCGCCCCAGATGGCGGCCGAGACGGCCGTCGCGGCCGGGGACCTGACCGCGGCGCGGGGGTTCGCCGAGCAGCTCCGCGACCTGCCTTTCTACCGGGAGGAAGGTCACCTGGCCACCGCCCGGCTGCTGGTGGTGACCGCGCTGGCCGGTGACTGGGAGGAGACGGCCGCCTTCGGCGAGCGGTTCCGGCAGGGGTGGGAGCGGGCCGGACGGCCGCGGGCGGGCAACCTCAACCGGGGAGCGTACGCGGCTGCGGCCGTCTGCGGGTTGCGCGGCGACGAGACGGGCCGGGCGGAATGGCTCACGGTGGTGAACGCGCTCATCACCCCGGGCAGGCCGATCTCGGACATCCACCACGGCGAGTTCTTCGATGCGCTGGTCCTGCTGCACGGCGGTCATCCGGAGCAGGCGCTGACCCTGCTGGCCACGCCGCCGGAGGGCTTGCGGGCCTGGTACAACGGGCTGTGGCGGTCCTGGTACGCGGCAGTGTGGGCCGAGGCGGCCGTGCTGGCCGGCGATCCGGCCGCGGCGGTGCGGATCGGCCGCGCGCGGCACTGCGCTGCGGGGAACCCGATCGCGCTGGCCATCGTGGAGCGTTCGGCCGCGCTCGCGGCCGGGGACCGGGACCGGTTGCTGGCCACGGCGGACCGGCTGAGCGCGGCGGGCTGCCGGTACCAGTGGGCGCGCACCCTCGTCCTGGCCGGCGCCCCGGAGCGGGCCCGGGGTGAGAACGAGCTGGCGGCGATGGGTGCCATCCCGATGGCCGTTCGGTCCGCCTGACGGCGACCGCGCTATGGGGCGACTCGGGCTTCGCCCGTCAGCCGGATGGCTCCTTCGAGGCGGTCATCGACTCGATGCACCTGGGCCGGAACGCGACTGACCCTTGACGTCTCTTCATCTTTGCCAAGGACGGCTGGCTGACTGGCCCGCCATCCGGCGCCGCCTCGAGCGTGCCTCGGCGTCACCCTCATCGCCTTCGGCATCGACCTGGCCGCCACCGCCGCTAGCCACCTCCGCAAATTCAATGGAAGTGGCGTTCTACCCTCTCTATCCATTAGGGCGCCACAACCACTGCATTAGTTTGGTGCAGATGTGACGAGGGGGCCGCGTGAGGTTCAACTCCGGGGGCCAGGACACTAAGGGCCGCCCGGGCGCAAGGGAAGCGCCCGAGCATAAGGGAAACGCCCGGGCGCAAGGGAAACGCCCGGGGGCAAGGGAAACGCCCGGGCGTAACCGGGGAACGGGCAGCCGCCTACCGTGGCTAGCCGCCGACGGCGGCCAGTTCGCGCAGGCGGCGCCGGGCGATCTTGCCGGTGGGCCCGAGCGGCAGCTCGTCCATCAGGCAGAACTCGGCTGGCCGCTTGGGCTTGGGCAGTTCCGCCTCGCACGCCTCGCGCAGCGCGTCGGTCAGCTCCAGGCCGTCAGGAGCGCCGGCCGGGACGACGTAGGCGACCGGGCGCTCGCCGAGCACCTCGTCGCGGACGCCGATCAGCGCGACGGACCGGACTCCGGGCTGCGCGAGCAGGAAGTCCTCGATCTCCCGCGGGTAGATCTTCTCGCCGCCGCGGTTGATCACGTCGTCGGACCGCCCGGCCAGGAACAGGTAGCCGTCGGCGTCCAGGTGGCCGAGGTCGCCGGTGTCGAGCCAGCCGTCGGCGTCGAAGGCGCCGGCCCGGCCGTTCGCCGCGTACTCCTTGATCACGCCAGCGCCCCTGATCTGCACCCGGCCCACGGTCCCGGCCGGGCACGGCAGGCACGGACCGGCGGGCCCGTCGGGGCACTCGACCACGCGCACCTCGGAGCCGGCCGGCTGGCCGGCCGAGCCGGGCTTACGCGGCCCGTCCAGCGGGTTGGCGGTGATCATGCTGGCCGCCTCGGTCATCCCGTAGGTCTCCACCACGGGAATGCCGAACGACTCCTCGAACCGCCGCAGTGCCGCCGGGGCCAGCGGCGCGGAGGCCGAACGGATGAACCGGATCCGGTCGCTCAGCGGCGACGCGGGCGGGTCCATCCCCAGGATCGTGATGATGGCCGGAACCGCGTTGATCCAGGTGGCCTGGCGCGCCTCGATCAGCTCCCAGAAGCCGCGGCGGCGGAACTTGCGGTCCACGATCAGGCACGCCCCGGCCGCCAGCGCCGAGAGCACGCCCACCACTTCGGCGTTCACGTGGAACAGCGGCAGGCAGCAGTAACCGCGGTCGGCCGGGGTCAGCCGGTGGTGACTGGCCACGGCGGCGGCCACGTGACACAGCTGCTCTTCGCTCAGCAAGATCCCCTTGGGCGTGCCGGTAGTGCCGCTCGTGCACAGGTAGATGCCCCCGCCGCGGGGCAGGACGAGGGAGGGGTCACTTGGAGCAGCCTCGTTCGGCCTGGTGATTACGGGCAGGTCCAGCAGCGGACCGTCAGCGGCGTCGCCGACCACCGCCCGCGGCCTGGCTACGGCCAGCACCCGGCCGGTGTCCCCGGCCGGCGCGCCCGGGTCGAGCGGGACCGCTACCCGGCCCGCGCCCATGATGCCGGCCAGCGCCACGGCGTAGTCGAATTGCTCCGCGCAGCGGATGGCCACGCTGGCCCCGGCCGGGATCCCCGCGTCGTCGAGCAACTGGCACCAGGCCCGGACGGAACGGGCCAGCCCGGCGAACGTCAGCGTGCCGCTCCCGGCCGCGTCCTCGAGATACGGCGCATCTCCCCGGCTGGCCGCGTTGTGGTCAATCCATTCCCTTAGCAAGGTCAGGCTCCGTTCTGGTCGCTGGCCGCGGCGGCCAGCGAAGTTGATTCCCGGTCCCGGGCGGCCGGAGCGGGGGTCGGCGCCGAGGCTCGGGTCGGTTCGAGGGAGGCGGCGACCGCGGGGACGGCGGCCGAGGTGGGGTCCGCGGCCGCCGTGGGGTCCGCGGCCGCGGTGGCACCTGCGGAAGCCGCGACCCGGCGATGCGACCCGGCCGGCCGCCGATCGGTCCGCCACGGCACCTGCTTGCGACCGGTCAGGGGCACCGCCAGCGGCGTCCGGGCCAGCAACTCGGTCAGTGCGATGCTGCCGAGATAGGCGAACGCGATGCACAGCGGGATCCACACGTAGAACGGCATCGTGTCGGCGAAGTCCCGTCCGCCCCACAGGGCCAGCGCGGTGACGAAGAGCATCTGGGCCAGGAAGATGCCGTACGAGTCGTCCGAGCCGATCCGGGTCGCCTTCCTGATCCACCGGTGCCGGCGCGGATGCACGAGCCACATCCCGGCCAGGTACCCGAGAGCGATCACGCAGATGTTGAACGGGATCACGCTGGGCTGGAACGGGTCGGCGGCGTGGCCGAGCGCATCGGCGCCGGAGCCCTTGGTCAGGAAGTACACGCCCTCGGCGAGCAGCGCCGTGGCCACGGTCAGGTACCCGATCAGCAGCGCGTGCGACGTTACCCAGTCGTGGAACTCGGTCAGGTGGCAGGCCACGACCGCGCCGCCGACCAGGTAGAGCACGTAGAACGCCGCGTTCTCCTGGGCGTACTCGCCCATGCGGTACCCGAACCAGCCCCAGTGCACCCCGATCGTGAAGAAGACCTGGAGTGCCGCCACCGCGGCGACCAGCAGGCCGTGGTGTCCCCTGGTCTTCCGCAGCAGCCACAGGAGCAGCGGGAAGAACGCGTAGAACTCGGCGATCACGATCAGGAAGTACAGCTGGTCGTAGCCGACCTCGAGCTGCCGGACGAAGTGGAAGAACACCGACCCGGCGCTGGAGTAGGAGTTCTGGTGCAGCGGCCAGACGTACCACACGAAGTAGATGAGGTTCCATACCAGGTACGGGATCCCGACCGCGACGAACCGGCGCCAGTAGAACTTCTTCATCGCGTCGCGCTTCAAGCCGGAGTAGGCGTAGGTCAGCATGCAGGCCGAGATGGCGAAGAACGCCTCCCGGGACACGTGCAGCAGCAGCAGCGCGCTGTTGGAGAAGACCAGGGCAGCGACCGGCGTGAAGGCGACGATCGTATGGGTACTGACCACGCCGGCCTGCTTGAGCGGCCGCATCGCGTCGATGTGGTCCAGCCGCTGGCGGCCCGCCATCAGTACATCATCCGCGGATCGCGGTAATGCTTGAACTCCAGCAGGTTCCCGGACGGGTCGAGCAGCACGAACGTGCTGTGCTCTTCGACCATGCCCTCGAACCGGGTCGAGGCCTCCTGGTAGAACGGGATCTTGCGGGTGACCGCGCAGTGGTGCAGCGCCTCGAAGTCGGCCGCCGCGCGGAACGTGACGCCGAAGTGCCGCGGGTACAGGCTCTCCGGGCGTCCCGTCGGCATGCCCTCGGTGAGGTGGCAGACGAGCTGGTCGCCGAAGAAGTCCACCGTGATCCGGTCGTCGTAGCGCCGGGCCAGCTTGCAGCCGAGCAGGGTCACGTAGAAGCGCTGGGCCTCGTCCAGGTCGTGGACCGGGATGGCCAGGTGGAAAACGTCAGTAGTGGTGCGCATCCGCGTCTCCCTATTCGAACGCGGTCAGCGTGTCGGCCCGCAGCCCGAGGCGCAGCGTCTCCAGGCCGATGATCGCGCTAGCCGGGACGTTACCCAGGTTCACGTCCGGGCCGATCCGGGTGACGAAGTACGTCTGCAGCGCGGTGCTGGGTGCCTCGAACAGCAAATTGTCATCGGCGATCCCGGCCGAGAGCACGTCCTCGATCAGCCCGAACCGCAGCGCCCCGTCGGGCCGGCAGATGCCGGACTTGCCGCTCTCCCTGGCTTCCAGGGTGACCAGCTTGGCCCCGGCGGTGAGGTCCTCGTTGATGTACTCCACCCACTTGCTCGGCGGCAGCTGCTCCGAGCGGTCCGGGTCCTTGAAGCCGACCTCGGAGACCACGGTGAAGTCGCTGGCGAGTTTACGGATGTAACTCGCCTTCTCGGCATTGGACATCATGATCGTTCCGTTCGACACCTCGACGTGCTCGCAGCCGTACTCATGGCAGAACCGCTTGTAGTCGTCAAACCGCTCCTGCATCACGAACTTCTCAAACAGCGTCCCGCCAAAGTAGAACCCGATGCCGTGCTCCCGCAGCACGTCGATTTTCTGCCGGATGCCGCCGGTCACCACCGCGGTGCCCCAGCCGAACTTGACGAAGTCGATGTACTCCGGCGTGGACGAGACAACGTCAGCGAAGAGGTTCAGCGTCAGGCCGCCGTCGATGACCATGGTCAACCCGTTGCCGCGCGGCTTCGTCGCCCGGCTGGGCAGGCGCAATGCCGTCGGATTCATATCTCGTCGTTCCTCTCTCGTGGGGTGAGGCTGCGATCCTGCCGCTGTGCGGGCCAGCGCAGGATGCGGCCGTTCTCGAGCGGTTCCCAGGCCATCCGCTCGACCGCGATTCCGTGCAAATAGGCGTTAAGCACCCGGAGGGTGCCGCCGTGGGCGACGACGGCGACGTCCCCGGGATGATCCCGGGTCGCTAGTTCGTCAGCAAAGCTAGCGGCCCGCTCGTACAAATCCCGGACAGACTCCCCGCCGTCAGGCCGTGCGTCGGGGTCGGCTACCCGCTGCGATCGCAGCCCGGTGACCTCGGGGCTGATCGCGGCGCTCGCGGTGCCCTCGAGAACGCCCAGGCAACGCTCACGCAGCCGGGCGTCAAGATTGACGGCCAGCCCCAGTACTTCCGCGAGCGGAGCCGCCGTTTCCAGCGCCCGGCGTAGATCGCTAGCGTACAGCGTCTTAATCGGCTGGGTGCTCAGTTCGGTCGCGAGTTCCCAGGCCTGCCGCTCGCCGCGGGCAGTCAGCCGGGCCTCGTCACAGTGCCCCTGGGCGAGGCCGCGGACGTTCCAGGTGCTCTCCCCGTGCCTGATCAGCCACAGGGTTCTCCAGGCGGCTCCGTTGTCGTGACCGCCGCGGATCACGTGATTCTCCTCACCCTCGGTAGTCCCGCCGGGTCCCGGGCCGTGCCTGGTCATCGTGCTGCGTCGCATGGCACGCAAGAGTGCCGGCGGATTGTGAAAGGCCGGTGAAAATTGAGAGGTGTTCGGCAACCTTCCAGCATCTTCTCAGCCTGAACTGATTCGCTTACCGCATGATTTCCAGCCGGGTACTGGTCGTGGACGACGATCCGGACGTCCGGGATTCGCTCAGCCGCGCCCTACGATACGCGGGATATCAGGTGATAACGGCCATTCACGGCGGCGAGGCGCTCGACGCGGTGGCCCGCTCGCCGGTGGACCTGATCGTGCTGGACGTCCTGATGCCCATCGTGGACGGGCTCGACACCTGCCGCCGGCTCAGGGAACGCGGGGACGCCACCCCCGTGCTCGTGCTCACCGCCCGGGACTCGGTCGACGACCGGGTCGCCGGTCTCGACGCGGGCGCGGACGATTACCTGGTCAAGCCGTTCGCGCTGGGCGAGCTGCAGGCCCGGGTCCGGGCCCTGCTGCGGCGTACCCAGAGCCAGCGGGACGTCTTGGGCTACGCCGACCTGACCCTCGACGCCAGCGCCCGGCGGGTGACGCGGGACGGTCAGGAGGTCGTCCTCACCCGGATGGAGTTCGGCCTGCTCGAGCTGCTGATGCGGAACGCCGAGCAGGTACTCAGCTACGACGTGATCCGGGAGCGGGTGTGGGGTTACGGCGAGGCTCCCGCGTCCAACGCGCTCACCGTCTTCGTCGGCTTCCTGCGGCGCAAGCTGGAGCTCGGCGGCCGCCCGCGGCTGCTGCACAACGTACGCGGCGTCGGCTACGTCATCCGGGCCGTGCCGTGATCCGGTGGCGGCCCCGGCGCCGGGGGCCGTTCATGCTGCGGACCCGTTTCACCGTCGCCGTGGCCGCCGCGGTCGCCGCGGTGACGCTGGGCATCACGGCCGTGGCCTTCGTCGTGGTCCGCGCCGACCTGCAGGACGAGGTGCACCGCGAGCTGCAGCAGCAGGCGGCAGTGGTGTACCGGGTGGCCCGCCACTTCCACGGCCACATCCCGGCCGGCTGGGTGCCGCCGCACTCGGATCGCTTCGGCGTGACCAGCCCCTACACCCAGGTGGTGACGGCCCAGGGGGCTGTCTGGGCGCCGGCCAGCACGCCGGTCGGCAACGCCGGGGTGCTGGCCGGTCACGCCGCCGCGACCGAGGTCGCGGCCGGCCGGCGCGGCGCCTACTACGCGCAGGACAAGCTCAACGGGGTGAACGCCATGGTGCTCACCGCGCCGCTCGTGCCCGGCCTGGCCGCCCAGGTGGCGGTGCCGCTCAACGCGGTCCAGGGGGAGGTGGCCAGCGTCGGGGCGACGCTGGCCCTGCTCAGCCTCATCGGGGTCGCGCTGGCGGCGCTGGCTGGCTGGGCGGTGGCCCGGGCCGGGCTCGCGCCGGTGGCCCGCCTGGCCGCACTGGCCGAACGGGTGACGGAGACCGGGGACCCGGCCGGCCGGGTCGAAGTGGAACGCGCCGACGAAGTAGGACGGCTCGCCACCTCGTTCAACACCATGCTCCAGGCGCTGCAGCGCTCGCTGGCCGCCCAGCGGCAGCTGGTCAGCGACGCCAGCCACGAGCTGCGCACCCCGATGACCAGCCTGCGGGTCAACTGCGAGCTGCTGGCGTCGGCCCCGTCCATGCCGGAGCCCGAACGCCAGGAGGTGCTGAACCGGATCGTCGCCCAGGTGGCCGAGCTCAGCCAGCTGGTCACCAGCGTCACCGAGCTGGCCCGCGGGGAGACGCAGACTGGCCAGGTCGGCGACGTGCCGCTGCACGACGTGGTCGCCGCCAGCCTGGACGGTGCCCGCCGGGACTGGCCGCGGACCACCTTCACCGCGGATCTCGAGCCCTGTGTCGTCTGCGGCCAGGCCGACCGGCTGGGCATCGCGGTCAGGAACCTGCTGTATAACGCGGCCAAGTTCGGCTCGCCGGGCGGCCGGGCGGAGGTCCGGGTGGGGGACGGCGAGCTCACCGTGCGCGACCGCGGGCCTGGCATCGAGCCTGCCGACCTGCCCCAGGTGTTCGACCGCTTCTACCGGGCCCCCGCGGCCCGGGCCGTGCCGGGCTCCGGGCTCGGGCTCGCCATCGTCCGCCAGGTGGCGGAGCGCCACGGCGGATCCGTCGAGGCCGAGGCCGCCCCCGGCGAGGGGACGCTGCTGCGGCTGCGGCTGCCCGCCCAGGCCGCGCCGGCGTCGTTACCGCAGCGCCGAGGGAGCCTGGGTAATCGGGAGAGCCCGGACGGCCGGGGGCACCTGGAGGCCGAAGTCGCAGATCATGTTCTTCGGCCGGCCGCCGGCCACCACGCCAGCCCCCCGTGCGGCC
>JAJKHX010000222.1 GCA_021154785.1 Nocardiopsis sp.
ACATCGGCGCGGTGGTGCTGACCGGCCCGGGCACTAGCTCATGCGGCACGATAACGTTTGTTTTCTACACCGCGCACCTAAAGGTTCACTCGTTCATCGGCGATCGCGGCAACATAGTGAAGACCGGACCGGTCCTGACCCTCTACTGACGCGCCGCCGCCGCAGGACGGGTGCCAGACCTGGACGAATCCGCTCAGTGAGCTGGTGCTAGATCTTCCAGCCGACGGTGTGGTGGCCGATGTTCATCACACCGCGGCGCGGGCTGCCGCTGGCGAGCCACGCGTCCACGCAGTTCCGCAGGCCGGTGGCGAGGCGGGACCGGCCAGCTTCGCCAGTCCCGGCTGGTATTGGCGAGTCGTCCATGCGAACGATGCCGAGCGCCCGCCTAGCCAGGCGAACCCGCCCGTCGCTGCGAGCGATCGCCGATCCTGCAGTACGGCCACCCGTGCACGAAGAGAAGTGCGCTGCTAGGGGCTATTGCGAATCTACGGGGTACCTGGGGTTTCCGTGCATGTGGGCATGGCGGCAAATTCCGCTTTGCCGGCACCACCACCGCTGCAAGCATGCCAAGAGCTGGCGGCTGGAGCAATCCGGATCCGGCGTCCTGCTCTGGCACACTCCCGTCGGCCGGAAATACCGCGTTACCGCAACTCAGTACTCCCTCCAGCCTCGGGCTTCCGGGCCGGAGTCGCGGGATGCCTCGATCAGGCGCTCGAGGTCCTCGCCGAACGGCCGGTCCTCCTCGATCGGCCCGATGATCCGGGCCAGCCAGTCCAGCAGCGCCCGGCTCCCGCCGGGGGAAGGCCGCCCCGACAGGGCCGCCGCCTGGTACCCGGCCATCAGCTCGCACGCCGTGACCGCGCGGGCGTGCCGCAGCGCCTGGGACAGCTTCCCGGCGGCCTCCCAGGCGAACGACTGCACGTCCTCCTGGCCGCCGGAGGTCTCGATCAGGACGACCGGGGTGGCGCCGGCCAGCGGCCGCATCGCGTGGATCTCCCCGGCGGCGCGCATGTGCACCGGCGTCAGGCCCGCCTGCGGGCCGGGGTCGCGGGCCAGCTGCGCGGGCAGGCCGGTGACGGCCGGGTCCATCAGCCGGTGCAGCCTGGCCGCCGCGACCTCGGCCGCATGGCAGAACGCCGCCGTGAGGTGATCACAGTGCGCGGCCAGGTCGATCCCGTGGAACCCGGCGGTGCCGGTGAACTTGCCGTCGAGGTAGGCGGGGGAGTCGGTGACGCCGGTCAGCGCCCGGCGGGCAGCCGCCTCGAGCTGGGCGGCCGCCCGGTGCAGCTGGGCGAGGACCGGCCCGGCCACCCGGAACGAGACCGGTGCCTGCAGGGACCGGGGCGACGGCTCGTCACCCGCCGCCGCGCGCAGCCCGGCCAGCACCGCGGCCAGCACGTCGTCCCCGCGCCCGCAGGCCGCCTGGTAGGGATCACGGTTCGCCCGGACGACGGCGACGGACAGCGCCGCGGCCGCCGTCATCAGCGAGGTAAGGGCGGCGGCGTCGCCCAGGCCGAGCACGGCCAGGCCGGTGGCCCCGGGCACCCCCTGGATCAGCGCGATGCCCTCCTTCGGCCCCAGGACGAACTCGGCCAGCCCGTGATCCCGCAGCGCCCCACCGGCCGGGCCCGCGGCCCCGTCAGGACCGAGCACCCGGCCGATGCCGGCCAGCGGGCCGAACGCGTGCGCCAGCTGCGTGATCTCGCCCGCCGTGCCCGCGCCCAGCCGCGGCACCGCGGGCACGATGCCCTCATTGAGGAAATCGGCCAGCCGCCGGCACAGCGCGGCCGACACGCCGGCGTCGCCGGACAGGAACGTCAGCAGCCGGGCCGCGTAGATCGCCCGGACCTCGGGCGGGCTCAGCCACGGCGGTCCGCCGGCGGCCCGGGCCAGCAGGAGGTTGCGCTGGTGCGAACGCTGCTGTTCCTCGGTCAGCCGGACCGAGGACAGCGCGCCCATGCCGGTGGTGACCCCGTACACCGGCTGCCCGTCGCGCAGGGCCCGCCTGGCCTGCTCGCAGCGCTCCTGCACCGAAGCGAGCAGCCCGTCCTCGACGGTCACCGGCGCTCCGGCCGCGACCACCCTGATCAGGCCGGGATCCGCGATATCGGCCTCGGCGATCACTCGCCCAGGCCCCACTAGCGGTACCGGAGCATCGTCCCGGCGTCCCGCTCTTCCGCCCGGCGCAAGATGGCCAGGCCCACGGCGATATCGAGGATGGCCAGCCCGCGGTGCCACAGCAGGATCCGCTCGTCGTCACGCTCCCGGCCCGGCCGCTGCCCGTTGACGACCTGGCCCAGCTCGGCGTGGAGCGACGCGGCCGAGAGCCGGCCGGTGTCCACGTGGCGGCGCAGCGCGCCGAACCGGCCGGACTGGGCCTCGCGCCAGTCGTCGACCACCACCTTGTCCATCACCTCGAGCAGGTCGGGTTCCACCGCGCTGATCGTGCCGTAGGGGACGACGAACGCCCCGGGCTTGACCGCGGCCGTCCGCAGCAGCGGCTCGGGCTCGGTCAGCCGCGACGCCTCGACCAGGATGTCCGCGCCGTCGAAGACCTCCTCCGCGGTAGCGGTCACCCGGACCGGGGCCCTGGTGACCGCGGCCAGCTGCTGACCGAACGCCTCCCGGGACTCGGGCCGGCGGCTGGTCACCCGGATCTCGTCCAGGTCGAACAGCTCGTCGAGCAGCACGACATTCCAGAACGCGGTGCCGCGCGCCCCGACGTGGCCGAGGACCCGGGCGTCCGGCCGGGCGAGGTAGCGGGCGCCCACGGCGGTCATCGCGCCGGTCCGGCAGGCGGTGATCAAGGTGGCGTCCATGATCGCCCGCGGCACGCCGGTGCCCGGATCGTAGAGCGTCAGCAGCCCGAGCTCGCTGGGCAGCCCGGCGGCGTAGTTGGCGACGAAGTCGCCCACCACCTTGGTCCCGGCCACCCCGGCGACCCCGCCGCGGAGCACGTTGAAATGACCGGCGCCGTTATTGTCCGGGACCAGGTGCACCCGCGGCTCGACCACCACCTGCCCGTCCCCGTGGGCACGCACCGCATCCTCCACGGCGGCGACGATCTCGGCGTTGGTCAGGCCCAGCGAGTCGATGTCCGGCCCGGACAGGAACCGGAGCCATAGTCCGTCGTTCAACGCGTACCTCCCTGGCCAATTTAGCGCCCGCCGACTTACCCTGATGATCGAGGGAGCCCGTGCCGAGGGAGCCCGGTGTCTGAGGGAGCCAGCGCCGTGACCAGCCGCCATCCCCCGGTCGAGGACTGGGCGACCGACTTCGATCACACCGACGCCGCCTGGGCGGCCGACCCGTACCCCATCTGGGCCGACCTGCGCGGACGCTGCCCCGTCGCGCACAGCGACCGCTACGGCGGGACATGGCTGCCGGTGACGCACGAGCTGGTTTCCGAGGTGGCCTACGACACCGAGCACTTCACCTCCCGCTCGGTCGTGGTCAGCGAAGACCGGCCCGGCCCGGATGACCTGCCCGCCCCCATCGGGCTGTCTCCGCCGATCACCTCGGATCCGCCGTTCCACGCCGTGGCCCGCGGGATGCTGCTGCCGGCCTTCGGGCCCCGGGCGATTGCCGCCGTCGAGCCCTTCACCCGGGACCTGTGCCGTGAGCTGCTGGCGCAGACCGAGGGCCAGGCGAGCTTCGACGCGGCCACCGAGTACGCCCGGCACATCCCGGTCCGGGTCATCGTCCGGTTCCTCGGGTTCCCGGCCGAGGACGCCGACAGCTTCCGGCAGTTCATCCGCCTGGTCCTGGAGGACGTCGACACGTCCGCCGGGGACGAGGCGAGGGAGGCGATGTTCGCCGAGCTCGACGCCTACATGGACGCCCAGATCGACGACCACATCGCCCGCCCGCGGGACGACCTGACCTCGTTCCTCATCGATGCCGAGATCGGCGGCGCCAAGCTGAGCCGGGAGCATATCCGCGGCACCATGATCCTGCTGATGATCGCCGGGATCGACACCACCTGGTCCGCGATCGGCGCATCCCTGTGGCACCTGGCCCGGCATCCCGGCGACCGCCGCCGGCTGGCCGCCGAGCCGGAGCTGATGGGGACCGCCGTCGAGGAATTGCTGCGTGCCTACGCCCCGGTCACGATGGCGCGGCTGGTCGCGCAGGACTTCGACTTCCACGGGCGCCCGCTGAAGGAAGGCGACTGGCTGCTGCTCCCGTTCCCGGCCGCCAACCGGGATCCGGCGTTCTTCGCGGACCCGGACGTGGTGCGGCTCGACCGGGCCACCAACCGCCACGCCGCCTTCGGGCTCGGCCGGCATCGCTGCCTCGGATCCCACCTGGCCCGGATGGAGCTCCGGGTCGCCATCGAGGAGTGGCTGGCCTGCTACCCGGACTTCGAGCTGGCTGACCCCGCCGCCGTCACCTGGTCCGGCGGCCAGGTCCGCGGCCCCCGCGCCCTGCCGGTGAGAATAAGGCCGGTCAGGACCGGCTAGCCGACTGAGGTCCTAAGACCTTACCTACCCGGGCCTAAGCCGTGAAGCGGCCCGCTTATAAGGCATTCGTACGATGCGCCTGTGCTGTTCCTAGCCGTAATTTCGATTGTAGATACCACAGGTGCACGAGGAGTTTCACCATGATGCCTTACCAGGCTTACCAGGTCTACCAGGCCGAGCGGCCGAAGACCACGGCCGAGATCCGGCGCGCCGACGAGCAGCTCGGTCACATGGCCGAGAACATGTCCTGGCTGTGGCAGCGCGTCATCCGGCCCGTGGTCGCCCTGCGCGGCCCGGCGCCGCGGGGCTGGCCGGCTCAGCGGCCGGTCCACACCGGCGGCCGCTTATCGCGGAACGCGGCCGGGCCTTCCTGCGCGTCGGCGCTGTGATAGACCGGCGCCCAGATCCGTTCGGCCTCCTCGAACAGGTCGGGCCGGGACAGGTACGCGGTGCGCTTGGCGGCCAGCACCGACAGCGGGGCGTTCGCGGCGATCCGCTCGGCCACCTGCTGGGCCCGCGCCCGCAGATCCGCCAGCGGGACGACCTCGTTGACCAGCCCGGCCTCGTACGCGCGCTGGGCGCTGAGCGGGTCGCCGGTGAGCAGGATCTGCAGCGCGATCCGGGGCGGGACCAGCCAGGACAGGGGAGCGGCCCACGGGGCGCCCCGGCCCACCTTCACCTCGCTGATGGCGAACGTGGCGGTATCGGCGGCCAGGCACAGGTCGCAGCACTGGGTGAGCAGGAACCCGCCGGCCCAGGCGACGCCGTTCACGGCCGCGATCGTCGGCTTGGGGACGTCGATGTTGCGCCCGAACTGGGGCATGAAGTCCGGCGGCGGCACCGTCAGGGCGGTCTCGGCCATCTCCTTCAGGTCGCCGCCGGCGCAGAACGCCTTGTCCCCGGCGCCGGTCAGGACCATGACCTTGGCCGCGCCGTCCTCGTTGAAGCGCCGGACCCCGGCGTACAGGCCTTCCCGCACGGCCGCGTTCAGCGCGTTGCGGGCCTCGGGACGCTCGATGGTGAGCCAGGCGACGCCGTTGGTCACCCGGTAACTGACGGCCTCTGGCATCGGGCACCTCCATGGCTTCACAGCAGCGGGCTGAACTCGTAGATTATGGCATTAGTGAACTGCGAATCACTAATGCTGCTGCGGGAGGACGCCGTGGACCTGGATGTGACGAGCCTGCACCACCGGCGAGCCACCCGCCGCTGGGAGCGGATGAGCGTCGGTGACCTCATCGAGCGGGTGACCTGGAGCAGGCCGGACAAGGTGGCCATCGTGGGCCGTCCGGGCGCCTACGCCGACCAGCGGTTCGCCGCGCTGACCTACCGGCAGGCCGACCAGGTGGCCAACCAGGTGGCGCACGCGCTGCTGGCCCGCGGCCTGGAGCGCGGCGACGTGGTCCTGCTGTTCTGCGAGAACTCGGTCGAGGCCTACCTGGCCAAGATCGGCATCGCCAAGGCCGGCCTGGTCGCCGCGCCGCTGAACCCGATGATGGCACCGGACCTGGTGGCCGCGATGATCGACCTGGTACAGCCGAAGCTGGCCATCGTCGACGCCGAGCTGTGGGGCAAGGCCGAGGAACCGTTCGCGGCCAAGGGCCTGCCGGCCGGGGTGAGTATCGCCATCGGCGGCGAGCCAGCCCCCGGCAGCGTGTCGTTCGCCGAGTTCATCGCGGGTCAGCACGACAGCGAGCCGGACGTGGAGATCCACGCCGACGACATCTGGGAAATCCTGTTCACCTCGGGCACCACGGCCCTGCCCAAGGGCGTGATGATCTCCCACGCCACCAGCTACACGGCCGGGTTCGGGTTCGCGCTGTCGCTGACGCGCGGGCTGAAGCTCGAGTCCGACCTCAAGGTCGGCACCTACCTGCCGTTGATTTATCACGTAGGTGATCAGCCATTCACTTACTCGGTGTTCCTGAGCGGCGGCACGCTGGTGCTAGGCCGCCGCCCGAACCCCGGGCACATCGCGGAGATGATCGCCGAGGAGCGGGTCACCGCGCTGTGGGCCGGCTCGCCGGCCATGGTCCGGGCCGTGGATGCCGTCTTCACCGCCCGGCCCGAGCTGGACGCGCGCAGCCTGACCGTGATCGTCTACGGCTGGGCCGCACTGCCCCCGGCCACGCTGGCCTCGATGAAGCGGCACTGCGGCGAGGACCTGTGCGTGTTCGAGATCTTCGGCCAGACCGAGTCGATCTCCTGCCACCGGTTCTGGCCGGACGAGTGGCCCGAGCTCTACGCGGCCACCGCGCCGCAGTACAACTACGTCGGGGTGCCCAGCCCGGTCCTCGCCTCGACGGTGCTCGACGCGGACGGCGGTGACCTGGCCGGCCAGCCCGGCGTGGCCGGCGAGGCGGTGTACCGCTCCCCGGCCGTGATGGCGGGCTACTACCGGGACGAGGAGGCCACCCGGCACGCGTTCCGGTACGGCTGGTTCCACTCCGGGGACAGCTGCGCCTATGACGAGAACGGGCTGCGCGTCATGCTCGACCGGTACAAGGACATCGTCAAGACCGGCGGGGAGAACGTCTCCAGCCTGCGGGTGGAGGCGGTGCTGGCCCAGCACCCGGACGTGGCCAAGGCGGCCGTCATCGGGCTGCCGCACCCGCACTGGAGCGAGGCGGTGACCGCGGTCGTCGTGCTCAGGGACGGCGCCCAGGTCAGCGCGGAGGACCTGATCAAGCACTGCCGGGCCAGCCTGGCCGGGTACGAGACGCCGAAATCGGTGGTGTTCGCCGCCGACCTGCCCGAGACCGTGGGCGGCAAGGTGCTCAAGTACCGGCTGCGGGCCGACCACGCTGGCCACTACGGGGACGTCGCCGGCCCGTTCTGAGACCTGGCATGCTGGTCGGGTGAAGGAAGAGCCGCCGCGCAGCAGATTCACCCGCACGCTCCGGGCGGCCGAGCGCAGGCACGTCCCGCTGCTCACGATCCTGGTCACGGTGGCCGTGGTCGCCGTCACCTACCTGGCCGGGAAGCTGATCTACCGGCTGCGCGACATCGTTCTGCTGATACTGGTGGCGGGGTTCGTCGCGCTGCTGCTCAACCCGCTCGTCGTGCTGCTCCAGAAGCGGCTGTTCCCGCGCCGCGGGGCCGCCGTCACCATCGTCACCATCCTGGCCGCGCTGGTCTTCACCGGGCTGGCCGTGGCGTTCGGCTACCCGCTGGTCAACGGCATCACCAACCTGGCCGACACGCTCCCCGGCTACGTCGCCAAGGCCCAGCACGGCCAGGGCTGGATCGGCCACCTCGCGACCCAGTACCACGTCCAGGCCTGGGTGCAGCGCAACGCGCCCAAGCTCGTCACCTACGCGGAGAACCTGAGCAAGCCCGCCCTCACCATCGGCAAGGGCGCCGTCTCCCTGATCATCGAGCTGGCCACCATCTTCATCCTGGTCCTGCTGCTCCTGCTGGAGGGCCCGAAGATGCGGCAGTGGGTACTCACCCAGATGACCGCGCGCCGGTCGGCCACGGTCAGCCGGATCGCGGGTGAGGTCAACACCGCGGTCATCGGCTACATGCTGGGGAACCTGCTCACCTCGCTCATCGCCGGGGTGGTGGTGTTCGTCACGCTGATGATCGTCGGGGTGCCGTTCCCGTTCCTGTGGGGCCTGTGGGTCGCGCTGGTCGACTTCCTGCCCATGATCGGCGGGGCGCTGGCCGGCATCCCCACCGTGCTGTTCGCGTTCGGCCAGGGAGTCGCGGCCGGCGTGGCCACGCTGGTCGTCTTCCTGGCCTACACCCAGATCGAGAACCACATCCTGAACCCGGTGATCATGGCCAAGACGGTGAAGATCAGCCCGCTGCTGGTGCTGATCGCCGTCCTGGTCGGCGCGTCGGTGGGCAGCCTGGTCGGTGGCCTGTTCGGCGGTTTCGTGGCGGCGCTGCTGGCCATCCCCATCGCCGGCGCCCTCCAGGTCCTGGTCCGGGAGGCGTGGCAGGCCACCGCCCCGCCACCGGCAGCCCCGCCGCCCGTAACGGAAGATGAAGATGCGGTGCCGCCCCCCGGCGACCTCTTCCCTGTTCCGCCCGGTACGCGGGACCATGGCAGTTAGCCGCCGCACGTAGCCGCAGGAAAGCGTCCTTAGGAGGACCGGACATGGCTCAGCCGTCAGTCCTGGGAATCGTGCTCGCGGGAGGCGCGGGAACCCGCCTCAGCCCGCTGACCGCGGACCGGGCCAAACCCGCCGTCCCGTTCGGGGGCCTGTACCGCCTGATCGACTTCGCGCTGTCCAACATGGCCAACGGCGGCATCCGCAAGATCTGCGTGCTGACCCAGTACAAGAGCCACAGCCTGGACCGGCACATCTCGACCACGTGGCGGATGAGCTCCCTGCTCGGCAACTACGTGACGCCGGTCCCGGCCCAGCAGCGGCTGGGACCGCACTGGTACACGGGCTCGGCCGACGCGATCTTCCAGTCGATGAACCTGATCAACGACGAGCAGCCGGACATCGTGATCGTCTTCGGCGCCGATCACGTGTACCGGATGGACCCGATGCAGATGATCGAGCACCACGTACGGCACGGCGCCGGTGCCACGGTGGCGGCCATCCCGGTGCCGAGGGACGAGGCGTCGGCGTTCGGCATCGTGCACGTCGGATCCGACGGCCGGACCATTGAGGCGTTCCTGGAGAAGCCCGCCGACCCGCCGCCCATGCCCGGCAACCCGGACATGAGCTACTCCTCCATGGGCAACTACGTGTTCGACACCGACGTGCTGGTGGACGCGCTGCGCAAGGACGCCGACGACGACTCGAGCCGGCACGACATCGGCGGCAACATCATCCCGAACCTGGTGCGGAACGGCAGCGCGCAAGCCTACGACTTCATGCTCAACGAGGTCCCGGGGGCGACGCAGCGGGACGCCGGCTACTGGCGTGACGTCGGCTCGCTGGAGGCCTACTTCGACGCCCAGATGGACCTGTGCGCCGTGGAGCCGATCTTCAACCTGTACAACGACAAGTGGCCGATCCTGACCCACGTGCCCTCACTGCCGCCGGCCAAGTTCGTGCACGACGGGGGGGACCGGGTCGGGCGCGCGATCGACAGCCTGGTCAGCCCCGGCGTGGTGATCTCCGGTGGCCTGGTGCGGCTGTCCGTGCTGTCTCCGGGGGTGCGGGTGAACAGCTGGGCCACCGTGGAGCGGTCGGTGCTGCTGCACAACACCAAGATCGGACGGCACGCCGTGGTCCGGAACGCGATCATCGACAAGAACGTCATCGTGCCGGAATGGGCCCAGGTCGGGGTGGACAAGGAGCACGACCGGGCACGCGGCTTCGTGGTCTCGCCCGGCGGCATCACCGTGGTGGGCAAGGGACAGGAGGTCGTGCCGTGACCGGCAAGCTCAGGGTGGCGCTGCTGACCCGCGAGTACCCGCCCGAGGTCTACGGCGGCGCGGGCGTGCACGTCACCTACCTGGCGCGCGAGCTGGGGCCGCTGGTCGACGTCACCGTGCACTGCCAGGGCGCGGACCGCCCGGACGCCGTGGCCCACCGCCCCTGGGACCTGCTGGCCAGTGCCAACGCGGCGCTGCAGGTGGTCTCCGCCGACCTGTCCATGGCCGCCGCCGCCGGCGCGGCGCAGCTGGTCCACTCGCACACCTGGTACGCGAACCTGGGCGGTCACCTGGCGTCGATGCTCTACGGCATCCCGCACGTCATGACCATGCACTCGCTCGAGGCGCTGCGCCCGTGGAAGGCCGAGCAGCTGGGCGGCGGCTACCAGGTCTCGACCTGGTGCGAGCGGACCTCGGCCGCCTCGGCCGCCGCCGTGGTGGCGGTCTCCGACGGCATGCGGGCCGACATCCTGTCCGCCTACCCCGAAATTTCTCCCGAACGGGTCCGGGTGATCCGCAACGGTATCGACACCGACGAATACCGTCCCGATCCGGGCACCGGCGTACTCGAGCGCTATGGCATCGACCGGACGCGGCCTTATGTCATCTTCGTCGGCCGCATCACCCGGCAGAAAGGCGTGCCGGTGCTGCTCCGGGCCGCCTCCGGGCTGATCCCCGAAGCCCAGCTGGTGCTGCTGGCCGGCGCGGCCGACACGCCTGAGCAGCTCGCCGAGGTGACCGAGCTGGTGGACGGCCTGCGCGCCACCCGCACGGGCGTGTTCTGGATTCCCGAGATGCTGCCCAAGCCCGAGGTCATCCAGCTGCTCACGCACGCCACGGTGTTCGCCATCCCGTCCGTCTACGAGCCGCTCGGCATCGTGAACCTGGAGGCCATGGCGTGCGGGACCGCGGTCGCCGGATCCCGCACCGGGGGGATTCCCGAGGTGGTGGCCGACGGCGAGACGGGGCTGCTGGTGCCGCCCGGCGAGCCTGGACCGCTGGCGGAGGCCCTGAACGTCCTGCTGCGCGATCCGGGCCGGGCGCGGGCCATGGGGGAGGCCGGGCGCAAGCGCGTGGTGGCCGAATTCGGCTGGCCCGCCATCGCCGCCCAGACCGCCGATCTCTACGCTGAATTGGTACGCGGGGGCTAAAACTACCTTTCAGTGCCGGGCTCGCCTAACCGGGCATAAAACGCCGTCCTCCCCGCTCAGTCACCGGATCTGGTGTAAACCGGTGTCGGCGCTGACGCGTCACAAATGGGGGCTAGGGGACAATAGGCGACCGCTGAAAGGCATTTGATGATCCGTATATCACCTCGTGCTGCATTTCGTGTTGGTTTTACCGGATTGCTGGCGGCTGGTGCGATTACCGTGAGTGTCGGGACGGCGAACGCCAACATCGTTGGCTCCTGCGGCTTCACGGGAACCGCCACGACCGCGGGCGGCTGCCTGATTTCCAATAAGACAGCCACCATCCCGGCCAATATCTCCTTCGCCGTGAGGACGACCTCGGGTACCAACCAGATGGTCAGCACCACCTGGCGAGCCCAGTGCACGCTTGGCGGTGACACCGAGACCAATTCCGGTGGCAGCGCCGGAACGACGCCGTTCGGGTTGACCTTGGTCATGCCGTTCCCCGACCCCGACTCCTGTGTCGTCTCGGTAAGCGCCGCCCAGACCAAGGCCGGAGTCGCGACCGTATCGGTCGTCCTGAGCTACTCGCCGCAGCTCAACCCGACCCCGACCCCGACCCCGACGCCCACCTCGGGCGGCGGCACGCACACCCTGTACCGGGGCCTCGGTGGCAAGTGCGTCGACGCCCTGCACAACGGCTCCGCCAACGGGACCAAGGTCACCATCTACAGCTGCAACAAGAACAACCCGGCGCAGTACTTCACGTTCACCAACGGTTACCTGAAGCACAACGGCAAGTGCCTCAACGACCAGCGCGCCGGCGGCAACGGCAGCAAGGTGATCCTGTACACCTGCAACAACGGCGCCAACGAGAAGTGGACGCACAAGACCAACGGCGAGTTCGTGATGAGGGCCAAGGGCGGGCTGTACTGCCTGGACGACCCGGCCTCCTCGAAGAAGGACGGCACCCAGCTCGTCATCTGGAAGTGCAACAACGCCACGAACCAGCACTGGTTCGCGTCGACGGTGAGTTAGGTTCCCGGTTTTCCTGACGGCGGGCTGATCTCCACTACCAGGTGGGGATCAGCCCGCCGTCGATTCTGAAGTCGGAGCCGGTGACGTTCGCGGTGCGGTCACTGGCCAGCAGCAGGACCAGGTCGGCGACCTCCTCAGGGCGGCTGAACCGCCCGGTGACCATGGCCTGCGCGGCCTCACGGGCGACGTCGCCGGCCTTGGCGCCGGTCGCGTGGCTCACGGCCTGCGCGACCCCCTGGTCGCCCAGCCACAGGTCGGTGGCCACCGGGCCGGGGCTGACCGTATTGACCCGGACTCCGCGGGGCCCCACTTCCTTGGACAGCGCCTTGCAGAAGCCGGCCAGGGCGGCCTTGGCCGCGCTGTAGTCGAGCACCGCCGGGTCGGGCAGCGCCGCGTTGACCGAGCAGACGGTCACGATGGAGCCCTTCCCGGCGGCGAGCATGGCGGGCAGGGCGCTGCGGGTGGCGCGCACCGCCGCCATCAGGTTGAGGGTCAGGCTAGCCTGCCAGTCCTCGTCGGTGATGCTCAGGAAACCGCCGGTCCGGGCGGGCGCCCCGCCGACGTTGTTGACCAGGATGTCCGGCCCGTTCCCGGCCAGCGCCACCAGCCGGCCGGGTCCGCCGGGATCGGCCAGGTCCACCTCGAGCACCTGCACCTGCCCCTTCTCGGCCAGCTGATCGAGTTCCGCGGATGACCGGCGGGCCCCCGCGACGACCAGCGCGCCGTGCGCCGCCAGCCCGCGGGTAATCGCCAGCCCGATTCCCCGGCTGGCTCCGGTGACCACCGCGGTCCGTCCCTCCAGGCCTAGATCCATCGCATGCCTCCCTGATAGCCACTGGGGGCCACGCTAAGCAGGCGCGGACCCCGCTCGCTTGAGTCAACCGACTGATGTCCCGTCCGTGGTGCCGCTGTACCGTGACCTCGTGGCGAATAAGACCGAGGAGAATCGTTGACCGCCGGCCGCCTCCTGTCGGTCAACGTGGGCCTGCCGCGCGACGTGACCTGGCACGGGAAGACGGTGCACACCGGCATCTGGAAGCGTCCCGTTGACGGCCCGGGCCAGGTGCGGCGGCTGAACATCGACGGGGACGGCCAGGGCGACCTCGCCGGGCACGGCGGCGAGAACCGCGCGGTATTCGTGTACCAGGTCGAGTCGTACCAGTACTGGCAGGACGAACTGAAACGTACCGACTTCGAGTACGGCCAGTTCGGCGAGAACTTCACGATCAGCGGGCTAGCCGACGATCAGGTGTGCATCGGTGACCGCTACCAGATCGGCGAGGCGCTGTTCGAGGTGTCCCAGCCGCGGGTGACGTGCTACCGGGTGGGGATCCGGATGGACGAGCCCCGGATGCCGTCGCTGCTGGTCTCCCACCACCGGCCCGGGTTCTACTTCCGGGTCCTCCGGGAGGGCGTGGTACGCGCCGGGGACGAGATCGTCCGGATGGCCGCGGGGCCGCAGGCCATGACCGTGGCCGAGATCGACGGCCTGCTCTACCTGCCTGGCCGCGCACACGACCGGGTACTGACCGCGCTGCGCATCCCCGCGCTGCCCGCGGGCTGGAAGGCTTCGTTCCGGGCCATCGCCGGCCAGGCCGGGGCGCCGGACGGGGCGGGTGCCACGGGCAACGCCGGCCTGACCGCGGTCGGCCCGCCCCCGGCCTGGGCAGGCTTCCGCCCGCTGACGGTGACCGCGGTCAAACCGGAAACCGGCTCGGTGACGTCGGTGTCCCTGGCCGATCCGGCCGGGTCCGCCCTGCCGCCGCCCCAGCCCGGGCAGTTCCTGACCTTGCGGCTGAACGTCGCCGCGGGCACCCTGCCGCTGCTGCGCAGCTATTCGCTGTCCGGCGCACCCGGCGACGGCTCCTACCGCATCAGCGTCAAGCGCGAAGCGCACGGAGCGGGCAGCCAGTTCGTGCACGATCACGTCCGGCCCGGTGACCGGCTGGAGGCGGCCGCGCCGCGCGGCACGTTCGTCCTCCAGCCCGGGCAGGGCCCGGTCCTGCTGGTCAGCGCGGGCGTCGGGGCGACCCCCGTCCTGGCCATGCTGCACGCCCTGGCCGCCGGAGGATCCGGCCGCGAGGTCTGGTGGCTGCACGGTGCCCGCAGCCGGGCCGAGGAGCCGTTCGCCGGCGAGTCCCGTTCCCTGCTGGCGGCCCTGGCCCGCGGGCACCGGCATGTCTGCCACAGTCACCCGGCCCCCGGCGAGGTCGCTGGCCGCGACTACCAGACCGCGGGCCACCTGTCGGCTTCTGTGCTGGCCGGCCTCGGCCTGCCGGCTGAGGCCGACGCCTACATCTGCGGCCCGGCCGGGTTCATGGCCGAGATGTCCGCCGCCCTGACGGCCCTGGGGCTCGACCGCGCCCGCGTGCACACCGAGATCTTCGGCGCCGCCCCCGGCAGCACGCCCGGCATAGCGGCCGCGCCCGTCCGGCCGCCGCACCCGCCCGCCGGACCGCCGGGCGACGGCCCCGAGATCGCCTTCGCGCGCAGCGGCCTGACCATCCGCTGGAAACCCGGTTACGGCACCCTGCTGGAGCTGGCGGAAGCCTGCGACGTGCCGGTCCGCTGGTCCTGCCGCACCGGCGTCTGCCATACCTGCGAGACCGGCCTGATGTCCGGGACGGTCCGCTACGCTCCCGAGCCGATCGACCCGCCGGCGGCCGGAGACACCCTGATCTGCTGCTCCCAGCCGTCCAGCGACCTGGTCCTGGACCTGTGATCCGAGGGGAGCTAGCTCGAAATTGTCCGGCCCCGAGATACGGGTGACGTACTTTCGTTATTCCGGCAGCTTGTCGGCGACGTAGGTGCCACGTCCGGGGACAGTGATCACGTAGCCCTCATCGGCGAGTAGCGCGATGGCGCGGCGCACGGTATTGACGGCCAGGCCGGTCTCGCCGGTCAGGTAGGTGATCGAAGGTAGCGGCCCACCCGGGGCGTATATGCCCCCGTGGATGCGGTCGCGGAGCTGTCGCGCGAGTTGCTGGTAACTCGGCTCTGGCGAGCGCAGGTCGATGACCAGCCTGTCGTCACCCATGGGTGGAACGGTAAACGTGCTGGTTATGGCTACAACATTAGGTCATAGCTGATATAGCTAACATAGCTTGATAGTGTGTAAGGCAGATAGCACCCTGGAGGTACCTGCCGTGAACACTCGCGACGAGGAGGAGTTGGCCGACCTGGAGTATCACTGGGGCGAGGCGTACAACATCGCGTACCTCGGCCCGGAGACATGGGTGGCTCAGCGCCGGGACAGCCACAGCACGGTCGGAGCCAAGACACCGGATGGACTGCTGGAGCGGATCCGCCAGGACTATCTGGACAGGCCCGTGCCGCGTCAGCCTGCGGAGGCGGACAACGTCGCCGTGGGTGATCAGGTAGTCCGCCTTGAGGCGTTCCTGGCAGAAATGAAAGAGCCGGATCGTCTCCGTGCGCCCCGGCGGCACGTGGCACGAGTATGCCATCGGCCACGTCCGTCACGATCACGAGCGCATGATTCCCGGGGGCGGGAGCCCGTTCCGCGGGGAGGCGATGCTCGGCATCGGCGTTCTTATCGCTGTTGTCGGCGGCATCGCCATGCTGTGGAAGTGAGCTCCTGATGCGCCGCGTGACCTTCCCGGCCCTGTCCGCTGTTGCCCTGGCGCGATCGAAGCCCAGCCGCGCGACGCGCAGATCCAGGTCAGCCCTGGGGCACTAGGCCGAGTGCAACCAGCTGATCAAGGATCTATCCAGCTCGGGCACGTAGACGAAACCTGCGCCGGAAATACCCTGATCTTCTGCCCAGCGGTCCTGCGACCTGATCCTGGATCTGTGCTCAGATCGGGTACTGGGTGGGTTCGGTGGTGCAGGCCCGTCCGGAAGGCGTGGTCCAAGTGAAGCTCCCGTCCGGGTGCTGCTCCACGTTCCATCTGGGGTGCTGTTTGAGCCGATGGTCATGGCGACACTTTGGGCCGCCGTTGCAAAGGCACGTCCGGCCGCCTGCTTCATACGGGATGTTGTGCTCGTAGTCGCAGGTGGCAGCGGGTCTGCGGCAGATGGGGCTGACGCAGGTCGCGTGCCGGATCTGGGCCAAGTGGCGGAGCTTGACGCCGGGGTCGTGTCCCTTGGCTTCGAGCCGGTGGTCGCAGTTCTCGGTTGTAAGGCGGTCTAGTTCGACGACTAGGGCCGGGCCTGGTCCGGGGGTGCGCAGGATCCAGGTGCCGTAACCGCCGGGCGACCCGTCGCGGCTGCCAGGAGTGAACGAGAATCCCGGTCCGTCGGGTTTCCCGGTCCGGCTGGGTGGTCCGGGGCCGTCCCGTTTCCCGTGTTTGCCGTGGCTCTTGGGTGCTGGCCGGGCGCAGCCGTGGGCGGTGGCGTGCCCGTCGGCGTCGGTGAAGGTGACGCACCAGGTGGTTTTGGGTTGGCGGCGGCGGCGCGGGCCAGGTCGCGGGCGAGCCAGGGGTCGACGGACCCGAACCCGGACAGCTCGCCGGGCCGGCCGGCCAGTCCCTGCGCGGTGGTGAGCGGGACGGTGAGGTTCACGTTCGCGGCGAACCCGCCGGTCTCGCCGGGGACCGGGCCGGCGGTGGTGCCGGGGCGGGAGTCGCGGCCCAGGAGCAGGTCGAGGTAGGCGCGGCCGCGGAGCTGGTCCAGGTCGCCGTCCACCCCGGCCGCGCGGAGCTGGCGGGCCCACCAGGTGATCCGCTGCCCGGCCGCGATCACCTCGGCCGGGGGCAGCTCCCGCCCGGCCAGGGCGGCGTTCCCGGAGTCCTCGGCCCACTGCTCGACCCGCGCGTCGCGGGCCGCGGCCTCCCGCCGCTCCTTCGCCTTCGCGGGCGCGACGTTCATCACCGCGCGGCGGATCGCCTCGCGCAGCGACCCGGGGGTGATCCGCCCGGCCCGCCCCAGCACCTGCTCCTCCGCCGCCCGGGCCTCGTCCTGGTCGAGCGGGGCGGTCGCGGTGGCGATGATCCGCGCCTTGACCGGGGTGATGACCCCGTCGAGCAGCGCGGCCCGGGTGCCGGGCAGCTTGCCGTCCAGCGCCCCGGCCACGGCGGCCAGGCCGTCCGCGGCCCGCCGGGACTCGGCCAGCACATGGGCGATCTCATCGGCCAGGTAATCCTCATCACCCGGCCCGGCCGACCGCCCCGAGGACGGCAGTTCGATGGCAGGGCGGCGGCGGCGCAGCTCGGTGATCGCGGCCAGCTTCCGTGCGTGCGCGTGGGATTCGGACCGGTCCCACGCGCACAGCACCCCGACCAGCTCATCATCCGACGCACCCGCATAGGAGTCGTCCGGCCTGGCCGCGGTGTCGGCCAGCAGGGCCAGGTCCGGGCCGGCCGGCATCACGTCCAGGCACTGCCCGGTGCCGAACGCCGCCGCCCGGCTGGAGGACTCCCCGGCCTGCCGCCGCGCCGACCCCGGCTGCCCCGGACCCCGCCGCCG
>JAJKHX010000223.1 GCA_021154785.1 Nocardiopsis sp.
CGCGGTGCCGCTGACTGGTTCGGCCGCGGCGGAACTCGACGTCGGTTGGGGGCTGGCCGGCTTCGCCGCTGGGCTGCCGCCACCCCCGCAGGCGGCCAGGGTCAGGCATCCGGCCGCCGCCAGCACGGCCGATGCCTGACGCAACCCCGGCCAGTGCAGGCTGCGCATGGTCGCAGTGTGCCACACCAAAGGCCGCATTCGTGCGAATCAGCGCTGGTGCCGCGCTAAGCCGCGTGCGCGAGCTCCGGTACGAAGAGCTTCCCGTTCACGCTGCCGAGCCCGGTGGCCAGGTTGTAGCCCTTCCTGACCGGGTAGCCGCGCACCGTGACGCCGGCGAACGAGACCGTGTTGTTGCCGGACGCCACCGGGACAATACCCGCCGCGTGCCTGGCGGCGAGGGCGTACAGCGCCGGGTTGATCAGCCCGAGCGAGCGGCCGGCCTGCTGGTCGGCGAGCGCGATGACGGCCGCGAACATCGGCGCCGACTCGCTGGTGCCGCAGCCCGCGGTCCAGCCGCCCTGCCCGCCGGAATATGTCTCGAAGACGTTCACCGCGACACTGCACGACGCGCTCATCGAGATGTCCGGGATGCCGCGCTGGCCGCCGGTGACGCCGCGTACGCGCTTCTGGTAGCCGGGCCTGCCGTAGTACGCGGACTTCCCGCCCCCGGTGGCGAGCGGGTTCGGGCCCGCATCGCCGAAGAAGAAGTTGTTTACCGCGGAGCTGTAGGTGTCGTTCCAGGCCGCGTCGTGACCGTTGCGGCCGCCGCTGGCATTCAGGTTGAGCTTGGTGCCGCCCACCGCCGTGACGAACGGGCTGGTGGCGGGCCAGCTGGCGACCGGGTGCCGGTAATAGCCGTGGTCACTCGGACCGCTCGCACCGCTGTCGCCGGAGGAGACGACGACGCTGATGTGGCTCTTCGCGGCCTGGCTGAAGATGGAGCTGTACGAGTCGGCGAATGCCCGCCCGAGAGCCTGCTCCGGCACCCCCCAGCTCAGGCTGATCACGTCGCCGAGCTTGTGCCGGACCGCGTACCTGACGCCGAGCGCGAGCTGCTGCAGGTTATCCTTGCCTGCCTCGACCAGGACGAGCTTCGCGTCCGGCGCGCCCGCGTGCGCGTACTCCACGTCCAGCGAGGTCTCGTTCGCCCAGCCCATCATGTCGCCGTTGCCGGGATTGAAGGCCGGTACCTTCCCGATCTTGACGATGCGCAGCGGCGGCGTGCCCAGGCCCAGGTACTGGTCGAACTGCAGCAGGTCGTTGGCGATCGTCGGTGATCCGAACGCGTCGACGATCACGATGGTCCGGCCCTTGCCGTTGATGCCGCTCCGGTAGAGCGCGGGCAGGTTGTACGCCGCCTCGACCTGGTCGGGAACGAAGCATTTGACCCGAAAGGTGGCCTCGCACTGGGCGTCGCTGAACGGGACCGGCGCCATGAACGCGCCGTGGACATGGTCGGCGGCCGGGTGCACGGTCAGCGTGCCCGGACCGCTCGGGTTGCTGGCGTGGGGCGCCCTGCTCGCGGTGCCGCTCGCGGTGCCGCCGCGCGCGGCGGCGCTGGCCGTGACGGTGCCGCCGGCGACGGCGGCCAGTACGGCGGCAGCAGCGACCGCCATCCGGGCGGAACTCGCTCTGGACATGCGCATCGGCAACCTTTACGGCAGGCAGGACAAGCTAGGGCACGCCGACGATAACAGGATGAGAAGACGTGAATAGCTAGAATCCGGAAGGCCGGGGGACGCGAGCCGAGCGGGCGCCGCCCCCGCGGCCACCGGGAGTGGCCTGCGGGGGCGGCGTTACTCGTTAAGCGCTACTTCTCGACGTAGAACAGGCGCTTGTTGACGAATTCGTCGATGCCGAGGGGGCCGAGCTCGCGGCCGAAACCGGAGCGCTTGGTGCCGCCGAACGGCAGGTCCGCTCCCTCCCCGGCCGCGGTGTTGACGTTGGCCATGCCGACCTCCAGCTGCTCGGCGACCCTGATCGCCCGCTCCTCGTCGGTCGACCAGACCGCGCCGCCAAGGCCGAAGTCCACCCCGTTGGCGAGCTTGACCGCCTCGTCGTCGGCGTTGACCTTGTAGACCACGGCGACCGGGCCGAACAGCTCCTCGCGGTAGGCCCGCATCTCCGGGGTCACGCCGGTGAGCACGGCCGGGGCGAAGTACGCGCCCTTGCCGTCATCGAGCGTGCCGCCGACGTGCAGCGTCG
This sequence comes from Nocardiopsis sp., assembly GCA_021154785.1. Lineage (GTDB taxonomy): Bacteria > Actinomycetota > Actinomycetes > Streptosporangiales > Streptosporangiaceae > Palsa-504. Next base: position 2,206 of record JAJKHX010000223.1, read on the forward strand.
CGCCCTTCGCGACCGCGTCCTGCACCTGGGCGAGGAGGTTCTCCGCGGCCTTACGGGAGACCATCGGGCTGTAGGAGCCCGCCGAGTCATCGCCGGGCTGGCGCGGTGACATCGCGGAGGCCCGCTTGACCAGGGCAGCCACGAAGTCGTCGTAGATGTCGTCCATGACGATCATCCGCTTGTTGGAGTTGCAGGCCTGGCCGACATTCTCCATCCGGGTGGCCCAGGCGGTCTCGGCCGCGTTCTCGATGTCGTCGGTGTCGAGGATGATGTACGGGTCGGAGCCGCCCAGCTCGAGCACCACCTTCTTCAGGTTGCGGCCGGCCGTCTCGGCGACCGCGGTGCCGGCCCGCTCGGAGCCGGTCAGCGACACGCCGCGCAGCCGCGGGTCGGCGATCATCTCGGCGACCTGCTCGTGGGTCGCGAAGAGGTTGACGTACACGCCGTCCGGCACGCCCGCGTCCTTCATGATCTGCGCGATCGCCAGGGCCGAGGTCGGGCAGTTCTCCGCGTGCTTGAGTATGACGGTGTTGCCGACGATCAGGTTGGGCGCGGCGAACCTGGCCACCTGGTAGTACGGGTAGTTCCACGGCATCACGCCGAGGACCGGGCCGACGGGCCGGTACTCGACGCGCGCGGTGTCACGGCCGGGCAGCGGCTTGTCGGCGATGAGCTCGGGGCCGTTGTCGGCGTAGTAGTTGAAGATGTCGGTGCAGAACTCGGCCTCGCCGACGGCCTGCGCGGGCTGCTTGCCCATCTCCTTGGTGATCAGGGCGGCCAGGTCGGTGGCGCGCTCGGTGAACAGCTCGGCGATCCGCTTCACGATCGCGGCGCGCTCGGCGACCGGGCGCTGCCTCCATGCCGTGAACGCCTCGGTCGCGGCGGCGAGCGCCTCCGTCGCCTCCGCGTCCGTGGCGTAGGGAAAGCTCTCTGTCACCTCGCCGGTCGCCGGGTCGGTTACCTGATAAGGCGGGGTCTGCGTCATTGCCTGCTCCCGGTGTCACTACGGTAAAGGGTCCAGTGAGACAACGCTACGGGAGCAAGGTTCCAAGCCCAAGACCCCGCCCCCTCCCAGGCCCGGACCGGCACAGGGCCCGGGAGCGGTAAGACCCGGCTTACGAACTGGATACGTTAGTTTCCGCTGACCTGGGTACCAGGCAGTTTATGGAGATGACGCAGGTGACCGGGCGCGACATCGGGACACTGTGGTGAACGCGCTCGCACCCGTGCGGCGGGTCATGGGCGCGGTGGACAGCTGGCAGCGGCGGAAACCCTGGGCCGGCGCGGCCTACGGGGTGGTGAAGAAGTTCGGCGACGACAACGCCAACCTGGTCGTCGTCGCGATGGCCTGGTACGGATTCCTCTCGATCTTCCCGCTGCTGCTCGTCGTGGTGACCTTGTTCGGGTTCATCGGCCAGCAGGGGATCAGCGACGGCTTGCTGCGCACCCTGCACCAGTTCCCCGTGGTGGGCTCGAGCTTCAACCCGGCCAGCCGCACCGCGCTGCACGGCAGCACGATCGGCCTGATCATCGGCCTGGTCGGGCTGCTCTACGGCGCGCAAGGCGTGACGCAGACCGTGCAGCAGGCGATGGCCACGGTCTGGAACATCCCGCAGACCGAACGGACCGGTTTCCTGCCCCGCCTCGGCCGCAGCCTGGCCGGCCTGTTCACCATCGGCGCCGCGTTCGTGATCAACGCCTTCGTCACCGGTTACGTCACCGGCGGCACCCACAACTACGCGATCCGTATCCCAATCCTTGCCGGGCTGCTGGTCATCAACAGCGGCCTGTATTTCGCCAGCTTCACCGCGCTGACCGCCAAGACGATCGGCCCGCGCGGCCTGCTGCCCGGCGCGGTGGCCGGCGCGGTCGGGTTCACCGCGCTCATCACCGTGGGCACCGGGCTGGTAACCCACCAGCTCAAGAACGCCTCGGCGACCTACGGGGCGTTCGGGACGGTCATCGGCATCGTGGCCTTCCTGCTCCTGCTGGCCAAGATCAGCATGTACGCCGCCGAACTCAACCCGGTGCTGGCCCGCAAGCTCTACCCGCGGGCCCTGCCTCTCGTCGACGACCTCACCGACGCCGACCGGAGGGTGCTGGGCGACCTGGTCCACGCCGAGCGCCGCCGCGACGACCAGGCCATCGGAGTCGGCTTCGGGGACCACGCCGCCGCCCAGGCCGCCGAAGACGCCGCCCAGCACGCCGACATCCCCGCCGCGAAGGACTGAGCGCGACTCTCCGGCGCCGGTCCCGGCAACGGGGAAGGCGGAAAGAACGCGCCGGCTTCCCGGTGAACTCGCGGGCAGCCCGCGCCCGTCCCGGGCCGCGCATGGAGGCGATCAACCGCTTCGCCACCTGGGCACGTTCCAAGCTGGGCATCGGCGAGCCGGCGGCCGGTAGCCCTCAGCGGCGCCAGGAGCGGGCTCGCCGCCGACGGGCACGAGCACCCGGCGGAGCCTGCGGCTGAGCGGACGCACCCGTAACGGAACGACGACCAATCTCGAGGGCGTGCCGGACGACAGCAACACGCTGTGGCAGGCAAAAGCCACAGAAGGGCGCGCTGACCCGATGTGTGTGGCGGTGCCCGCCTGAGACCGGAACGGGGATAGCGCGCCGATTAGTCAGTGCGTGCTCGCCGCGCCCGGATGAAAGCCCTGGACGCGGTCACCGTGCTACAGACGCGGCGGCCATGCCAGGGGGCGGCAGTGCGGGCCAGGATCTCGTCATGGCCCGCAGCGCGCCTTCAGAGCGGGCGGACGTTCTCCGCCTGCGGCCCCTTCTGTCCCTGGGTCGTGTCGAACTCGACCTTCTGGTTCTCGTCCAGCGACCTGTAACCGGATGACGCGATCGCGGAGAAGTGCACGAACACGTCCGCCGTCCCGTCATCGGGGGCGATGAAACCATAGCCCTTGTCAGCGTTGAACCACTTTACCGTGCCTGTTGCCATGTGCCTGAAGTCCTTATCCGTTATGCGACAGCGCAACCGCGCCGACCGTGAGCATATCCGGTCCCCGACCCTGAACCGGGCCAGTCCGGTCGTGGCCGCCAGAAACATTTCTGCCCGGCCATTGCAGGCGGCAGGCCGGCCTTCTGGGCAGCGTACGTTTCGCAGCGCGGGGAGGGCGGCGGCGCATGCGGATGCACGCCCTGGTGTCCTGGGCCGGGTGACGTTCTCGCATGCCGGTAACGGGGCTGGCTGTTCCATGGGCTCAGCCAGGCTCGCCGCGGAGCTTACGGCGAGCCACCACCACCAGGTCGGCCAGCGCGACCGCCGCGAAGAAGGCCCAGACCGCGGCGATGGCCGGCTGAATTACCGCGGTCAGGAACAGCACGGCGCCCGTCACGCAGGCGATAAGGCCGAACGAAGCCAGGATCAGCCTCATGGTGAGCGCACTGCGGGCCGCCGGGGCACCGCCGATGCCCGCGGTGGGGTCGTGGTAATCCTCGCGGGCCCGGGCCTCCCGCTCCTGCGGCGTGTACCTCCTAGGCATCAGGCCGCCCTGCCCGGGCGCATGCCGTTCATGCGCCGACGGCAGGATCTCCTCAGGCGGCCAGGGTGGCTGTGAATAAGCGTCATGGCGGGGGGAAGCGGGGGCCGCCCAGGTACCGGCCGGCACGACGGAGGCGGGTTCGCTTCCCGGCGGTATGGACGGTGAAGCAGGAAGGACAAGCGCATGACCATTTCGCGTCCCGCGCGTGCTGCCGGTCACATGGCGGGCAGGCAGATCAAGCGGACGATCTGGTCCGGGGTGCTGGCGGGCGTGGGCCTGGCGGCATTTATCGACGAGACCGTGTTCCATCAGCTGCTGCACTGGCACCACTTCTATGACAAGTCCACCCTGGCCGTAGGCCTGGTATCGGATGGGCTGTTCCACGCGGGCGGGTTCGTCGCGATGGTGGCTGGGCTGTTCCTGCTCGCGGACACGCTGCGCCGTGACGGTTTCGTCCCGAAACGCTGGTGGGCCGCGCTGCTGGCGGGGGCGGGCGGGTTCCAGCTGTACGACGGGCTCGTGCAGCACAAGCTGCTCGGATTGCATCAGATCCGCTACCACGTCGCCGTCTGGCCCTACGACCTGACCTGGAACCTCACTGCGTTCGTCATGATCGTCGCCGGGGCGGTGCTGATGACGGGCCGCGCGGGAGTGGCGCGATCGGCCATGTTCCGCTCCGACGCCGACACGGCCGCGTGAGTGCGCGTGCTCGAGCTGATACCCCTCGCGCTGACGCTGCTGGCCGGCGTCGGCTACAGCCTGGCCTGGTACCGGCTTGACCGGCGCGGCCACCGATGGCCTACCCGCAGGGCGGCCTGCATGCTGGCCGGGTCGCTATGCGTCGGGGTCGCGCTGCTGCCGCCAGTGGCCAGCCACGACGACCGGTTCGAGGTCCACGTCGTCCAGCACCTGCTGCTGGCCATGGCAGCCCCGGTATTCCTGGCCCTTTCCGCGCCGGTCACCCTGGCCCTGCGCACCGTACCGCTCGGGGTCCGGCGCGTCCTGCTGCGGGCGCTGCACAGCTCCGCAGTCGGGGTACTGACTGCCCCGGCTACCGCCGTGACGCTGGATCTGGGCGGCCTCTACGGCCTGTACCTGACCGGCCTGTATCGGGCAGCCGAACGCGACAGCCTGATCCACGCGGCGGTGCACCTGCATATGTTCCTGGCGGGCTGCCTGCTGAGCTGGGCGGTTATCGGCATCGACCCGATCCGCCGCCGGCCGGGCACCGGAGCGAGGCTGGCCGCGCTGGTCATCGCGGCCGCCGGGCACGACATCCTGGCCAAGCTGATGTACGCCTGGATACTGCCCGCCGGCGGCGGCCCGGCCGCCGAGCGCCAGGCCGGGGCCGAGCTGATGTACTACGGCGGCACCGCTATCGAGGTGGCGCTCGCCGTCATCGTGATGACCCAGTGGTACCTCGCCACCGGCCGGGCCCTGGCCCGGGCCCGGCGGCGGGTAGCGGCGCCTGCCGAGACGTTCGCCGCCACGGACCGGGAACATTCCGGGAGGACATGATGGAGGCTCCGCCGCCGCGGATAACGCGGCCGGTTATGTACCACCTCTGGAATAGATAACATTCCTGCACTGGCGCTACCAGCCTGCCGTGGTGCGGCGGCTGCCGCCGCCGGGCCTCACCACCGAGACGGCGGGCGGGGCAGCCTGGATCGGGCTGACCCGTTCCTCATGGACCGGGTCCGGGCTCCCGGATTACCGGCCGTGCCGCTGCCGTCGGCCGGTGAAATGCCGCACCGGGCGCGACCGTCGAGGTCCTGGGCCGGCGGCGGGCACTTCCCCCCTCGCGCACCCGGCCAGGCTCGCCGGGCTGCTGGTGGCCACTGCGTGATCATCATTGCCCTGGCCGGCGTGGATCATGCCGCGCCGGCCAGGGCCTGGGTCCGGTGGCCTTCGGACGACCCGCTCATCGCCTCGGTTCGCCGTTCCGTTTCACAATCCGCGTGAGGTGATTTGCGAGTTGCCGACCGCCATGTCAGGGCGGTCAGCCACA
>JAJKHX010000224.1 GCA_021154785.1 Nocardiopsis sp.
CTTCCGCCGGGCCGGCTTCCTGGCCCAGGGCGACCGCTACGAGCGAGCCCGGACCTTCCTGGCCACCGTGAACGAGCTGTGGGACTCCTGGCACGGCGACGAGATCGTGGCCGACAAGGAGTCCGGCCAGTTCCTGGCCACCGCGGAACCGGGGGCGTTCCGGCACCAGGACGCGTTCTTCGACATCGCCGGGCAGTTCAACGTGCCGCGCTCGCCGCAGGGACGGGCGGTGATCTTCCAGGCGGGCGACTCCGACGAGGGCCGCGACTTCGCCGCCGCATCGGCCGACGCCATCTTCTCCCGGCACTCCACCCTGGAGGCCGGGCAGGCCTTCTACGCCGACGTCAAGGGCCGCCTGCCCCGGTTCGGCCGGACCCGGGACGAGCTCCTGATCCTGCCCGCGGCCACGTTCGTGCTCGGCGACACCGACGCCGAGGCGGCCGAGCTCGCCCACGAGGTACGGCGGGCGCAGGTCTCGCCGCAGACCGCGCTGATGTTCATCGAGCAGCTGTGGAACACCGAACTGCGCGACTTCGACGTCGACGGCCCGCTGCCGGACTTCGACCCGGTGGTCAGCGACACCCTGATCTCCAAGGGCCGGGCCAGCGTCCGCCAGTTCGCCAAGGACCCGGTCGCGCTGGCCGCCGACTGGCGGGCCCGGGCCGAGGCCGGGAAACTGTCGGCCCGGGAGGTGGTCATCGAGGTGACCGGCCGCCAGTCGTTCATCGGCTCGGCCGAGACGGTCGCGACAACCATTAACGAGCTCGTGCAGGCCGACGCGGCCGACGGCTACATCCTGGTGCCGCACATAACCCCGGGCGGGCTGGCCCCGTTCGTCGACCAGGTCGTCCCCCTGCTACAGGAGCGCGGGGTGTTCCGCGCCGACTACTCCGGTACCACCCTGCGTGACCATCTCGGCCTCGCCCCGCTGCAAAACCCCGGCCAGACAGCGGCCACCCGGGCCGCCTCATGAGGTTCATCACCATCACCTTGATCGTGCACGCCCCCGATCCGGTCACCGGGGAGCAGAAGTCCACCCAGGACCGGCTCCAGGAGGTGCTCGGCAACGCGCGCCTGGCCGAGGAACTCGGCTTCGACGGGTTCGGCGTCGGAGAACGGCACGAGCGGCCGTTCATCTCCTCCGCGCCGACCGTGGTGCTCAGCCACGTCGCCGCCCTGACCACGCGGATCCGGCTGTTCACCGCGGTCACCACGCTGTCGCTACTCGACCCGGTGCGCGCCTTCGAGGATTACGCCACCCTCGACCACCTGTCCGGCGGCCGGCTTGAGCTGATCATCGGCAAGGGCAACGGCGCCGCCCAGCGCGGGCTGTTCCACGTCACGCCGCAGGATCAGTGGGACCGCAACGCCGAGTCGTACGAGGTATTCCGGCGGCTGTGGCACGACAACAAGATCACCTATGACACGAAGTTCCGGCCGCCGCTGCACGAGGCGGAGGTCTGGCCGCGGCCGCTGCAGCGCCCGATCCGGATCTGGCACGGCAGCGCCACCAGCCGGGAATCGGTCGACCTGGCCGCCCGGTACGGCGACCCGCTGTTCTCGGCCAACGTCACCAACTCGATCGAGCCCTACGCCGAGCTGATCCGCTACTACCGCGAGCGGTGGGTCTATTACGGGCATGACCCGGCGGCCATCGCGGTCGGCGCGGGGACGGCCGGCTATTACGCCACCCCGAACTCCCAGGACGCGATCGACGCCTACCGGCCCGTCTTCGCCGGCTACCTGGCCATGCAGTCCCGGCTCGGCGTGCAGCCGGTGTTCGGCACGCTGGAAGACTTCACCGAGCGCTCATCGGCCCTGATCGGCAGTCCGGCCCAGGTGATCGAGAAGGTGCACCGCTACCACGAGATCCCCGACCCGCCGTGGGGCTGGGGCGGCGGCCCGGTCGGTGACGACGCGATCAACACTGGCGCCGTCAACACTGGCGCCGTGCCCGCCCCGGCCACCGCCGGCGGCTGAGAGGAAACCCTATGCCCAACACCCCGCTGACCGTCCTGGACCTCGTCCCGATCTCGACCGGATCGAACGCGACCCAGGCGCTGCGGAACAGCATCGACCTGGCCCAGCAGACCGAACGACTCGGCTACACCCGCTACTGGTTCGCCGAGCATCATCTCAACCCGGGCGTGGCCGGCACCTCCCCGGCCGTGGTGCTGGCCCTGACCGCCGCCGCGACGTCGGCCATCCGGCTCGGCTCCGGGGCGGTGCAGATGGGGCACCGCACCGCCCTGTCCACGGTCGAGGAGTTCGGCCTGCTCGACGCCCTGCACCCCGGCCGCTTCGACCTCGGCCTGGGCCGCTCCGGCGGGCGTACCCGCGAGGCCAAGGCCCCCGCGCTGGTGGGCGGCGGTGCCGCGGCCACCGTCACCGACGGACGGACGCCGAACGGGCTGCTCATCCCGCCCCGGTTCGACATCCGGCCGCTGCTCGGCTCGCCCCGGTTCGCCCTGCAGAAGAAGCTGCTGCAGCTGCCGCACGCCGAGCCGCAGAACTACACCGAGCAGGTCGGCGACGTCCTCGCCCTGATCGCCGGCACCTACCGCTCCGCCGAAGGGGAGGAGGCCCACGTCGTCCCCGGTGAGGGCGCCGCGCTGCAGCTGTGGATCCTGGGCAGCAGCGGCGGGGAGAGCGCCGAGGTGGCCGGGCGCAACGGCCTCCGCTTCGCCGCGAACTACCACGTCAGCCCGGCCACCGTGCTGGAGGCGGCGGACGGTTACCGGGCCGCGTTCCGGCCCTCGGCCGAGCTCAGTCAGCCCTACGTCAGCGTCTCCGCCGATGTCGTGGTGGCGGATACCGAGACCGAAGCCCGCGACCTGGCGGCCGGCTACGGCCTGTGGGTGCGCAGCATCCGCACCGCCGAGGGCGCCATCCAGTTCCCCACCCCGGCCGAGGCCCGCCGCCACCCCTGGACCGAGGCCGACCGCGAGCTGGTCGCTGACCGGGTCGACACCCAGTTCACCGGAACCCCCGGCCAGGTCGCGGACCAGCTGGAACGCCTCCGCGACGCTACCGGGGCCGACGAGCTGATCATCACGACCATCACCCACGACCACGCCGACCGGGTCCGCTCCTACCAGCTGCTGGCCGAGGAATGGGCCCGGCGGTAACCACGGGCGGCGGACCGTGGTGGAGTCAAGCTCGCTCGTTCGGTATCTGCTCTCCGGCCTCGACCGCTACGGGCAGCCGGTTCTCGGCGGGCGGCAGCGGACAGGTCGCGAGGTCGGTATAGGCGCACGGCAGGTTGACCGCGCGGTTGAAGTCCAGCATGACCGTGCCATCGGCGGCGGGCGCCGGCAGCAGCAGGGAGCGGTTGGCCGCGTAGGTCGTGACACCGGAGGTGGCGTCGGTGAACAGGGCGGACAGGCTGCCCGGCTCGTGGCCGGGGAACACGGTGAGGGCCAGGTCCCGCCCGTCCAGCGTGAATTCCACCCGGCCGGGGGCGTCGTAGACGTGCTCGAGCCCGTCGACCACCGAGCCGACCGTCGTCGGGCGGGGCTCGGCGAACGGTACGTAGCGGCCGGTGACCGCCCAGCGCGGATGCGGCGGGTAGGCCGGCGTGCCGCCGAACTCCGTCCGCAGCGGGTTACCCGGGTGCCGCGGCCGGACGAGGTCGTTCCCGCCGCGCTTGGCCACCTCGATCACCGCGTCTCCCCATACCGCGTTCACGCCGCCGCGCTCGGGGATGATCCCGAAATCATGGCGCCCGCGCACCGGCTCCCCGCCGATGACCAGCTCCTCGCCCGTGGCCAGGTCGACGACGACGCCGTCCGGCCCGGTCGACCACTCCCCGGGCGCGTCGGGGAACCGCCGCGGCTCGCCGTCCAGCCAGTGCCGGCCGGTGATGGCCAGGAACCCGTGCGGGTCGGCCAGCCGGGCCTGGTGGCGGCCGTGCCAGGCCTCCCACCGGGCAGTGAAATCATCGAGGTCTGGGACGACACCGGCTGATGCGGTCACCACCGTGCTCCTCCGTCGTGGTCCAGCCCCCATTAGGCCGAACGAGGAAGAGTGCCCGTCTATGCCCACGGCCGTCCCCTCGGCGAGGTCATCGACCACGGCCGGTGGTAGCCGCCTCGAGGCCCGGGTAGACCCGGACCAGCCGGTGCTGCGCCAGGAACTCCAGCCAGCGTCGTACCGTTCCGTCGGCGGGCATGACCAGCCGGAGCTGGACGTCGCCAACCGCCGCCTGGCGGCCGATCGTGACGAGCTGATGGAAGCCGGGGTAATCGCAGAACGTGGTACCGGTCAGGTCCGCGATGACCGCCGGGACGCCGGATGCCACCGCCTCGCGCAGGGCCTCGTAGGCCGGGCAGGCGCTGGCCAGCTCGATCTCGGCGGGCAGTATCACGACGGCAGGCCTCGCCTCCGCCGATGCGTCCTGGTCGCACATGCAGACCTGCTTCCGTCGCTGACTCATCCAGGCTGCCAGCCCGCGCCGGGGCGCGAAACGAAGCGTGCGAAATCCTCACGCGATCTACCGGACGGAAAACGAAGGATGCGAGGAACGGTTTAACGGCCGGTGCCGCTGGTAGGGGACGGCTGTCGGCTGCGCCGCCTGCGCGGGCCGCTGACGTGAGCCAGCTCCGAAGAAGCTACCTGCGGGAGAGGCGATTACCACGAACAGCCCCTCAAGCTTCCCCCACCAGGGGCTTTCGGTGACCCATGGCTGACAGCCCTCATCCCGGCGAACCGGCCGGATACGGCGACCGGGTTCATCGAGGATGGCCAGGACTGGCCGACGCCGATGGCGTATCCGCGGTCCTTGACCTCAGGTTCGATCCGGGCACGCTGGATACGATGCGGGTCCGGACGCGAGCCTGCGCCAGCCGCGCGGGGTTTCCCGAAGACCGGGTCGAGGACATGGTCCTGGCCGTCCACGAACTGGCGGCGAACGCCATCGTGCATGGTGGCGGAGCGGGGCGGCTGCGGATGTGGAGACTGGCCCGGGCGTTGCTCTGCCAGGTCGACGACGGCGGCCGCCCCGGGTCTGACCGGCCGCGGGCGTCCTTCGGGCAGGCCGCCGTGAACGCGCTGCCGTGCGAGCCCGGCCACGGCTTGTGGGTCGTCCGGCAGGTAGCCGATCAGCTGCAGTCGATCTCCGGCCCGGCCGGAACGAGCATCCTGATCCGGTTCGACTACGGAACCGCCTAGCCGGGCCGGGGACGAGCCGCGGCGCACCTTCCTAACCCGGCGCGCTCCGGGTAAACGCGGCCTTCGCTAGGGCCGGCCCTCATAGTCGTCGGCGCTCTCGTCGTACTCCCGGCTGAGATCGCGTTCCTTCGCCGCGAACCGCCGGGCCTCCTCGGCCTTGGCGCGCAGCCGCGTGGCGTCGGGACCCGGCCGGTGCTCCGCTACCTTCTCGAAGGTCTCGGCCACCTGGTCCTCGGTGGCGGCCACGGCCCGAGCCGCCGCCGCGACCTGACGGCGCAGCCGCGCCGCTTCCCGCCCTATGCGGTTGGCCCTTTCGTTCTCACCGGAACCGGACACGGCACCTCCTCGGACGCTACTTCTCGCCGAGCTTCCTGCTTCGTTGCCGCCATGGGCACCTCCCGGCTCGCGACGACCCCAGGTCGTCTCCGTGGCTCCCCTGAGGGCCCGGTGGCAAACACGCCGCCGGCCGCCGGGGTTTCCGTCTCTATCGGTGGGTAGCCGAGCACGCTATTCACGATGGCGGACGGAGCCTAAGGTGATCTTCATGGAGGTGGAAGGCGGCGCGGCGACCGCCGTGAACTCGGCTTCGGACGGGGCCAGGCTCCGGGATATCCAGTCGATCACCGATGCGGCGCTGTCCCGGCTCGACGATCGTGAGCTGCTGACGGAACTGCTCAACCGGACCAGGAACGCGCTGCGGGCCGACACGGCCGCGGCGCTGCTGCTGGACTTCTCGTCCGGGCAGCTGATCGCCACCGCGGCCGCGGGCCTGGAGGACGAAGTCCGTCAGGGCGTGCGGATCCCGGTCGGCCGCGGTTTCGCCGGCCGGATCGCCGCCGAGCACCGCCCGGTCATCCTGGACCGGGTGGATCACACCACCGTGCTGAACCCGATCTTGTGGGCCAAGGGAATCCAGTCGCTGATGGGCGTCCCGATGGTGGCGGGCGGCCGGGTGATCGGCGTGCTCCACGTCGGGTCGCTGACACCACGCCAGTTCACCAGCGACGACGTGGAACTGCTGCAGATGGCGGCGGACCGCGCCGCGGCGGCCGTGCGGTCGATCACCGCTCAGGCGGACCGGGCCGCGGTCACCGCGCTGCAGCGCAGCCTGGTTCCCTCGGCGCTCCCGGCCATCGCCGGGGTGGAAATGGCCGCCCGGTACATCCCGGGCGGCGGCGCGGTGGGCGGCGACTGGTACGACGTGTTCACCCTGCCGTCCGGGCAGTTGTGCGTGACGGTCGGCGACGTGGCCGGATCCGGCCTGCCCGCCGCCGTGATCATGGGCCGGATGCGCAGCGCGCTGCGCGCCTACGCGCTGGAGAGCACCGATCCGGCCGAGGTCCTGAGCCGGCTCGACCGCAAGATGCAGCACTTCGAGCCGGACGCCATGGCCACCGTGCTCTACGCCGTCTTCGAGCCGGGGCTCGACCGGGTGCACGTCGCCCTGGCCGGACATCTCCCGCCGCTCATCGCGCGGCCGGGACAGCCAGCGGAGCTGGCCCCGATCCGGCCGGGCGCGCCGATCGGCGTGACTTTCCGGGCACGGCGCCCGGTGACCACCGTGCCGGTCCCGCCCGGAACCCTGCTGTGCTTCTACACTGATGGCCTCATCGAGCGTCCGGGTGAGGTGATCGACGAAGGGCTCGGCCGGCTCGGCCAGGCGGTGACGGCCCAGTCTCCGGAGACGGCCTGCATCGCGGTGATGGGAGCCCTGGTCGGCAGCGAGCCGGTCCGCGACGACATCGCCCTGCTCATGATCAGGCGGCACGAGGAGAGGAAGGCGGACGCGGATGCCTGACGCCGGGTTCCCGGTCGAGACGATCAGCGGGCTGCCGGTGGTGGTGACGCCGGCTGAGGTCGACATCACCAACGCGGCCAGGCTGCGCGAAGCGCTGCTCGAGGCGGCCGCGGGCGGCCGCGGCACGCTGGTGGTCGACATGAGCCAGACCCAGTTCTGCGATACGGCCGGAATTCACGCCCTGGTCAGCGCGCACAAGCAGGCCCAGGCCGAACAGGGCGAGCTCCGCCTGGTCCTCACCACCCCCATCATCCTGCGCATCTTCGCCATCACCGGCCTCGACGACGTGATCCCGCGTTTCGGCAGCCTGGAAGAAGCGCTC
>JAJKHX010000225.1 GCA_021154785.1 Nocardiopsis sp.
GCCGGCCGCGGCCCAGTTCGTCGCCGCGTAGCGCGGGCGGCCGCTGCCGTCCATCGAGCGGGCGCTGAGCGGCCCCGGCAGCCGCGGTGACGCCAGCAGCTGGCGCCGCCAGGTGAAGGTGGTCGCCGGCGGGCAGGGGCCGGGCAAGCGGGACCAGGAGGCGCTGGATCGTGACCGTGCCCGGTTGCCGCTGGCCGCGCCGTCCCGGATCGCGGTCCTCGGCTGCACCCGGGGAGCGGGCCAGACCGTGACCGCTCTGATGGCCGGCCATATCCTGGCTGCGGTGCGCGGGATCCCGGTGGCCGCACTTGACCTCAACCCCGGGCCTACTTCCCTGGCCACCCGGCATGCGCCGGCTACCACGCCGCAGGCGCTGCTGGCCGGGCGCGAGCCCGGGCCCGCCGATCCGCCGGAACTGCTGGCCGGACCGGGACCAGGCGCACGGCTCGACGTGGTCGCCGGCGGGCCGGGCCACGGCGTTCTGGAAGGGGCCGGCTTCGGGCGGCTCGCCGACCTGCTGACCGAACGGTACGCATTGACCATGATCGACCCGTCGCCGTCCGGCCTGACCCGGGTGCTGGCCGCGGCGGATCAGCTGATCCTGGTCGCCCCGGCCAGCCCGGACGCGGCGACCTCGCTGGCCAACACCCAGCAATGGCTCGGCGCGCACGGCTACGGCGAGCTCGCGGCCCGCGCGGTGACGGTCGTCAACGGGGTGAGCAAGCGGACGATGCCGGACGTGCTCCGGGCCGAATCGGTGGCCCGGGGGCGCTGCCGCGCCATCGTGCGGGTCCCGTGGGACGACTGCCTTTCCCTAGGGGGGCACGGGGGGGTCCCGGGGGGTCGTCCCCCCAGGGAAACACAGTATCCGCAGGTGGCCCTGCAGCCGCAGGCCCGGCTGGCCTACACGGCGCTGGCCGGAGTGCTGGTGGCGGCCCTGTCCGCGGCTTCGGCGAGTCCTGTTCCCGGAAGGAATCCCGGTGAGCACTCGGACTAAGGGCTCCCGGAACTCCCGGGGCCGTGCCCGCCTGGCCATCCGGTACTTCGACGACCGGATCCTGCTCACCGACACGCACGCATGGGCGTACTACCGCATCCCTTCGGTCTCGTACGAGTTCACCACCCCCGAGGAGCGGGAGGCGCTGGCCACCAACATCACGGTCGCGCTGGCCGCGATCAGGATGCCGGACGCCGAGGTGCACCTGCGCATCGCGCACCGCGCCTACCCGGCGCACGCCTGGGCCACCGGCCTGGATGCGACCGCGGACGGGGGCCCGGGCTGGCGGGAGTACCTGGAGCAGACTTACCAGCACGTCTGGGCGAAGGACTTCTGGGCCAAGGAGATCTACATCGGGGTCCGCCTCGGCCAGCGCGGCGTGCGCGCGCAGCTCTCGGGCGGCGTCTTCTCGCAGTTCCGCGGCGTCTACAACCGCGGCGAGAGCGCGCTGGGGATCGAGGACGAATCGATCGGCCCGCCGGAGATCGCCAAATGGACGGACAACGCCGAGCGGCTCGGCCGGGCCCTGAACGCCAGCGCGCTGGTCGCCCGGCACGCCGCCGCGAGCGAGATCGCCTGGCTGGTGCAGCACACGCTGATGCAGACGGCGGGGGAGCCGCTGCCGTCCGCGACCAAGCGCAGGCGCTGGGGCGCGGGCGAGATCGACACCCTCTTCGAGGGGCAGGTCCACAACGGGCGGACCCTGCTGTGCCTGGAACACGTTTCCGGGGAGTCGTACACCGCGTTCCTGTCGTTTGCCCGTTTTCCCGACGTGATGGCCTTCCCGGACGGGGAGCCGTGGCTGCATTTCGCGGACGCGCTGCCGTTCCCGGTGGAAATCAGCTCCCGGATGAAACTGATTCCGCCGGCCAAGGCGAGCAAGGACGTCAGCCGCCGGCTCGCGCACGCGCGCGATATGGACGCGCATATCCGGGAGGCGGGCGCGGAGGCGCCCATTGCCCTGGCCGAGCAGATCGCCGCGGCCAGGATGCTGGAGCACGGCATCACCAAGGAACGGCTGCCTTTCGTGTACGGCTGGCACCGGCTGATCGTCGCGGCCCCGACCAGGGACCTGTGCGTCCGGCGGGTCGAGGCGGTGATCGAGCATTACCGCGATATCGGGATCGACGTGGTTAACTCCACCGGCGACCAGTTCTCGCTGCTGTGCGAGGCGCTGCCCGGTGAGCGGATCCGGCTGAATTCCTATGTGCAGCGGCAGCCGCTTTACACGATCGCCGGAGGGATGCCGACCGCGACGGTAGAAATCGGCGACCGGACCGACGCCGCCTCCGGTTCGGGCTGGGTCGGGCCGTATATCGGCGAGACGCTGGGCCGGGCCCGGTCCGTCGTCCACTTCGACCCGCTGCTGGCGGCGGCGCGTAACCGGCCGACCGCGGTGGCCATCACCGGCGAGCCCGGCGGCGGCAAGACGACGCTGGCCATGCTGTTGATCTACCAGCTGGCGATGCGCGGCGCGACGGTGGCGGTGATCGACCCCAAGGGCGACGCGGAGTCGCTGGCGGAGTACCTGTCCCGGCAGGGGCGCAAGGCGCGCGTGCTGCCGCTGAACTCGGCGGCGCCCGGACTGCTCGACCCGTTCTCGTTCGGGATGGACCTGTCCGAGAAGCGGACGATGGCCACCGAGACGCTGCGCCTGCTGCTGCCGCGGATGAGCGAGGAACGCGAGAGCGCGATGATCCAGGCGGTCGGCGCGGTGGCCGGGACCGAGCGGCCCAGCCTGGGCAAGGTGATCACGTACCTGGAGCAGTCCGACGACCCGGCGTGGAAGAACACCGGCGCGGTGATGCGGGCGGTCTCGGAGATGAGGCTGGCCCGGCTGTGCTTCGCGCCCTCGGTGGGCCAGCAGATCGACGCGGAGGGCTGGACCACGGTCTTCACGCTGGCGGGGCTGACGCTGCCGGACTCCAACACCAGCCGGGACGACTACTCCTACGAGCAGCGGCTGTCGGTGGCGCTGCTGTACCTGGTCTCGCAGTTCGCTCGCAAGCTGCTCAACGGCATCGACCGGACCTTGCCGAAGGCGATCTTCCTGGACGAGGCGTGGGCGATCACCTCGACTCCGGAGGGCGCCAAGCTGGTGCCCGAGGTGTCGCGGATGGGCCGGTCGAGGAACACCGCGCTGGTGCTGGTCTCGCAGAACGCCGGCGACCTGCTGAACGAGCAGGTGACCAACTGCCTGTCCGGGGTGTTCGCGTTCCGCTCGTCCGAGCGGGCCGAGGTCGCGAACGTCATGGCGCTGCTCGGGGTCGCGCCATCGGATGACCACAAGGCCGTACTGCGCTCGCTCGGCAACGGCGAGTGCATTTTCCGTGATCTGGATAACCGAGCCGGGCGCATTGGGGTCGACCTGGTTTCGGACGAGTTGAGGGACTGGATCGATACCAATCCCACCCGGGCCAGGCTCAGCCAGCCTGACCCGGCTGCACGCAGGGAACCCAGCGCGGATGCGCCGGACCCGGGCGAAGACCGCCCGGCCGCCGGCTCGTCAGCGGCCAGCACGCGAGCGCCGGAAGCGTCGCCCTAACCGCAGAAACCCAGGAGCTCCCTCACGATGGCTAACTCGCCCGCCTCACCCGAACCCGCCGGTTCCCCGCGGCGAGATCGCGCTGAATCACGCCGACCCGGCCGGCGCATCTCGCGCCGGGTCATCCAGGTGCTGCTGCTCGCGGTGGCCGCCCTCGCGATCGCCACCCCCGCGCTGGCCGCGACCCACGCGACCCAGGCGGCCAGCGCGACCCAGGCGGCCAGCGCGGCCACTACGGCGAGGACCGCCGATGCGAACCACGCCGCCGCCATCCCGGCGCGGCTGACCGCCAGCCTCACCCCGGCGAACCCGGCGGCGCCCGGCGGGGTGTGCCAGGTACCCGGCATCGGGGACATCGGCGGCCTGATCGGGCTGTGCAACTCGGGCACCAGCGGGATCCTCGGCGCCGCCAACAACATCTGCGAGCCCTCGCTGCCAGTACCGGAGCAGGCCACCGGCGGCCTGAACGCGATGATCGAGCCGCCCGCCGCGGCCGCGGGCGGTAAGACGCTCTACGACAACTACGGGGTGGCCGGCCAGTTCTGGGCCGCGCACGGCCTGCAGTGCTCCGACCTGACGTCGCTGATCGGCAACAACGTGGCCGGGATGGTCTTCGACGCCGCCAAGTCGGTCGACCGGGTGACGATCACCGTCTACCAGTCGGCGGCCGGCAACAGCATCTTGACGTGGCTGCAGGACGCGGTGAACCGGCTGATCACCGCGTTGGGCAAGGCGATCTACTTCCCCTTCCTGGCGCCGGTGGTCATCCTCGGCGCGATCTGGCTGGCCTGGCAGGGGCTGATCCGCAAGCGGGCCACCCGGACCATCGAGGGCACGCTGTGGATGGTGGTGGCCTGCGTGGCCGCCATCGCGCTGATCGGCAAGCCGGCCGACTTCACCGGCGTCGGCACCACCGTGTCCAACGGCGTCACCCAGGTGCTCAACACCGCGTTCTCCAAACTGCCCGCCCCGGCCAGCAGCAACTGCCTGCCGGTGCAGACGGGCGACCCGCAGAGCGTGGCCGGCAACTTCGCCTACACCTCGGGCAACGCCCTGGTCGACGAGAACGCCAACGAGCTGTGGTCGGTCCTGGTGTGCAAGCCCTGGCTGTACGGCGAGCTCGGCAGCACCGCGTTCGCGGCTGCCCCGGGCGGCCAGCAGACCGTGGTGAACACCTACGGCCGGTCGCTGCTGTGGTCGCAGGCCATCGCGGCCAACGAGACCCCGGGCACCGCGCTGATCCAGGCCAAGCAGTCCACCTACTCCGGCATCGCGACCCGGATGCAGCAGAACGACCCGGCGGTCTACTCCCTGTTCCAGGGCAATCAGTGGACCACGAGGCTGGAGATCGCGTTCGCGGCCATGTTCGCCGCCCTGGTAGCCGGGCTGCTCATCTTGCTGATCGCGCTGACCTTGATCGTGCTCAAGCTGGGCTTCTTGCTGCTGCTGGTGGCCGGCCCGTTCTTCTTGATCATCGGGACCCATCCCGGGTTCGGCCGGGTGATCGCGATCCGGTGGTTCGAGATGCTGGTCGGCGTGCTGATGAAACAGGCCGCGGTCGCGATCGTCTTGTCCGTGCTGCTCTACTGTTACTCGCTGATCATGGGGACGGCCGATGCCGTGCTGCCATGGGCGCTCAAGATCTTGATGATCGCGCTGGTCACGGTGGCGGTGTTCATTTACCGCAAGCCGTTCTCGCACCTGTTCTCCGCGGTCGGCTACGGCACCATCGGCTCGACCGAACGGGCCGAGTACAGCCTGCGCGAAGCCGGTCACACGTTCCGCCGGTCCACGCTGGACGCCGCCACCGCGGCGGTCCCCGGCGTGGCCAGCTACCGGGCCGCCCGGTGGGCGCGCCGCAACCAGGGCCAGTCGGCCGCGGCGGCCGGCGTGGCGGCCGGAGCCGCGGCGGGTACCGCCGTCATGACCGAGGGCGCTGCGGCGCAGGCCGGGGGCGGGGATACCTACGCATCGCGGCTGCGGCCGGACGCGCCGCCGCCGGTGGACACGGACGGCGAGTCGGGCACGGGCTCACGGCGGCTGGCCGGCACGGCCGGCGGGGCCGGCTCGGCCCGGGCCAGGAACGCGGCCGAAGCCGACAGCGTCAGCGGCCGGGTCGCCCCGCCGCTCGAACTGCCTCCCCGGGCGGACACCGCCCGCCGGGGCGCTCCCCGGGGCCC